>JAEZVV010000158.1 GCA_023443095.1 Pseudomonadota bacterium
CGGAACTCGCCCGGGTCGACGGCGTTGGGGATGACGGTGATCTTGTCGGCCGCAATGCCGCGCGCGGCGATGTCGGCGCGCAGGCCTTCGCAGATCGTGGTGATGGCGTCGACGCGTTTGAAAACCGCCGTTTCGAGTGCGCGCGTGGCGCGGTAGCGCAGGCTGCCTTCGGTGGTGGTGCCGTGGTCGACCGCGGCGTCTTCCCAGAAGGCGCGCACCTCGTAGACCACCGGAATGCGGCGCGCACGCGCCACCCGCAGCGCCGGCCAGGCATTGAGCACGGGCGAATGGGCGTGGATCAGGTCGGGCTTGACGATGTCGGCGACCTCGGCCAGACGCTGCGCAGTGGCTCGCATCAGCCCCCATTCGCGCAGGACCGGCAGCGGCAACACCGGCACGTAGCCGGTGCGGAAAAACTCGAGGCCGTCGACCGTTTCGCGCGCCGGCCCGGGCGCGGTGTGTTTGGGGCTGGTGAGGTGGAAGGTCTCCCAGCCCAGGCGGCGCTGCTCGCGCAGGATCGCGCGGGTGCGGAAGGTGTAGCCGCTGTGCAGCGGGATCGAATGGTCGAGCAGGTGCAGCACTCGCATCGTCAGCCGGCCTTTCTCGAGTCGCGCACCGGCGCCGCGCCGGCGACGTTGCGCAGGAAGGCGTCGAACATCAGCAGGGTCCAGAGCGGCGCTGAATGGTCGCGCAGGCCCGACTCGTGTTCGGCGAGCAGCCTCTGCAAGGTGGGCCGGTCGAACCAGCCGGTATCGGCCATCACCTCGCCCAGCAAGGCCTCGCGCACGCGCGCCTTGAGCGGACCGCGGAACCAGCGCGCGAGCGGCACCGCAAAGCCCTGCTTGGGCCGATACAGGACGTCGTGCGGCAGGTAGGACTCCATCGACTTCTTGAGCAGCCACTTGCCTTCGTCGCCGCGTACTTTCATGTGGGTGGGCAGGGTCGCCAGCCACTCGACCAGGGGATGGTCCATCAGCGGCTCTCGCACCTCGAGCGCGTGCGCCATGCTGGCGCGGTCGACCTTGGTGTTGATGTCGCCCACCAGGTAGGTCTTGAGGTCGAGGTATTGCACCAGCGACAAGGGGTCGTCGGTCTGGCCGCGAGCCGCATGGCCGCGGAAGATCTCGACCGCGTTGTAGCCGCCCAGCTGGGCCTTGAGCGAGTTGGAGAACAGGCTGGCGCGCTGGTCGTCGCGCAGGATCGAGACGCCATGGAAATACGCGTCGACGGTGTCGCGCGCCAGCGCCTGGAAAGTGGCCTTGGCGCGCAAGGGCCGCGGCGCCCAGTCGGCCTTGGGGTAGACGCGGCCGAGCAGGCCGAACATCGGCCGCCGCAGCGACAAGGGCAGCGCCGAACGCAGCCTCTCCTCGTTGACGTGCAGGCGGTAGCGGCGGTAGCCGGCGAAACTCTCGTCGCCGCCGTCGCCCGACAAGGCCACGGTCACGTGCTGGCGGGCGAGCTGGCAGACGCGGTAGGTGGGGATCGCCGAGCTGTCGGCGTAGGGTTCGTCGTACAGCGTGGCGAGGGTGTCGACCAGGTCGAAGTCGTCGCTGTCGACGCGGTCGGTGTGGTGGTTGGTGAAATACCGCTGCGCCACCTGTTGGGCGAAAGCCGATTCGTCGAAGCGCGGATCGGCAAACGCGATCGAGCAGGTGTTGACCGGCTCGTCCGAGAGCCCCGCCATCATCGCCACCACCGCACTCGAATCGACCCCGCCCGAGAGGAAGGCGCCGAGCGGGACTTCGGAGATCATGCGCAGCCGCACCGATTCTCGCAGCCGCGTCACCAGCTCTTCCTGCGCCTCGACCGGACCGATCGGGTTGCTGCCGGTGAAACGAACATCCCAGTAAGGACGCGGCGCCCGCGCCGGTTCGCCGCGGCGCAGGCACAACGTGTGGCCCGGCTCGAGTTTGAGCGCCGACTTGAACACGGTGCGCGGCTCGGCGACGTAACCGAGGGCGAAATACTCCTCGAGCGCGAGCGGGTCGATCTCGCGCGCCAGGCCGCCGTGGGCGAGCAAAGCCTTGAGTTCGGAGCCGAAGATGAACTGGCCGTCGGGCAGCAGCGCGTAATACATGGGTTTGACGCCCAGGCGGTCGCGCGCGACGAATAGCGTCTGGCGGTTTTCGTCCCACAACACGAAGGCGAACATGCCGCGCAGGCGGTTCACGCAGTCTTCGCCCCAGGCCTCCCAGGCGTGAACGATGACTTCGGTGTCGCTGTGGGTGCGGAACACGTGGCCCAGGGCTTCGAGCTCGGGCACGAGCGACTGGAAGTTGTAGATCTCGCCGTTGAAGACCACCACCACCGAGCCGTCTTCGTTGAAAAGCGGCTGCTGGCCGGTGGCCAGGTCGATGATCGACAGCCGCCGGTGGCCCAGCGCCACCCCCGGCGCGAGGTGCAAGCCCGCTTCGTCGGGGCCGCGGTGGTGGATCGCCTCGTTCATGCGTTGCAGCACGGTCGCCTCGAAACTGCGCCGCCCGCGAAGGTCGATGATTCCGGTGATGCCGCACATGTCAGGCCTCCTTCGTGCCGGCGACGGCCGGCCTGTCTTGTGATCCGAGCAGCGAGCGATACACCTTGTCGTAGTCGGCGACCATGCGGTCGAGACCAAAACCGGCTTCGACTGCCGCGCGCGCGCGCCGGCCCATGGCTCGGGCGGCCTCGGGGTCGGCCAACCATTCCAGCATCACCTCGGCCAGCGCAGCCGGGTCGGCGGCCGGCACCAACCGCCCGGTCAGGCCCTCGGCGACCAGTTCCAGGTTGCCGCCCACCGCCGTCGCGGCTACCGGCAGGGCGCAGGCCTGGGCTTCGAGGATGGTGTTGGAGATTCCCTCCATCAGCGAGGGCAGGACGAAGCCGTCCAGGCCGCGCAGCACGTCGGGAATGTCGGCCCGCTCGCCCGGCAGCCAGGCGAGGTCGAGCACCCCGGCTTCGGCCAGGATGGCGGCAACGGCCTCGCGCTGCGAACCGGCGCCGACGATGGCCAGGCGCAGGCGCTCGCGCGCCGCGCTCGAGGCGGCCACGGCGCGCACGAAGGCCCGCGCCAGCGTGGCCTGGTCCTTCACCCGTTCGAGACGGCCGACGGTGCCGACCACGAAGTGGCGCTCGTCGAAGGGGCAGCCGGCCGGGCGAACGGGGGCCGCGGCGGGAGAAAACTTGCGGGTGTCGACGCCGTTGTAGATCTGGCTGACGCGGCCCGCCCGCACCCCGACCTGCTCGACCAGGTAATCGCCCAGGTGGCGCGAGAGTGCGATGTAGCGGCTGACGAAGGGGCGGTAGGCGCGCCGGATCAGACGGTGGCGCGCCGAACGCCCGGACAGGTCGCTCACGTCCCAGCCGTGTTCGCCGTGGACGCGCGCCGGCACGCCCGCGAACCAGGCCGGCAGGCTGGCTTCGAGCGCGGCCAGGTTGCGGGTGTGGACGATCGCCGGCCGCAGCCGGCGGAACTCGGCCAGCAGCCGCGGCGCGAGTTTCAGCCCGTGCCCTTCCCCCTTGTTGAGCGAGACGAAGTCGACGTCGGCGCGCTCGATGCGGCTGCAGAAATCGGTGACTTCGGTAAGGGCGATCACGGCGTGGCGCCAGCGCGTTGCCGGCAGACGGTTGATCAGGTTGACCACGCCGTTTTCCAGCCCGCCCACATCGAAGCGGTAGAGCACGTGAGCGATGAGGGGACGCGGGTCCATCAGTCTTGCGCCGTCTGCGCCAGGCTCGATTCGAGCGCCGGCCCCATCTCGACCAGGAAGCGTTCCAGCCTCGCCTGCGCTGCCGCGGTCCGCGCCGGTTCGCCCGCGCCGGCCAGCGGGGTCGAAATCGTCACCCAGGCCGAGGTGTCGCTGCGCCCCAGCGCGCGTTCGCGCGCGAGGTCGAGCTTGGCCAGCACGTCGCTGCTCGTGCTCAGCTGCCCCAGCCAGTACCAGTGCCAGGCTTCCAACACGGCGCCGGCGCCGCTGATGCGGGCGCGGGCGACTTCGGCGGGCGACGCCCCCGGCCGCGCCCGGTGGCCGCGTTCGAGCAAGCGCCAGTTGTTGTCGGCGGGGCTGACGATCATGTTCATCGAATTGACCAGTTCGCGGTCCTGCGCCTGGTTGCGATAAATCGCGACGAAGACTCCGACCTGCTCGCCGTCCTTCTCGAACACGCGGTAGCTCTCGGCCGCGGCGCCGCTCAGATGCGGCCGCCAGCCCTGCCAGCCGGCCTTGGGCGGGACACGGTCGGGGCCGGGCGCCACCGCCGTCCAGCCCGCGACGGGAACGATCTCGACCGGCACCACCGGGCGGCGGTCGCGCAGGGCTTCGAGCCCGGCCTCGGCCACCGGCGGCAGCACCAGCAGGGCCGCGGCCAGCCCCGCGGCGAGCGCAAGCGGGCGGGCGACCAGAGGCGCGGGCGGAGGGCTCGCCGGCGTTTCGCCGGGCAGCGGGTCTTCGCGCCAGAAGCTGCCGACCCAGAACATCAGCAGCATCACCAGGC
>JAEZVV010000046.1 GCA_023443095.1 Pseudomonadota bacterium
CACCCCGACCAGGCCATAACTCAGGCCGGTCAAGGCCATCACCGGGTCCTGCGTCAGCGCCCCGACCGAGATCAGCGACTGCAGTCGCCGCATGATGCTCATCAGCGCCCCCAGCATGCCGAACACCGCTATCAGCAGCACCAGCGCGCCGCCGCCGGCCTTGCTCGCTTCGTACAGATAACCGCCGCCGGCGAGCAGGACTGCCAGCAGCGTGAGCGCAGCCAAAACGCCCTTGAGCCAGCGCACGCTCTTTTCGCGCGCCGCCGACAAGACGTAGGTGGCGCGCATCTGGTCCAGCAGATTTTCAAGGTCGGCCAGAAGTTCGGCCCTTGGCGCGGTCGCCGGGTCGGGCGGGTTGGAGGCCAGGTACTTCTGGCTCACCGCCTCGCCCGCCAGCAGGCCGAAGCGTTCGCGGATGATCCAGGCCTTGCGCCGCAGCTGGTTCTCTTCGTAGAAGCGCAAGGCCAGCATCTCGATGTTGATGAGGGTGGCGAAGTCCTGCACCCGGCGACGCCGCTGGCGCTCGAGTGCGGTCACGATCTGCTGGTAGACGACACGGTCGGCCTCGTTGTCGGGCGGCGTGATCCCGGCCAGCATGCCGTCAAACGCTGTCATCGAGCCGTGTTCGCGTGCCATATCGCCTCCGCAGGAGCCGGCGCCATCATGCGCCGCCCACACGCAGGCGCGATCGGCCTCGTGCCCGAGCCGCGCCCAAGAAAAACGCCACCGCAAAGGTGGCGTTCTGGCTCGAGGATCGGCTGGCTCAGCCCGGACCTTCCATGTCCGCCTGCATGGCAACAAAACGCGCCGTGAGATCGGCCAGTTCGCGGTAGAAATCACTCTCGGCCCCGGCCTTCACCGCCGCGGCAAAGGGCGCTATCCACGGGATCAGATGACCGGAGAGGAACTGCTGCCGCAGTGTCGCCCGATCGGCCGCTGCCGCCTCGTCGCCTTCCAGCTCGGCCGCAAGGGCGCCGAAGTTCAACAAGTAGAGAAACTCGAGTTCGGCAGCGATGTGGTCAGGCAGATCGCGAAAATTCTCGTCGATCTCGAAACCGCCGGCCTCGTACAGGGCTACTAGCGCCAGCGTCGATTCCTGCATCAGCGTCTTTTCCCGCTCGATCCAGCTCGACGCGTACGGCGAGGCCAGCGCCTTGACCGGGCCGAGAAACAGCCGCGCGTAATCAACCAGCAGCTCTTGCAGGTCCTGGGCAGCAAAGGCTGCGCCGAGGCGCTCGGCCGCCAAAGCCAGCTCGGGGTCGATCCGGCGCGCCGCGGCCAGCATCGAGTCGAACAGCTTCTCCTCCGCGAACTCGGGGCCGGGTTCGTAGTAGCAGGCTGCCAGGAAGCGGCACAGGTCCGCTCGTGCAAGCAGGGCTAGGGTCTTGTCTTGATCGCTCAATCGCTCACCTCGGACAAACAAAAGGGGGCGGACTTGGCCCGCCCCCGGAACGGCTTCAGACAGCAAGCTTAGCCGCGCACGCTGTACTTGCCGACGTAGTGCACGTTGGGACGGGTGCCCTTGTCTTCCTGCAGGCGGAACGAGCGCTTGGCCTTCAGGATCTGGGCGATCTCGGACCTGGGATCGTCCTGGTCGCCGAAGATGCGCGCCTTGGCCGGGCAGACCTCGACACACGCCGGCTGCAGACCCTGGCTGGTGCGGTGGTAGCAGAAGGTGCACTTCTCGACCACGCCCGCCTTGCGGATCGGATCAACGTCGCCGCCCGCCGCGAAGGCGTTCATCATCGGCACCTTGGCGCCGGCCCGGGCCGCGGTCTCGGCTCCCGAGGCCGTGCAGCCCGGAATGGCCGAGGCCTTGTCGGCCCACTGCGGCTGCGTGTCTTCTCCTTGCGGGTTGAAGCTGATCACGCTGTAGCTGGCGCCGGTCAAGCTTTCGGCACCGAGCTCCATCGCACTATAGGGGCAGGCCGCCTGGCAGGCGCGGCAGCCGATGCAGCGCGCATCGTCGTGCATGGTCACGCCTTCGGGCGTCTTGTACATCGCCTTCGGCTCGACCGGGCAGGCCGTCACACACGGCGCGTTGCTGCAGTGGTTGCACAACACCGGCAACGCTACGTGGGTGGTGTTGGGGAAGCTGCCCTCGGTCTTCATCACGAAGTCGGCCCAGTTGTAGCTCTGGCCGTTGGCGCGGGTGCGGGTGTTGTTCTCGCTCTTGCAGGCGATCGCGCAGGCGCCGCAGCCCGTGCATCGCGCCAGATCGATCACCATTCCAAATCTAGACATCAGTTATCTCCTTCGGGTCGGGTTCGCGGGACTCAGGCCTTCTGGACCTTGACGCCGGTGAACCCGCCGTTGCGGGCCGTGGCGCCGCTCAAGCGGTCGTAGTCGTCGACCAGGACCTCGTTGTTGTTGCCGCCGCGCGGAGCTTTGCCGTATTGCGCAGCCGCGACCCGGCCGTAGGCCCAGTGCCCCAGGCCGTAGGCCTTGGCCACCGTGCCCGGACGTACGCCTTCCCACAGCTTGAGCGTGGTGGTCATGGTGCCGGTGGGCGAACTCACTTTGATCGTGTCGCCGGTCTTGAGGCCGAGCTTGGCGCCGTCGGACGGATGCATCTTGAGCACGTCGCCCCACGAGTCGTCGCCTGCGTCGACCTTCTTGAACTCCTGGTACCAGGTCAGGTTGGCCGAACGACCTTCGCGGTTGAGGCGCGACTTGTAGTCGATGAAGGCGAACGGATAGTCGGCCGTGCTGCCGTGGCGCTTGACCGGTTCGTAGTGCGGCACGAAGGCCTGTTCGCCACGAGCGGTATAACCGCAGCCCGTCAGGATCTCGTCGACCGTTGCCTTGTGTTTCTCGGCGTGCTCGGTCAGGCCTTTCTTGAGCGACTCGCTGTAGAACTCGAACTTCTTGGTCGGCGTCGCGAACTTGCCGCCCCAGCCCTTCTTGAACTTGTATTTCTCCGAGTTGTAGATGCCCTTGGCGCGGAACTCGGCCCAGCTCGCGACCTTGTCGCCCTTGAGGGGCTCCTTGGCCATCCAGATCGGCGCGCTCGCGATCTTGGCGGCGATCTCGGAGAACTCGAGTTCGTTGCTCGGCAGCTTGCCGGTCTCGGGGTCCTTGAACTCCTTCGAGTAGTAGTCGAAGAGCTTGGAGAATCCCTTGGCCTTGAGCTTGGCTGCGAGCAGCCACATGACCTCGGTTTCTTCTTGCTTGACGTCCCAGATCCGCTTGGCCGCCGGCTGCTGGATGCTGGTGTAGCCATGCAGGTTGGCCATGTTGCTGATGACGGACATGCCTTCGGCGCAGTTGAGGGTCGAAGGCAGGACCACGTCGGCGAACTGCGTCATTTCCGACGCATTGGTCACCATGTGCGCGAAGAACGGCACCTTGGCGAGCGCGGCGTCCCAGCGCTGGGGCTGGGTGGCGGAAAAGTTGAAGTTGCTCCACGACGAGAGCAGAACCTTGACCGAGCCCGGGTCCTTGAGGATGGTGTTGGCGACGTTGTTGGTCACCACGCCGCTGCCGGGCTTGGCACCCATCATCGCCGGCATGTCCTTGGCGCCGCGGCCGTCGATCTTCTTTCCCTTGCCAGCCGCCTTGGCCACGTCGTCGAGGTAGGCGTCGAAGCTGGCGAACTTGCCGGTGACACTCTTGCTCGCCTCGAGCGTGCCGCCTTCAACGTCGATCGAGCCGACGATCGCGTTGAGCGCGTGCACGGCCATCGCGGCGTAGGTACCGCGCGGGTTCATCGCCACCCCCGGGCCCATCCACACCGCCACCTTGGGTGCGGCCTTGCCCATCGCCTGCGCCACACGCATGATCTGCGCGGCCGGAATCAGGCATTCGCTCTCGGCCCAGGCCGGGGTGCGGTCCTTCAGCTCGAGGTTCCACCACTTCACCAGGCCGTGGGTTTCCTTTTCGGCAAACGCCGCTTCGTCAACGGTCTTGCCGGCGACGAACAGGTTCTTGCCTTCCTTGAAATCACCCACGAACTCGCGGTTCCACAAACCCTGGGTCAGCAACACGTGGGCGATCGCGCAGGCAAGCGCACCGTCGGTACCCGGCTTGACCGGCAGCCACTCGTGCGACTTGGCGGCCGAGGTCGACAAACGCGGGTCAACCGTGATCACCGTGCCGCGGGCCACGATGTCGCCGAACTTGGCAATCGTGTTGGGAACCTGGCGGTTCGAAGCGAGCGGGTCGGTACCCCAGATCACCAGGCACTGGGTGTTATTGAGGTCGTAGTCGCGGTAGCCGAAGAAGCCCTGCGTGAGGCCCGGCCCCATCTTTTCGGCCTCGGCGCAGATCGCGCTGTGCGAGAAAGCGTTGGGCGTGCCGAAGATCTTGGGCAGCGTGCCGTAGAAAAGATTGGTGCCGGTCGACGAATAACGGCCGCGCAGATAGACCAGCTTCTGGGTCTCGTTGGCGCGGCGCAGGTCGATCATCTTGGTGGCAACGATGTCGAGCGCTTCGTCCCAGCTGATCGGCACCCACTTGGGATCGACACCGCGCCCCTTGACCGGGTTGGTGCGCTTCATCGGGCCCTTGATGCGGTCCGGGTCGTACGTCTGCTGGACGATCAAATGGCCGCGCGGGCAGCAATAACCGCCGTTGGCCTTCGACAGCGGGTTGCCACGGGCCCGAGTGATGCGGCCGTTCTGCGAAAAAAGCTGGATCGCGCACCATTGCGTGCAACCCTGGCAGGTGGTCGACACCCACTCGCCCTTGGCCGGACCGGCCGGCTTGGCCTTGCGCACGACCATCGCGCTGGTCACTGGCTGAGTGGCACACCCGGCAAGCACCAGGCCCGCACCGGAGGCCGAGGCCTGGAGAAAAGTCCGTCTCGTCAATCTCATCTGGGAAGCTCCTTGATATCGATACCCATGTCGAATCAGGTCGGAGCATCCCGGCTTGGGTAGCAAATTGTTTTGATATTTGGCAAATCATCGAGCCATCAAAACTTCTCACCCATCAGCGATGGGCACTACCAGACCTCGGCTTGATTCAACACAAACGCGGGGTGCGCCGGGATCGGCCCTGCGTCCCTGCATCGCTGCGGTAACAGTCCGGTTACATGTCCGCGCTAAATTGGCCCCTCACTGACGGGCTTTCGGTATCGCGCCATCGAACCGAGCCCGTGACAGCCGGCCCAACAATTTGATACCCTTCAAATCATGAAAACGACAGACGCCGTCGCCGCTCTCGCCGCCCTAGCTCAGGAAACCCGCCTCAAGGTGTTCCGCCTGCTGGTCCAGCAAGGCGAGTCGGGACTGACCGCCGGTGAAATCGCCACCGAACTCGACGTCAGTCCGGCGACGCTGTCCTTCCACTTCAAGGAACTCAGCCGCGCCGGCCTGATCAATTCGCGCCAGGAAGGGCGTTTTATCTATTACTCCGCCAGCTACGCCGAGATGAACGAGTTGCTCGCCTTTCTCACCGAGCACTGCTGCAGCGCCGACGGCCAGAGCTGCGAAGTCCAGCCGGTCAAGGTCGCGCTGCCGAAATCCCGCAAGGTGCCCGCCAAGGCCAAGCCATGAAACGCTTTCATGTCCATGTCGCCGTCGCCGACCTGGCCGCCGGCGTGCGTTTCTATTCCGCTTTATTCGACTGCCCACCCAGCGTGCTCAAGGACGACTACGCCAAGTGGCAGCTCGAGGACCCGCGCGTGAACTTCGCCATCTCGGCCCGGGGCGCAAGACCCGGGCTGAACCATCTCGGAATCCAGGCGGAGTCCGACGCGGAACTCGTCGAACTCAAGGCACGCCTGGACCGTGCTGCGCTGGCTTCGCGCAGCGAAACCGGGGTTGTTTGCTGCTACAGCCGCTCGGACAAACATTGGGTCAGCGATCCCGCCGGCCTGGCCTGGGAGAGCTTCCACACCTTGGCGGCCACCCCGACTTTCGACGAGCCCGCAGCCAACACCTGCTGCACACCGTCGGCTGCCGCACCGTCCTGTCCCGCGGGCGGGGGCCACGCCTGATACCGCGCTCGTCTCCCGGAATTCTGACTCAGGCTCGATCAGATCCGCATCTATGAGCACCCCCATCAGCGCGCCAGCCAAGCCGACGATGAACCTGTTCGAGCGTTACCTGACGGTCTGGGTGGCGCTGTGCATCGTGCTCGGCATCGCCCTCGGTCTATGGCTGCCGACGACCATGCAGGCGATCGCCGCGCTCGAGTTCGCCCAGGTCAACCTGCCGGTCGGCCTTCTGATCTGGGTGATGATCATTCCGATGCTGCTGCGGATCGATTTTTCCGCGCTCAGCCAGGTGAAGAACCACCTGCGCGGCATCGGCATCACCCTGGCGATCAACTGGCTGGTCAAGCCGTTTTCGATGGCGATCCTCGCCTGGGTCTTCATCCGGGTGCTGTTCGCGCCCTGGTTGCCGGCCGAGCAGATCGACAGCTACGTCGCCGGGCTGATCCTGCTCGCAGCTGCTCCCTGCACCGCGATGGTGTTCGTTTGGAGCCGGCTCACCCACGGCGACCCGTATTTCACCTTGAGCCAGGTGGCTCTCAACGACGCCATCATGGTCGTCGCCTTCGCGCCGCTGGTGGCCTTCCTGCTGGGCGTGGCAGCGATCACCGTGCCGTGGGTCACGCTTCTCACCTCGGTGGCGCTCTACATCGTCGTGCCGGTAGTCCTGGCCCAGTTCATCCGGCGCCGCACGCTGGCACGCAAGGGCGAGGGCGGACTCGAAACCTTGCTGCACCGACTGGGGCCTGCATCGATGGGCGCCCTGCTCGCCACCCTGGTCCTGCTTTTCGCCTTCCAGGGTCAGCAGATCCTGGCCCAGCCCTGGGTGATCGCGATCCTGGCGGTGCCGATCCTGATCCAGGTATTTTTCAACTCCGGCCTTGCGTATCTCGGCAACCGCTGGCTCGGCGAAAAACATTCGGTGGCCTGCCCTTCGGCCCTCATCGGCGCAAGCAACTTCTTCGAACTCGCGGTCGCCACAGCGATCAGCCTGTTCGGCCTCAACTCCGGCGCTGCGCTCGCCACCGTGGTTGGCGTTCTGATCGAAGTGCCGGTGATGCTGCTGGTGGTTCGCATCGTCAACGCCAGCAAGCCCTGGTACGAAGGCGGAACGGCAGTCCGGCGCCTCGCCGGGCGCTGAAGACATGGCAGCCATGGCGAGCAACTGCATCGATCAAGTCTGGCAGGCGCACGAGCCGGAACTGCGCGCTTGGCTGCGTAGCCGCCTGCGCCACGAACAGGAAGCGGAGGACTTGCTGCAGGATGTGTTCCTGCGCGCGCTGCGCCAGGGCGCTCGCTTCTGCGAGCTCGCCCAGCCGCGCGCCTGGCTCTTTGCCGTAGCCCGCAACGCCGTGATCGACCGGGCCCGGCTGAACAAGGACTGGGTCGAGTTGCCCGAGGACCTCGCCGCCGAAGCGGTCGAGACCGACGGCGTCGCCAGCCTGGTCGAATGCCTGCCGACGGCGCTGGCACGGCTTTCGCCGCCTGACCGCGCCGCCATCCAGGCCTGCGATCTCGAAGGCCTCGGTCAGCAGGAATTCGCCGTGCGCCAGCAGCTGAGCCTGGCCGCTGCCAAGTCGCGGCTCCAGCGCGCGCGCCGCCGCCTCAAGCTCGCGCTGCGCCAGAGTTGCGGCGTGCGCTTCGACGAGCAAGGCAAGGTCTGCTGCCATCGCGCACCCGACGCGGCCTTCACCGACACTCTGTGACCCTGCCTCCTGACAACCTCTCGCGAGCCTCCATGAAGCTGCTGTTCCTCTGCACCGGCAACTCCTGCCGCTCGATCCTGGCCGAAGCCATCTTCAACCAGCTCGCGCCGACGGGCTGGTGCGCCGCCAGCGCCGGCAGCCAGCCGAGCGGCAGCGTTCACCCGCTCTCGCTCGCCCGACTCGAACGGGCCGGCATCGCCACCGCCGGCCTCGCCAGCAAGTCCTGGGACAGCCTGCCGTTTGCGCCTGACATCGTGATCACCGTCTGCGCCAGCGCCGCGGGCGAGACCTGCCCCGCCTACCTCGGCCCGGTGTTGCGCAGTCACTGGGGCGTGGCCGACCCGGCCCACGCCACCGGCACCGAAACGGAAATCGCCGCCGCCTTCGACGCCGCTTACCAAACCCTGCGTTGGCGCATCGAGGCCTTCCTGGCTCTGCCGCTGACGCAACTTCAGACCGACCCGGTCCGCCTCAAATTCGAGCTCGACCGCATCGGCCAACTTCTTCCATCCGCCCAGGAGGCGTGACCATGAACACCATCGAGATCTTCGATCCTGCTCTCTGCTGCAGCACCGGCGTGTGCGGCACCGAGGTCGACCAACAGCTCGTGACCTTCGCCGCCGACGCCGAATGGGCACGTCAGCAAGGCGCGGCCATTCGGCGCCACAACCTGGCGCAGGACCCGCTCGCCTTTGCCAACAACGCCGTGGTCAAGGGCTTTCTCGAGCGCTCCGGTGCCGACAGCCTGCCGCTCATACTGCTCGATGGCGAAATGGTGCTTGCCGGCCGCTACCCCAACCGCAACGAGCTCGCGCGCTGGGCGGGTCTCGACGCTGCGATCGAGCCCGCGGCCGCCGCTCCGTGTTGCGGGGGCCAGCGCTGCTGCTGACCGCCCCCCGGGCGGCGGCCATTAGGGTCATTGCCCTGCCTCTTTCCGGCCTCGAGTTCGTCCTCCAGTCCGGCAGCGCAATGCCGCGCGCCACCGCCAACGACATCCAGAGGCCCGCATGAACTTGATCGACCACGCCCCCCGCTTTCTCTTTTTCACCGGCAAGGGAGGGGTGGGCAAGACCTCGCTCGCCTGCGCCAGCGCGATCGGCCTGGCCCGCTCCGGCCGGCGGGTCCTGCTGGTGAGCACCGATCCGGCCTCCAACGTCGGCCAGGTGTTCGGCCAGGCGATCGGCCACCGGATCCAATCCATCGATGCCGTCCCCGGCCTGAGCGCGCTCGAGATCGATCCGCAGGCCGCCGCCGAGGCTTACCGCGAACGCCTGGTCGGACCGGTGCGCGGGCTGCTGCCCGAGGCCGTAGTGCGCGGCATCGAAGAGCAGCTCTCGGGCGCCTGCACCACCGAGATCGCCGCTTTCGACGAGTTCACCGCCCTTCTCACCGAAACCGAGCTCACGGCCGGCTTCGATTCGATCGTGTTCGACACCGCCCCCACCGGCCACACGATCCGGCTGCTGCAACTGCCAGGCGCGTGGAACAGCTTCCTTGAGGCGGGCAAGGGCGACGCTTCCTGCCTGGGGCCACTGGCCGGGCTGGAAAAACAGCGCGCTCAATACCGGGCTGCGGTCGACGCCCTGGCCGACCCGGACCGGACCCGGCTGGTGCTGGTGGCGCGCGCCCAGGCAGCCGCGCTCCATGAAGCGGCGCGTACCCACCGCGAACTCGCCGCAGTCGGAATCGCGCAGCAACACCTAGTGATCAACGGTGTCTTACCCGTTGCCGAGGCCGCCGGCGATACGTTGGCGGCCGCCATCGTCGCCCGCGAGCAGGCAGCCCTGGCCGCCTTGCCGACCGAGTTGACTGGCCTGCCCACCGAGTTCGTGCCGCTTCAGCCCTTCAATCTCGTGGGTCTGGCCGCCCTCGAGGCCTTGTTCGAGCCGGCGAACGCCGCCGCCGTGGTCGCTGCGCCGTCGTCGCCCGCCCTCGCCGACGCCCCCGATCTCGCCGGTCTGGTCGACGAGATCGCGCGCGCAGGCCACGGCCTCGTGATGCTGATGGGCAAGGGCGGGGTCGGCAAAACCACGCTGGCCGCGGCGATCGCGGTGGAACTCGCACGCCGCGGCTTGCCGGTCCACTTGTCGACCTCGGACCCGGCCGCCCATCTGAGCGAAACCCTGGTCGAATCGGTCGAGCATCTGGCCGTGAGCCGGATCGACCCGGCGGCCGAAACGACCCGTTACCGTGAGCAGATCCTGCGCGCCAAAGGCGAGTCGCTCGATGCCGCCGGCCGCGCCCTGCTCGAAGAAGACCTGCGTTCGCCCTGCACCGAAGAAATCGCCGTGTTCCAGGCGTTTTCGCGCGTGATCCGCGACGCCGGCCGCCAGTTCGTCGTGATGGACACCGCCCCCACCGGCCACACCCTACTGTTGCTCGACGCCGCCGGTGCTTACCACCGCGAAGTCGCGCGCCAGCTCGGCCCCGACGCGCATATCACCACGCCGATGATGCAGCTGCAGGACCCGCGCCTGACCAAGGTCCTGCTGGTGACGCTGGCCGAAACCACACCCGTGCTCGAAGCGGCCCAGCTGCAGACTGATTTGCGTCGAGCCGGAATCGAGCCCCTGGCCTGGATAATCAACCAGAGCGTGGCCGCGGCCCGAACCAACTCGCCCCTGCTGCAGCAACGGGCCCGGCGCGAACTGACCCAGATCCACGAGGTGGCTCAGCGCCACGCCACCCGCTACGCGGTGGTCCCGCTGCTGGCCGAGGAACCGGTCGGTGCGGAGCGCCTGCTGGCTCTGGTCCGGGCGCCAGCCTCTTAGCCCTCGGCCTGCATGCCGCTTGGCGACTGCCCGGGCGCTCGCGCCAGTGCGACATGCGACCGCGCTCAACTGGAAGCCCCGGCTGGCAGTTAGGCGGCGCATCGGGTAAAAGGGAACCATGTCGCAGGTCGGACCGGCCCCTTCGGGCTTTGAACGCAGCAAATCCCTACTCGCTTCCTGGCGCGTTTTCCTGGCTTCCCGGGCGCTCGCCCTGAGGCAGGAAGCCTGGCGCCCGCTCGCGCTGGGCCTTGTCTACATCTTTGCCTACGTCCTGCTCGAAGCAGCGACCAACGGCCTGATCACCGGCTTTCGGCTCATCGTTCCCTGGAATCCGCTGCCCGCGCTCGCCCTGGCCCTGGTCGCCTGGGGCGGGGTCCGGTACGTGCCCGCCGTTTTCATCGGCGTTCTGATCTCCAAGCTCTGGCTGAGCGACGACAGCGTCAACGGCCTGGTGATCGCCGCCGCCGTCGTCGCGATCGCGTATTCGGCCGGGGGTTATCTGCTGCGCCGCCTGACCCGCATCGGCGCCACCGACCCGGACGTCCGCGACCTGACAATCTTCATCGGCGTCGCCCTCGGCTGTTCGGTCCTGGCCGCTCTCGCCGATGCCGCGGTCAGCCTCTACCGGCCGGACATTACGTTCGCGGCGGTGGCGCGGGAAACGATCGAACGCATCACCGGGATCTTCGTCGGCCTGGTCGTGGTCTGCCCCTTGCTGCTGCAGATCGCCAACGGCT
Organism: Pseudomonadota bacterium; assembly: GCA_023443095.1. Lineage (GTDB taxonomy): Bacteria > Pseudomonadota > Gammaproteobacteria > Burkholderiales > Burkholderiaceae_F > JAEZVV01. Next base: position 11,153 of record JAEZVV010000046.1, read on the forward strand.
CGGTCGCCGCCGCCCTGGGAACCGGTCCCACGCGGCGCCAGACCCTGCGCCACCTGCTGATTCTGATCGCGGTCCTGGTCGCCATCCTTGGCCTCATCTTCGGCGTGCGACCTTTCGACGAACACCGCATGTTCTACCTGTTTTTCCTGCCGGCCCTGGCCGTGGCCATGCGTTACGGGCTGGCGGGCGCGGTGGTTGCGGTGGGTCTGGTCCAGCTCGGCCTGCTGATCGTGCTTGCGATCCTCAACGTCTACTCGCTGATCGCGCTGCAGTTCCAGTTCCTGATGCTGGCGCTCGCCATCACCATCCTGTATGTCGGCACCCTGGCCGGCGAAACCACGCGCCAGTCGGCCGCGCTGGCCGAACGCGCCCGCGCCCTGCGGCGCCAGAGCGAAGCCCTGGCCGAAGCGCAGAAAGTCGCCGCCACCGCCGAGCTCGCCGGCGCGCTGGCGCACGAACTCAACCAGCCACTGGCGGCGATCTCCAACTACGCCCGCGCCTGCCGCACCCTGGCCGAACGCGGCGATTCGCAGGCGCTGCTGGTCGAGTCCCTGCGCCGTATTGCAGAAGAAAGCGCCCGCGCCGGCGAGTTCGTGCGCCGCATGCGCGATTTTTTCCGCACCGGCCTCCTCCGCACCGAGGACTGCCTGGTCGAAGCGCTGTTATCGGCCGCGCTCAACCAGGCGAGCGACCGCATCGAACGCCTGCAGGTCGACACCCGGGTCCGATGCAACGAGCCCTGGCTGCATTTGCAGGCCGACCGGATCCAGCTCGGCACCGTCTTTGACAACCTGGTGAAAAACGCGCTCGACGCCCTCGCCGAACGGCCGGGACGGCGCCAGCTCGAACTGCGCGCCCGCACCGTCCGCCATGGCAACGCCGATCTGCTGCGGATCGAGGTCAGCGACAACGGCCCCGGCGTGCCGCTCGAGCTTCGCCCCGAGCTTTTCAGCGCGATGGCCACCACCAAGCCGCAGGGCATGGGGCTGGGACTGGCGATGTCGCGCGGCATCGTCGAGCGCCACGGCGGCCGGCTGTGGCTCGATTCGCCGCAGGACCCGACCCGCTTCTGTATGGAATTCCCGCTCGAAACCACGGACGGACTGGACTGAACTCATGACTCCCCCTCCCCCGGCCACCAACCCTACGCTCGAGGCGATTCCCGCTGCCACCGTCTACGTGGTCGAAGACGACGATGCCGTGCGCACCTCGCTCGAACTGCTGCTGCGGGTGCGCGGCTACCTCAGCGACAGCTTTGCCAGCGGTGAAGCTTTCCTTGAGGTGGGGCGCTGGCGACGCCCGGCCTGCGTGATCGTCGATGTGCGCCTGCCCGGCATCGACGGGCTCGAACTGGCCCGCCGGCTGCGGCAGGCGGAAGCGCCGATCCCGGTGATCGTGGTCACAGCTCACGGCGACGTATCGACCGCCCGCACGGCCTTGCGCGAAGGCGCAGTCGATTTCCTGGAAAAGCCGGTCGACGACGACGAGCTTTTCAACGCCGTCGAACAGGCGCTGGCAAGCGACCAGCGCCGCTTCAGCCTGGAGATCGAACGCCGCGCCCACCTGCAGCGGCTGCAGAAGCTCACCGCCCGCGAACGCGAGGTGTTCGACCGCATCACCGACGGCCGCCACAACCGCGAGATCGCCGAAGAATTCGGCATCAGCCCGCGCACGGTCGAAGTCCATCGCGCCCGCATCATGGAAAAGCTCGACGCGCAGCGGGTCAGCGACTTGTTCCGGATGCAGATCGCGCTCGAGCTCTCGGGCGAGTCGACCGAAGGCCGTTGAGGGCGCGGCCCATGCGTATAGCTACGTAGGTTGGCGCGCGAATTGGCAGCCCTGCCGTCGCGCCCTAAAGTGGTTCTTGCCCACAGGTCGGGCAGCCGATGTGTTGCCTGCCTCCTCTGCCGACCCGGACCAGAACCATGCTCAACGCCAGCTTCGACCGCGCCGCACTCGATCCTTTCACCCCTTTTGCGCTCTCGGGCCAGGACTGCCTGACCGCACCGAAATCGCGCGTCGTCGTGATTTCGCGCTGCCTGCCGGCTCAGGTCGAACCGGCCTGCAACGCCCTGGAGCGCTTTGCTCGCAGCGACGACGGCCACACCCTGCTGTTCTGGATCGAATCGCCCACCCCGGTCCCGCCCGGCGAGTTATGGATAGACGGCGGGCCTGGCGCCAGCGCCGATCTGGTGCGCAGCGTCGCCTCCCGTGCCTTGCACGTCATGGCCCACCGGCGGCAGCAGGCGCGGCTGCTGTTTGCCGCCTTCCACCCGGCCCAGGTCAACGATGTGGTGGAACCGCTCCTGCCCGCCACCGTAATCGCGCCGCGGCCGGACATCGCCAGCGCAACCGATGCAACTCCCTGGCAGGACATCGCGATGTGCATCCGTCACCTGCGGTGCCCGGTGACGGTGGCCTGAATGCAAGCTTGCTCTAACCTTGCATACGCAGTTATACGTACGTCCGCCACCGGATTCACAAACCTCGCACTGCCCCCGTATCGTTCGTCCGTGCTTTCGCTCGGCCTTCACGGCCGGGGGTGCGGACATCTTCAGCGAGTGGCCGCGACCCGCCGCGAAAGACATGCTTCCTTCCAGGAGCAGTTGAACGGCAAGCATCACCGTTTGGAGAAGCTCGGGCGCCCCCAGGTGCTCGGGCTTCTTTTTTTGGCCGTTCGGGAGCCTCGCCCATGACCGAGGTGACTTTCCTGCCGAGCTGGCCGCTCGCCTGGCCCAGCGCCGCCACCATCGCCCTGCTGCTCCTGCTCGGCGTCGGCGGCGGCGAAGCAGCGGCGCGGCTGGGCTGGCCTCGCCTGGTCGGGCAAACCCTGGCCGGCCTGCTTTTCGGGCTCGCCACGGTCGGACTGTCGGCCCTGGAAATCGAGCTGCCCGACCGCGCCACCAGCGAACTCGCGTTGGGCTCGGCGCTGGCGGTGGTCCTGTTCGAAGTCGGGCGCCGCGCTCCCTGGAGCTGGCTGGGGCGCAACCGCGCCCTGCTTGCTACCAGCCTGGCCGAGTCCGCGCTCAGTTTCATCGCCGTCGACCTCGTCCTGCTCGCCTGCGGCATGGCGCCGGTGGCGGCAGCCATCACGGCCGCGGTCTGCATGGCCTCGTCGCCCATCGTCGTGCTCGCCATCAGCAAGGAGTTCCACACCCAGGGCCAGATCACCGAACGCTCGCTGCTGCTGGCCGCCCTCAACTCGGGTTACGCGGTGGTGGCCGGAGCGCTGCTGATGGGTTGGGTCCACGTCGAGGCACGCGGCGCCATCGACGCCTGGGTGCTGCATCCGCTCTACCTGGTCTTCGGCTCGCTGCTGCTGGCCTGGGCCGGCGCCCGGTTGATGGGTTTCCTGGTGTGCCGCTTGCGCGGCCGCGACATCTCGCAGCTGGTGGTCGTGCTGGCGGTCATAGGCCTGGTTTTCCTGGGGGCATTCAGCCTGCGGCTGTCGCCGCTGCTCGCCACCCTGGCGCTCGGGGCCCTGGCGCGCCGGTTCGGCGTGCCCGGCGTGCCGGCCTTCGATGCGGCGATCGGCGTGGCGCTGATCGCTCTTTTCAGCCTGTCGGCGGTTGCGGTCGACTTCGAGGGCTGGGCCGCCGCCTGGCAGGTCGGGCTCCTGGTGGTGGTCGTTCGCCTGGCGGCCAAGGCGATTGCGGTCCTGGGCTTCATCCGCCCCTCCGGCCTTGCCGCCCGCAAGGCGGGCTGGCTCGCGCTCGGACTGGCACCGATGTCCTTGCCGACTCTGTTGCTGGTGCACCAGGTCGCGATTTACGACCGCCAGGTCGGCAGCGCCGTCGGCTCGGTTGCGATCGTGGCCGCGGTCCTGATGCAGGTGGCGGGAGCGATCGCGCTTGCCTGGGCCTTGCGCCGCAACGGAGAAATGCGTCATGACTGAGATCCTGCCCTTCCCCGCCGGCGGCACGCCGCTGACCATGGGGGTTGAACTCGAGCTGCAGATCGTCGACCGCCGCGAAGGCGACCTCACCCGGGGCGCCGACGACCTGCTCGAACTCATCGAACGCCAGGAACACGCTGGCGACGTCAAACCCGAGATCACCCAGAGCATGATCGAGGTGAGCACCAGCGTTCAGTCGCGTTACGCCGACCTGCACGCCGAACTGGTCGCGATGCGGGACAACTTGGTCAGAGCCGCCGACCGGCTCGACCTGCTGATCTGCGGCGGCGGCGCCCACCCCTTCCAGCACTGGTCGGAGCGGCGGATCTACGACAAGCCGCGCTTCCAGCAGGTGGCCTCGCTTTATGGCTACCTTGCCAAGCAGTTCACCGTGTTCGGGCAACACGTACACATCGGCTGCCGCGACGGCGATACCGCAATCACCCTGCTCCACCGCATGGCCCGGTACGTGCCGCAGTTCATCGCCCTGGCCGCCTGCAGCCCGTATTACCAGGGCAAGGACACCAGCTTCGACTGTTCGCGCCTCAACACGGTGTTCGCCTTCCCCCTTTCCGGCCGCGCGCCTTTCGTCACTCGCTGGTCGGACTTCGAGGTCTATTTCGACAAGATGCGTTCGCTCGGCGTGGTCGCGAGCATGAAGGACTTCTACTGGGACATCCGCCCCAAGCCGGAGTACGGAACGATCGAGGTGCGAGTCTTCGACACGCCGCTGACGGTCGAGCGCGCCGCCATCCTGGGCGCCTACGTGCAGACGCTCGCCGCCATGCTGCTCGAAGAGACCACCGAGCTCAGCGAGGACATCTACCTGCCCTATAGCTACAACCGCTTCCAAGCCTGCCGCTTCGGACTCGAAGGCATGGTGATCGATCCCCTGGCGCGCCAGTCCTTGCCGCTTCGCGCCGACATCAACGCCACGCTCGAACGCCTGCGACCCTACGCCCGCGAGCTCGGCAGCGACGCCGCGCTCGACGGCATCGCCGCCATCGTCAATACCAGCGGTAACCACGCCCACTGGCAACGCAGCCGCTACCAGAGTGCACCCTCGTTGACCCAACTCGTCCACGACCAGGCCCGCGCCTGGCGACTGGGCCAGCTCGAACCGGCCGCCGCCCTCGA
>JAEZVV010000075.1 GCA_023443095.1 Pseudomonadota bacterium
CGTCTGGCCGGTGCCGATCCGCTCGAGCTCGGCGCGCCACCACAACAGCTTGGCCTGCGCCACGGTCGGGTCGCTTGCCTGGCTGGGCACCGATTCGACTTCGCGCGCATAGGCGCCCAGCGCCAGCAGGGCGCGGCGGGGCAGGGCGGGCAGAAATACGGTGGCGTAGTGCAGGCTGGCGCCGCGCGCCGCGGCCTGAGCCTGGCAGTAAGCGTCGGGAGACATGAGCTGGGGCGGTCCGGCAGGAGGGGAAAACACTCGGCAAATCGAGAGTCCCGCAGTCTATCAAGCTGCGGGCGGGCGACGGCGGCCTCATTCCATTAGAATCCGACGTTTCGCGGTGATCGCTGCCTGCCGCGACACTCGCCGCGGGGGTGGCGAAATTGGTAGACGCACCAGGTTTAGGTCCTGACGCCTTCACCGGCGTGCCGGTTCGAGTCCGGCCCTCCGCACCAAAGATTTACTTGCCGCTGCACTGACGTTGCGGCTCCACCTGCTGACAAGACAATGACTCAGACTGAAACGCTGGGCGCGCTGGAGCGCCGCATCGACCTGGCCGTGGCCGCTGACGAGATGAAGAAGGAAGTGGCCAAGCGCCTCGCCAAGCTCTCGCGCACCGTCAAGATGCCGGGCTTCCGCCCCGGCAAGGTGCCGATGAAGATGGTTGAAGCCAGCTACGGCCCGCAGGTCGAAAACGAGGTCCTCAATGACCTGATCGGCAATGCCTTCGTCAAGGCAGTGTCGGAAGCCAAGCTGCGCGTTGCCGGTGCCCCGCGCGTCGAACCCAAGGAAGCGGCCGAAGGCGCAACCGAGTTCGGCTTCACCGCGACTTTCGAGGTTTATCCCGAAATCGCCGTGCCGGACCTGTCCGCGGTCGAGATCAAGCGCGCCACCTGCCCGGTGGGTGAGGCCGAAGTCGACGCGACCCTCGAGATCATGCGCAAGCAGCGCGCCACCTACGAACTGGTCGAGCGCGCCGCCGGCGACACCGACCAGGTGACGCTCGACTTCAAGGGCATGCTCGACGGCGTGGCCTTCCAGGGCGGTACCGCCGAAGGCTTCTCCTTTGTGCTGGGTGCCGGTCGCATGCTGCCCGAGTTTGAGGAAGCCGTGCGCGGCCTGCGCGCGGGCGAGTCCAAGACCTTCCCGCTGACCTTCCCGAACGATTACGGCTCGGCCGAACTCGCGGGCAAGACGGTCGAGTTCACGGCCACCGTGACCAAGGTCGAGAAGCAGGCGCTGCCGGCGGTCGACGCCGAGTTCGCCAAGTCGCTCGGCATCGCCGACGGCGAGGTCGAGAAGATGCGCGCCGAGATTCGCAGCAACCTCGAGCGCGAAGTGGAATCGCGCCTGAAGGCCCGCACCAAGGAAGCGGCGATGGACGCGCTGGTCGCGACCGCGCAGTTCGACCTGCCCAAGGCGCTGATCGCCGAAGACCAGCAGCGTCTGGTCGAGATGGCCCGCGCCGACATGGCTTCGCGCGGCATGGACGTCAAGAACGCCCCCATCCCGGCCGAGCTGTTTGCCGCCCAGGCCGAGCGCCGCGTGCGTCTGGGCCTGCTGGTGGGCGAACTGGTCGCCAAGGAGAGCCTGACCGTCAAGCCGGATCAGATCCGCAAGCTGGTCGAAGACATGGCGCAGAGCTACGAGCGGCCGCAGGAAGTGATCAACTGGTACCTGTCGGATCGCAAGCGAGTGGCAGAACTCGAGGCCGTGGCGCTCGAAAACAACGTGGTGGACTGGGCGCTTTCCAAGGCCAAGGCCGTCGACGCTCCGGTGGCGTTTGACGAGCTGATGGGCCGCAACCAGTAAGCTGCTGATCTGGACTATCCGAACGAGGAACTGGAGCATGGACCCGCAAGCCCTTGGCATGGTGCCCATCGTTATCGAGCAGAGCGGTCGTGGCGAACGCGCCTACGACATCTACTCGCGTCTGCTGCGTGACCGGGTGATCTTCCTGGTCGGTCCGGTGACCGACCAGACCGCCAACCTGGTGGTGGCCCAGCTCCTCTTCCTTGAATCGGAGAATCCGGACAAGGACATCGCCCTCTACATCAACTCGCCGGGCGGATCGGTGTACGCAGGCATGGCGATCTACGACACCATGCAGTTCATCAAGCCGCAGGTCTCGACGATCTGCGTCGGCATGGCCGCGAGCATGGGCGCCTTCCTTCTTGCCGCCGGCGAGAAAGGCAAGCGTTTCGCCCTGCCCAACTCGCGCATCATGATTCACCAGCCTTCGGGCGGATCGCAGGGCCAGGCCTCGGACATCGAGATCCAGGCGCGCGAGATCCTCGACCTGCGGTCGCGACTCAACAAGATCCTGGCGGAACGTACCGGCCAGACGATAGAAACGATCGAACGCGACACGGATCGCGACAACTTCATGTCCGCAGACGATGCGGTAAATTACGGACTGATCGACAAGATCTTCGTCAAGCGCGGCGAAGCCGCCTGACGCACCAGGGAACGAGCACACGATGTCAGAAAAGAAGGGTTCCAGCGAAAAGCTGCTGTATTGCTCGTTCTGCGGCAAGAGCCAGCACGAGGTCAAGAAGCTGATCGCCGGCCCGTCGGTTTTTATCTGTGACGAGTGCATCGATCTTTGCAACGACATCATTCGCGACGAAGCGACCGCCGAACCGGGCGCGACGCCGGCCAAAAGCGACCTGCCGACGCCGCAGGAGATCTGCAACCTGCTCGACCAGTACGTGATCGGGCAGGGCCGTGCCAAGCGCAACCTGTCGGTGGCGGTCTACAACCACTACAAGCGCCTGAAGCACCTGTCGGCCGGCAAGGAAGAGGTTGAACTGGCCAAGAGCAACATTCTCTTGATCGGGCCGACCGGCTCGGGCAAGACCTTGCTCGCGCAAACGCTGGCACGCATGCTCAACGTGCCCTTCGTCATCGCCGACGCGACCACGCTTACTGAGGCGGGCTACGTCGGCGAGGACGTCGAGAACATCATCCAGAAGCTGCTGCAGAACTGCAATTACGAAGTCGAGAAGGCGCAGCGGGGCATCGTCTACATCGACGAGATCGACAAGATTTCGCGCAAGAGCGACAACCCTTCGATCACTCGCGACGTGTCGGGCGAGGGCGTGCAACAGGCCCTGCTCAAGCTGATCGAAGGCACGATCGCCAGCGTTCCGCCGCAGGGCGGGCGCAAGCACCCGAACCAGGACTTCGTCCAGATCGACACGACCAACATCCTGTTTATCTGCGGCGGCGCGTTCGACGGTCTCGACAAGATCATCCGCAACCGCTCGGAACGCAGCGGCATCGGCTTTGGCGCCGAAGTCTCGAGCCCGACCGAGCGCTCGGTGGGCGACCTCCTGCGCGACATCGAGCCCGAGGACTTGATCAAGTTTGGCCTGATTCCCGAGTTGGTCGGCCGTCTGCCGGTACTCGCCACGCTCGAGGAACTGGGCGAAGACGCCCTGATCGAGATCCTGGTCGAGCCCAAGAACGCTCTGGTCAAGCAGTTTCAGCGCCTGTTCCAGATGGAAGGCGTCGAGCTCGAGATCCGCACCGAGGCGCTGCGCGCGATCGCGGTGAAGGCGATCAAGCGCAAGACTGGCGCGCGCGGCCTGCGTTCTATCGTCGAAGGCGTCCTGCTCGATGTGATGTACGACCTGCCCGACCAGAAAAACGTGGTCAAGGTGGTGCTCGACGAAAACGCGGTCAACGGCAGCGGCCAGCCCATCCTCATCTACGCCGACCAGCCCAAGGTCGCGAGCGCACCCCGCTAGTCGGCGCGATCCTCGTATTGCCCCCTTCTGCTAGAGTGATCCGCGGGCGGTTCGCCCGCGGATCTTGCAATCTGCCGGCGCACCCCCACCTGCGCACTCGGTACCCTAATTCCCAGGACATCCCATGACGACCACTCTGCTTCCGTCGGAATCGATCACGTTGCCGCTGCTGCCGCTGCGCGACGTGGTTGTTTTCCCGCACATGGTGATTCCGCTCTTTGTTGGTCGGCCCAAGTCGATCAAGGCGCTAGAAGCCGCCATGGAATCGGGCAAGAGCATCATGCTCGTGGCCCAGAAAAACGCAGCCAAGGACGAGCCGACTGCCGAGGATATGTACGAACTCGGCTGCGTCGCCAACATCCTGCAGATGCTGAAGCTGCCCGACGGCACCGTGAAGGTGCTGGTCGAAGGGGCTCAGCGCGCGCGTATTGATGCCATCGAAGACGGCCCCGACCACTTCTCTGCCGAAGTGATGCCGCAACCGGCCGACGGTCCGGCAGGCGCCGAAGTCGAGGCCCTGCGCCGGGCGCTGGTGGCGCAGTTCGACCAATACGTCAAGCTCAACAAGAAAATCCCGGCCGAGATCCTGACCTCGATCGCCGGCATCGACGACGCCGGTCGCCTGGCTGACACCATCGCCGCTCACCTGCCGCTCAAGCTTGAGCAGAAGCAGCGCATTCTCGAGATGGCGGGCGTCAGCGAGCGGCTGGAAAGCCTGCTCGCCCAGCTCGAAGCCGAGATCGACATCCTGCAGGTGGAAAAGCGCATCCGCGGGCGCGTCAAGCGCCAGATGGAAAAGAGCCAGCGCGAGTATTACCTGAACGAGCAGGTCAAGGCGATCCAGAAGGAACTGGGTGAGGGCGAAGACGGCGCCGATCTCGAAGAGGTCGAGAAGAAGATCAAGGCCGCCCGCATGCCCAAGGCCGCGCTCGAGAAAGCCCAGGCCGAACTTAAGAAGCTCAAGCTGATGTCGCCGATGTCGGCCGAGGCGACTGTGGTGCGCAACTACCTCGACATCCTGGCCGGCCTGCCTTGGAAGAAGCGCAGCAAGATCAATACCGACCTCGCGCACGCCGAAGAGGTGCTCGAGGATGACCACTACGGTCTCGAGAAGGTCAAGGAGCGCATCCTTGAGTACCTCGCGGTCCAGCAGCGCGTCGACAAGGTCAAAGCGCCGATTCTGTGCCTGGTCGGCCCCCCCGGTGTGGGCAAGACCTCGCTCGGGCAGTCGATCGCCAAGGCGACCAACCGCAAGTTCGTCCGCATGGCCTTGGGTGGCGTGCGCGACGAAGCCGAGATCCGCGGCCACCGGCGCACCTACATCGGTTCGATGCCGGGCAAGATTCTGCAGAGCCTGCAGAAGGTCAGCGTGCGCAACCCGCTCTTCCTGCTCGACGAAGTCGACAAGATGGGCATGGACTTCCGCGGCGATCCGGCTTCGGCTCTGCTTGAGGTGCTCGACCCCGAACAGAACCACACTTTTCAGGACCACTACGTCGAGGTCGACTTCGATTTGTCGGACGTGATGTTCGTTGCCACCAGCAACACGATGAACATCCCGCCGGCCCTGCTCGACCGGATGGAAGTCATCCGCTTGTCCGGCTACACCGAGGAAGAGAAGGTCAATATCGCTCTCAACCACCTGCTGCCCAAGCAGATGAAGGCCAATGGCCTGAAGGCGGGCGAGCTGACGGTGGCCGAAAGCGCGGTGCGCGACATCATCCGCTACTACTCGCGCGAAGCGGGTGTGCGTGCGCTCGAGCGCGAGATCAGCAAGATCTGCCGCAAGGTTGTCAAGCAGTTGCTGCTGACCAAGGGTGAGGCTGAAAAGTCGGTGACGGTCTCGGCCGAGAACCTGGACAAGTTCCTTGGCGTTCGCCGCTACACCTTTGGCGTGGCCGAGAAGGAAGACCAGGTCGGCCAGGTCACGGGTCTGGCCTGGACCGAGGTCGGCGGCGACCTGCTGACGATCGAGGTGGCGACCATGCCGGGCAAGGGCAATGTGCAGCGCACCGGCTCGCTCGGCGACGTGATGAAGGAATCGGTCGAAGCCGCCCGTTCGGTGGTCCGTGCTCGCGCCAAGCGCCTCGGCATCAAAGGCGACGTATTCGAAAAGACCGACCTGCACGTGCACTTCCCGGAAGGTGCGACGCCCAAGGACGGCCCGTCCGCGGGTGGGGCGATCACTACCGCGTTTGTGTCGGCGCTGACCGGGATTCCGGTGCGCGCCGACGTGGCCATGACGGGGGAGATCACGCTGCGCGGTGAAATTCTCGCGATCGGTGGTCTCAAGGAGAAGCTCCTCGCGGCTTTGCGGGGCGGGATCAAGACGGTCCTGATTCCTGAGGAAAACGTTAAGGATCTGGCCGAGATCCCAGACATCGTCAAGAGCCAGCTTGAGATCGTTCCGGTGAAGTGGATCGACAAGGTGCTCGAGGTTGCGCTGCAACGCCAGCCCGTGCCTTTGACCGAGGAGGAAGCGGCCGTGACCGAAGCCAAGCCGGTGTCGCCGGTAGCGGCGACCGAGTTGCTCAAGCACTAGGTCGGCGCAAACCCGCATCGAGCGTGGAATCGCGCTGCTTGACCAAGCGCAGGCAGCCGGTTCTTTCGCTTGACACCCCTCGGGGTGCGAGGTTGAATACGTTCATGCAGTAGCGATCTGCATTTATGCGCGGCGTCCGATGGCGCCGCGCTTTTTCTTCAAACGAAAACCGCAAGCAAGCTAGACGCAGAGGGGGTAAATGTGAACAAGTCCGAACTGATCGAGGTCATCGCCAAGGATGCCGACATTTCCAAGGCCGCTGCCGGCCGCGCGCTCGACAGCGCCATCGCTGCCGTGACGAAGTCGCTGAAGAAAGGCGACGACGTGACGCTGGTGGGCTTCGGCACGTTCTCGGTGGGCAAGCGCGCTGCGCGCACCGGGCGCAATCCGCAAACCGGAGAGACCATCAAGATCAAGGCCGCGAAGGTTCCGAAGTTCCGCGCTGGCAAAGCTTTGAAAGATGCTGTAAACTAACGCTTCTGTTTGATGCTGACGCCGACGAGATGACAATCGACGGATTCGGTGAAGCGCCAGGTGCTTTGGGTGCTTAGCTCAGTTGGTAGAGCGGCGCCTTTACACGGCGTAGGTCGGGAGTTCGAGACTCTCAGCACCCACCAATAGCATCAAGAAGAGTTTGCAGTGTGGAGTGGTAGTTCAGTTGGTTAGAATACCGGCCTGTCACGCCGGGGGTCGCGGGTTCGAGTCCCGTCCACTCCGCCAGTGATAAAAGAGGCGAACTGCGGTTCGCCTTTTCATTTCGGTTTGCGTTTTTGTCAGTGTTTTGGAGTGGTAGTTCAGTTGGTTAGAATACCGGCCTGTCACGCCGGGGGTCGCGGGTTCGAGTCCCGTCCACTC
>JAEZVV010000097.1 GCA_023443095.1 Pseudomonadota bacterium
CCGGCGGGCTGGGTGAGCGCCTGATCGGCGACGGCCTGGTGCCGGTGGCGAGCGCGCTCGGCCGCCACCGCAACCCGGCGCGGCGGCTGGCGTTTGCGCCCGACCGTACGTGGATCGCCCGCGGCCGCGGCCACTTCGACCTGCTCGACGCACCCGAGGTCTACCAACAGCTGCGGACCTGGCTGGCGTAAAGCGCCCTCCGGCCCTGGGTATCACCCTGAGCGGGCGCTCGCGCGGCCCCCGCTCAGCGTATCGTCGGCGCACCCCTGCGGCCGCCGGTGCAGCAAGCGGCCGAGCGTCGGCCTTGCGTGATTCGGCACCGCCCCACGACCCACGCCACACACTGAATGAAGTCCGCATCTCCAAGCCCGCCCCAGCTTCACCCCGCCCTCCTCGTCCGCCCCGCCACGCCGCCCTGGGACAACACCTTTTCGATCGTCGCCCGCGACCCGGCGAGTGGCGCGCTCGGGGTGGCGGTCGCCACCGCCCGCTACGGCGCCGGCAACCGCGTGCCTTTTCTCGAATTCGGGGTCGGTGTCGTGGCCACTCAAGCCAACACCAATGTGCTGCTGGCCCAGGCCGCGCTCGATCGGATGCGAGCGGGCGCAAGCGCCAGCGACGCGCTTGCCCACGTCCTGGCAGGCGACCCCGGGCAGGCCACCCGGCAGCTCTCTCTGATCGACGCGCAAGGCGACCGCGCCGCGTTCACCGGCGAACTGCCGGGCGAACTCAAGGGCCATCGGATCGGCGCGGACTGCATCGCCGCCGGCAACCTCCTGGCGAGCGCGACCACCCTCGACGCCTTAGTCGAGACCTTCGAAGCCGCGAGCGGCCGCCTGGGCGACCGGCTCCTCGCCGCACTCGTCGCGGGCGAAGCCGCCGGCGGCGATCGCCGCGGCAAACGCTCGGCCGCGATCCGGGTGCTCTACGAGAAGCCCGACTGGCCCGATTCCTACGCCCGCAACATCGACCTGCGGGTCGATGGCAGCGACGACCCGATTGCTGATCTGGCGGTGATTTACGCGGGGTACAAGGCGGAGTTCAGGATCGATTGAGCCGCGTTCCGCAGGCTTGAGGCTACGAAGCAACTTGGATCGCATCGCCGCGGCACAAGTCGGGATCTAGTTTTCTGCGTTTGAATCAGCGTTCGTGCCGCTGACGCGAATGAGGACTGCGCTGCGCGCAGCGCCGAGCCGCTTTTGCCGCGGCAGGGCACCAAGGGGTGAGTCTCGCCTCACCCCTTGGATCCCCCGCGACCCTACGATGCCGGCCCTGCGGGCTGCCCTTATGCTGCGTAGCGGTAGCGGCCTCGGCGCGAACCGCGCTTGCGCGCCGGCGCAGGCTAACTTCGCGCAGCGAAGTTAAGCGCAGCGGCCGAAGCCAACTCGGGCGATCTCGCTGGCTACGCCAGCGAGCCACGCCCTCGGACAGGCACCTCGGAGTTCCCGCCGCCGCAACGCATCGCTGCGGCGTCATCGAAGGGGAGGCAAGTCAAAGGCAGCGCGCTCCGCGCGTGTAGGGCGGGAGGCGTGCGCCACGCCGGCGGGAACGGCGAGCCCAGACGACTCATCTTCTACTTAGCGGTGACCGGCGCTACGCGGCTTCGTCGCGCTGCGTCCAACGACCAAAGCGAGCGGGGTCGACCGCCGAGTTAGACATGGCTTACCGAAACAGGCTGGATCGTTCTCAGAACTTCACGAAGTTTTCTGAGATTGCGTTTCGACATCACAAAAGACGTGAAGAGAACAGCGAAAAAAATGAAATCATCGAACTCAACGAAGCCTGTGTATTCTCGGGTTGGGTAACCTGGCACTTCAGCCAACCGAATAAGTGTTCTCGCGTCGGGTCGCACCACTCCAGGGAGATATGTGAGTTTTGCGTCACGGATAGTTTTGACCTGAAGCTGAAGCAAGTAATCAAGGCCTTGGTCTGGCGTTTCCTTTTTCCAGAAATTTAGGTACATCCATTCTTTCGCATTGCCTGCAGCGTCAAGATCGTAGCCACGCTGATATAGACAGGCTACGAAGCCCCTTCGGTGGGTCGCATCAATGACCCACCCAAATGGAGCTGCCAGTACGACGCCAACTTCTCCACTGAACGGCACTGCGAGTTCGCCTTGAAGGTGTTTTAACTCTTCAAGCGAGAACATGTCGATTTCGACATCTTGATTGACTTCGTTATGCACTCTTGAGGCCGCAGTTTTCGAATACCCGTTTGTCGAGATCAGAATTCCTCGGTGAGCCCCGACATCAGCCATCATTGCAATAAAAGATTCAACGTCGTTGACATCTATGGGCTTAGTGCGCTTTTTCGCATCAACGATCACACGGACTGGCGAATCGAGAACCTGTACTTCGATAAGGACGTCAATTTGCCGAAGCGTCTGAGATATTCGCCCCATCACTTTTGCGTTTCGCGTAATTGGAACGGCAGGGTAGCGCCTTTGCAATTCCTCGAATATTTCGTCTTCGTATTGTTTCCAGTCCACGCGCGTATCCAGGTCTAACGTTTGAGCTGAGGCGCGAGCGCCGGTGTGGCGCTTAGCCCGCGCGACGGATGACGGCGCTGGCCGGTGCGCGGGCCAAGTGTCAAGCCGGTGGCTGTAGCCTCCAGCGAAGGGTTAGCTACCAACGATGCAAGTCGTCATAGTTGACTACAGGAAGTGGATTCTCACCAAAGCGCCTTAAGCGATCGTTAGAAGAGCCCTTAAGCGATAGGAAGTACTCAAGTACAACATTCCGAAGTTCCTCATTCGGAACAACAATCATGTTGACGTCCGATCGCTCAAAAGAAAAGTAGAAATGGCCGCTAGAGTCATCCAATGTAGCAGCGCCAGAAGTGACAGAGAGAGTCGATGGTACGAGTCTCCACTCACGCTCCTTGTAGAACAGATCAATCTCTCGCGTTTCGTCGCGTGCCGGACCCAGATCACCCATTTCCTTATCGAAAGAGAAAGAATAGATCAATGAACCAATC
>JAEZVV010000052.1 GCA_023443095.1 Pseudomonadota bacterium
ACACAGCGTGCACCGCGCAGCTTGCAAGAGCCTGACGGCCCAGCTCGAACAGGTCGGCCAGGTATTTGCCGTCGGGCAACTCGACAAACGCGGCGCCGGCCGCGGGCAGGCGCTCGAGCATGGCGGCCCTGACCTCGGCCCCCACTTCGAAAGCGCCAGGCCCGATCGCCGGACCGAGCCACGCCAGCAGCTCGGCCTGGGGTTCGCCCAGCCGTTCGCGCATCGCCGCCGCGGTGGCCTGGATCACCCCGCCCGCCAAACCGCGCCAGCCGGCGTGAGCCGCGCCCACCACGCGCCCGCGGCGGTCGGACAGAAGGACCGGCATGCAGTCGGCGACCAAAACGGCGCACACCACGCCGGGCTGGTCGGTGAAGCTGGCGTCGGCCGCGACCGGCTCGTCCACCGTCGCCGCGTCGACCACCACCGGGCCGTGGACCTGCTTGAGCCAGCGCGGCGGCGCCGGCAGCAACTCGGCCAGCAGGGCCCGGTTGCGAGCCACCGCGTCCGTGTCGTCGCCGCAGGCGACGCCGAGGTTGAACCCGGCCTGCCCGTCGGCTCCGCCCCAGGGGCCGGTCGAGGTCCCGCCCGAACGCAGGGAAAAAAGCGCTCGCACCTCGGTCGGTGCCGGCCACTCGGGCCAGAGTAAGGCAGGTTTCATTCGAAGACCTCAGTCGGGCGATCGAGCGGGGAAAAATCAAACTCGCGCATCAGGGCGACCATGTCGGCGGGCGGAGGACGGAACCATTCGAGTCCTTCCCGGCTCACCGGGTGGATCAGCCCGAGGCGACTGGCGTGCAAGGCCTGGCGCGCAAAGCCGTGCCACAGCGCCGGGGTTTCCGCTGCGCGCGGACGGCTGCCGCGGTAGACCGGGTCCCCCACCAGCGGCAGCTTGATCGATTCGAGGTGGACCCGGATCTGGTGCGTGCGGCCGGTCTCGAGCCGGCAGGCGACCCAGGAAAAATCGAGCTCCTCGGTGCGGCAGTCCGCCACCCGGGCGAGATGGGTGATCGCGGGTTTGGCCGCCAGTCCGTGGCCGACCCGGAAACGCAAGGGATTGCGCGGATCGCGTTCGATCGCCGCCTCGAGCTTGCGGTATTCGGGCGCAAGACCGTGGGCCACCGCCCAATATTCGCGCTTGACCGTACGCGCCTGCAGCTGGCGCACGAGGTCGGTCTGCGCCGCCAGCGTGCGCGCCACCACCATCAGGCCCGAGGTGTGGGCGTCGAGCCGGTGCACGATGCCCGCCCGCGGCACCGTCGCCAGCCGCGGGTCGAGTGCGAGCAGGCCGTTGAGCAGGGTGCCCGACCAGTGGCCGGGCGCCGGGTGAACCACCAGGCCGGCAGGCTTGTTGATGACGAAAATCGCCTCGTCCTCGTGCACGATGTCGAGCGCCATGGGCTCGGGCGTGAAGGCGAGCTCTTCGGGCGCCGGCTGCTCGGTGACAGTGACCTCGTCGCCCGGATAGATCTTCTGCCGCGTCTTGAGCACCACCTCGCCGTTGACCAGCACGGCGCCGGCCTCGATCCAGCTCTGCAGCCGGCCCCGGGAAAGGCTCGGCATCCAGGCGGCCAGCATCTTGTCGAGCCGGTCGGGGTCCTGCCCCATGCCGGCGACGAAGCGGTTGACCTCCGCCTCTTCATCCGGGGCGGCGTCTAGGCCCTGGCTATAATCCTGCGACTCTTTCACCAGGCTTGCCTCACGATGTCCATTTCGTTCGCGTTTTCCACGCGCCGCGTTGTGTCTTTGGTTGCGCCGCTCGTGGCGACGGTCGTGCTCGCATCCTGCGGCGTGTTCAACCAGATCGGCAAAGATCCCACATCCGACTGGTCAGCCGAGAAATTGTATGCGGAGGCGCGGGCCGAACTGAGCGAGGGCAACTGGATCAAGGCTCGGGAGTATTACCAGAAGCTCGAGTCGCGTTATCCCTTCGGCCGCCATGCCCAGCAGGCACAGATCGAAATCGCTTATTCGTATTTCAAGGAAGGCGAATCGGCCCAGGCGATCCAGGCCGCCGACCGCTTCCTGCGCCAGTATCCGAACCACCCCTTTGCCGACTACGTCCTCTACATCAAGGGTCTGGCCACCTTCAACGAAGACGAAGGCCTGCTGACCAAGCTGACCCGCCAGGACCTGTCCGAGCGCGACGCCAAGTCGGCGCGCGACTCCTTCGATGTCTTCAAGGAACTCGTCACCCGCTACCCCGAGAGCAAATACGCGACCGAAGCGCGCCAGCGCATGCGACAGCTGGTCGACGCCCAGGCCCGCTACGAGATCCACGTCGCCAACTACTACTTCACGCGCAAGGCCTACCTGGCGGCGATCGGCCGCGCGCAAGTGGTGCTGCGCGACTTCCAGTCCACGCCGGCGGCGCGCGACGCGCTCAAGATCCTGGTCGAGAGCTACAAGGCGCTCGGCATGAAGGACTTGCAGGCCGACGCCCAGCGCGTGCTCGACCTCAATCCGCCACCGGCCAAGAAATAAAGGCTAGGCTGGACGAAAAAAGGGGGCGCCGAGGCGTCCCTTTTTTTATGGCTAGGGTTCGTCGGCCTGGGCCGGGCGCTCGAGGAATGCGGTCGCCCGTCCCAGGCGCCGGGTGCGCGAGAACGGCGGCAGGCTGGCGATCACGGTCCGGCCATAAGGCTTGGTGACCAGGCGCTCGTCGAGAATCATCAGGACTCCACGGTCGTTTTCGTCGCGGATCAGGCGCCCCACCCCCTGCTTGAGCAGGGTGACCGCCGCCGGCAGCTGGTACTCCATGAAGGCGTTGCGGCCGGTGGCCTTGAGCCAGCGGATCTTGGCTTCGACCACCGGGTCGTCGGGAGGCGCAAACGGCAGCTTGTCGATCACCACCAGCGACAAGGCGTCGCCGCGGATGTCGATTCCCTCCCAGAAGCTGACCGAACCCACCAGGATTGCGTTGCCGGCGCTGCGGAACTGGTCGATCAGCGCACGCCGGGTGCCGCTGCCCTGCACCAGCAGCGGCAGCTCGAGCCCGGTCGCGGCCAGGTGGTCACGCAGGCGTTCGGCCACCCGGTCGACCGCGCGCAGCGTGGTGCACAAGACAAAGGTACGGCCGCCGGCGGTTTCGATCAGCGGCCAGGCGGCGTCGGCCACCTGCTCCGGAAAGTCTTCGCCGCGCGGGTCGGGCAGGTCTTCCGGCAGGTAGAGCAAGGCCTGGTGTTCGAACTCGAAGGGGCTTTCCCACTGCGCGGTCGTGGCCTCGGCGAGCCCCATCTCGGCCAGGTAATGGTCGAAACGGCCGGCCGTGGTCAAGGTGGCCGAGGTCAGGATCCAGGCGTGCGACTGGCGTTCGCGGGCCCGCGCAAAGGCGTCAGAGAACGACAGCGGGGTGGCGTGGAACTGGGCGCCCAGCGTCGAAACATTGACCCAGCGCACGATCGGTGCGGCGCCGTTGTCGCCCACCACCGGTGCCGGCTCGGTCGAGGCCTTCATCCACACCGTGGCAGCCTCGCGCAAGGCGCTCGCGCGCGGGCCCAGCAGGTCGAGTTCGGCATCGCGGTTCTTGTTGGCTTCGAACGCGTGTTCAAGGTCGAGCAAGGCCTGGCGGATGTCTTCGAAGCCGGCGGCCAGCCGCTCGCCGCCTTCGATGCGGTCGAGCGGAACGCGGCGCCCCGCCGCCAGGCCGGCGTCGGCCAGCCGCAGCCGCAGGTCGCGTGCGGAGCGTTCGAGCGCATCGGCGAGCTTGGTCCAGGG
>JAEZVV010000157.1 GCA_023443095.1 Pseudomonadota bacterium
CCGGCGAGCAGCACGCAGTCGGCTTCGCGCAGCGCGTTGCGGCGTGCGTGGCGCAACTGCAGCGGGTGGTCGCGGCCGAGCAGGCCGCGCGCCATGCCCGACAGATAGACCGGGAGGCCAAGCCGCCCGACCGCGGCCGCGATGTCGTTCGCCCGCGCGGCTTGCAGCAGAGCCTGGCTGCCGATCACCAGCAGCGGCCGTTCGGCGCGCGAAAGCGCGGCCGCGGCGCGGTCGACGGCGCTGGCAGCCGCCTGCGGCACCGGAACGGTGCGCGGCTTCGGCATCTCCATCGTGTCGCTTCCCGCCAGCATGCGGTCGGCGTGACGCATGAGGTACCAGCGCAGGACTCGTTCGGCGACCGAACTGCCCTTGCCCGCAGCCTCGGCGTACCACTGGCGGATGGTCGCGGCCTCGTACAAGAGATCGACCGCGCATTCGACGAAGACCGGGCCGGGCAGGCCGCTCGCCGCGATATACAAGGCCTGGTCGACCGCCGGGCCGAGCTCGGCGACCCGGCGCACCTGGACCCAGTGTTTGACGTGCGGCGCGACCAGCACGCGCTGGTCGATGTCCTGCAAGGCGCCGCGGCCCTGCAGCGCCGTCGGCGCGGCGCCGCCGATCAGCAGCAGCGGACTCTGCGCGAGCTGGGCGTTTTTCAGGGCGGTAATGGTGTTGGTGAGGCCCGGGCCGGCGGTAACCGCGGCCACGCCGGGAACGCCGGTCAGGCGCGCTTGCGCGTCGGCGGCGAAGACGGCGGCCGCCTCGCCGCGGGTGTCGACGATGCGGATGCCGCGCGCCCTGGCGGCGGCGAGAATTGGCGAGATATGCCCACCACACAAGGTGTAGATCACCGGCACCCTGTGCGCGGCGAGCACCGCGGCGACGCGATCGCCGCCGTTCATGACTGGCTCCCGGCCCGGTGCTCGGCCACCAGGCTCTTGAAGTCGACCTTGCCGACGCGGGTCTTGGGCAGCTCATCGCGGAACTCGATCTCGCGCGGGCACGACCACTTGATGAGCCGCTCCCGGCAGAAGCCGATCAGTTCCTGCGCGGTGGCATCGGTCGCCAAAGCCGGGTCCTTGATCACCACCACCGCCTTGACGCGTTCGACCTGCGATTCGTCGGCCACACCGATCACGCAGGCCTCGTCGACCAGCGGGTGCTGGTAGAGGACCGCCTCGACCTGGGCCGGATACACGTTGAAGCCGGAGGACTTGATCATGCGTTTGGCGCGCACCGTGAAGTAGAAAAAGCCGTCGTCGTCGCGCCGGCCGAGATCGCCCGTGTGCAGCCAGGTGCGGCCGTCGGCGTGCCGCTGCAGCGCCTGCGCGCTTGCCTCGGGATCGTTGAGATAGCCCGACATCACGGCCGGGCCGGCGATGCAGATCTCGCCCTCGTCGCCGATCGGCGCGGCCTCGGTGGTGCCAGGACGGCAGATCTTGGCGTCCATGTCGGGAAAGGGAATGCCGATGCTGCCCTCGCGGTATTCGGTGAGCGGCGTGGCCATGATGCCGGTGACCGCCTCGGTCAGCCCGTAGCCTTCGAGCAACCGCAGCTTGCCGCCGCGTGCGGCGACCAGGGCCTCGAAACGCTCCTTGACCGGCCGCGGCAAGGTGTCGGCACCCGAGAAGCAGGCGCGCAGCGAGGAAAGATCGGCCCTCGCCAGCGACGGGTCGCGAGAGAGCGCATCGAACAGCGTCGGCACGCCGACCAGCAGGTTGGGGCGAGCGGTCTTGAGCAGCTGGGCGACGATCTCGGCCGAGAACTGCGGTACCAGGATCGAGGTCCCGCCCGCCATCAGCGCGGCATTGATACACACGCCCAAACCAAAGCCATGGAAGAGCGGCAGGATGGCCAGGATCGAATCGGCCCCGCTCATGCCTACCCACGCCGCTGCCTGCATGCCCTGGGCGATGAAGTTGCGGTGCGAAAGCACGATGCCCTTGGGCTCGCCGGTGGTCCCGCCCGAAAAGAGGATGGCGGCGGGAGCGTCGGTGTCGCCGGCCGCGGCTCGTTCGGTGGCGGCCGGCGCCGCGTTCTGGAGTTCGCGCCACCAGCTCACCCGCGGGTCGGCCGGCACGCGCCGGATCTTGCGCCCCTTGGTGAGCCAGAAGCCGAAGCGCTTGAGCGGGGGAAGATCGTCGCCGAGCCGGGCCAGCAGGATTGCCTCGAGCGGCTGCGCCGGTCGTGCAGCCGCCACCTGCGGGTAGAAGGCGTCGAGCGTGAGCGCAACGCGGGCGCCGCAGAGGTCGAGGTAGTGGCTGATCTCGGGGCCGGTCGACAGCGGGTGGATCAGCGCCGGCACCACGCCCAGCTTGTTGGCGGCATAAAAGGCGATCACCCCGGCGGGCATGGTCGGCATCGCCATCAGCAGGCGGTCGCCGCCACGCAGCCCGACCGAGGCCAGCACCGCGGCAGCGCGGTCGATCGCGGCGAGCAGCTCGCGGTAGCTCAGCCGCGCGCCGAAGAAATCGCAGGCGATGGCATCGGGCACTCGCGCCGCGCTTCTCGCCACGGCCTCGTAAAGCGTGATGCGGGGGTAGTCGAGCTGCGCCGGGACCGCGCCGTAATAACGCAGCCAGGGCCGTTCCGAGGGGGTCATCGCGCTCTCCGGTTCGATTGACTCGCCGAGTCTCCTCAGGCTCGAACCTAGCAGCGAAAGGCGCCCGCAACCTGGGCGCTGGCAAAAACGCGACAGCGCGGCGGGAGGCGTCGATCAGCGGATCAGATGAGGCGGGCGATCAACATCGCCACCAGCGACAACAGGACGGTGCTGGTGAAAGGCAGCTGATATTCGCGCCCGCGGATCTTGAAGTTGAGATCGCCGGGAAGCCGCCCGATACCGAGCTTGCGCAGCCAGGGTTGCAGGCTCGTGAGGATCACGAGGGCGATGAAGATGGTGAGGATCCAGCGCATGCGCCATTGTAGAAGGCTTGCCCCGGCCTAGCCGGGAGCGCCCGCCGCGCCGGCGCCTGTCGCCTTCAGAGCCGGCCGCGGCGGTCGCCCGCGACAAAGCCGAGCGGAGTCTGGCCCAGGTCGCGGCCGACCATCAGAACTTTGAAGAGTTCGCCCATCTCGGCTTCCGACACCAGCTTGTGGGCGGCGTTGCGTTCGGCCGGCGTGGCGTCGGCCAACAAGTCGGCGAGGCCGCAGTTGAGCAGGAAACGCGCCTGCGAGCTGTAACCCAGCACGTCGAGCCCGGCGTCGAGGGCGGCGTCGGCCATCGCGGTGAAATCGACGTGGGCGGTGATGTCGCACAGGCCCGGCAGCCACAAGGGGTCGTGGTGGGAACGATGGCGGTAGTGGCAGGTGAGCGTGCCGGCGCTGCGCTGCGGGTGGTAATACTCGGCGCGCGGGAAGCCGTAGTCGATCGCAATCAGGGCGCCCTGCCCCAGCATCGCCGCGATGGACCTCAACCAGGCAGCGCCGGCGAGGTTCACTTCCGACACGTAGGCCTCGGGCAGGGGGCCGAGCTCGGCCTCGATCGCGGCAGCCGCCTCGGCTAGTGGCAGCGGCGCCGGGCGCGAGTCCCATTCGATCTCGCCGTCGTGCAGGACCAGCCCGCGCTCGAGCCAGGCACCGGCCCGTTTCTCGACAATCGACACCGGCATCGCGTCGAGGACCTCGTTGGCGATCAGGCAGCCCGAGAACTCGGCCGGCAGCGTATCGAGCCAGCACACGCGGTCGCCGTAGGCGCCCAGCCGCTCCTGCTGGCGCTCGCGCAGGTCGGGCGAGACTTCGACGATGGCGTAGGACTCGAGGACGACGCCCAGCGCCTCGAGCGCGGGAATCAGCGCGGCGGCCAGGGCGCCGCTGCCGGCGCCGAACTCGATTACCCGCGGCCCCGCAACCGACATCACCTGCGCCACCTGGCGCGCCAGCGCGCTGGCAAAAAACGGCGACAACTCGGGTGCGGTGATGAAATCGCCCGCGGCACCGAACTTGTGTGCCCCGGCGGCGTAATAACCAAGACCGGGCTCGTAGAGCGCAGCCTGCATGTAGCGGTCAAAAGGCAGGAAACCCGCCGCGGCGACGGTCTCTCGCAGGCGGGCCAGCAGCTTGGCGCTATGGGCGGCGGCGACCGGCGAAGGCAGGGGCAGTGGGGCGGGCATCGGGCGATCTTACCCAGCCCGGGTCGCCTCAAGCCGGATCGTCGACCACGGCGATCCGCTGCAGGCCGCGCTCCAGCCCGGCCGCGCTGGGCTTGTCGACAAAGACGCAGCGCTTGCCGGTGCGACGGCAATAGTCTTTCACCCGCCAATACGCGTTGTGGCTGATGCAGCCGGTCTGGCAGATGACGAGATCGGCCGCGGTCAGGCTGGCCTCGAGCCGCAGCGAACTCTCCTCGGTCCCGCCGTCGTGGTGGAGAAAGCGTCCGCCCTTGGCTTCGACCAGCTTGCGGTACACCGGCACCGCGCCGGGCCGGCCGCCCACGCACAACACGGCCTTGTCGGCGAGGGCGATGGCGGGCGCCACGGGTTCGGCCGGAGCGGCCGCGCTCGGCTCGACGATCGGCGCGGCCGAGGGCGTAACGGACGGCTCGGGGCGGAGCTTGGCCAGCGCACGCTCGAGCTGGCGGATGCGTTCGGCCTGGAGCGCGAGCCGCGGGTCCTCCTTGGGCGCGCCGCCGTCGCGCTCGGGCGGGCACGCTTCAAGCCGGCGCAAACGGGCTTCGGCCTGCGCCAGCCGAGTTTCGGCCTCGGTCCGCTCGCGCGCGCCGGTCGCCAGCGCTTCGCCCAGCTGCGCGATCCGCGCCTGCGCCGCGGTCAGCGCCGCGGCGAGTTCGCTTTTTTCGCTCTCGAGCGCGGCCAGCCGCGCGAGGTCGGCGCGGTCGCGGCTGCCCAGCTGGTGCTGGCGCATGTGGATCTCGCCCAGGATGCGCTTGGCCAGCAGGCCGCCGCAGCGCGGGTGGGTCAGGCAGGTCCAGAGCGCGGCCGCGACCTCGGCGCCGTCGCGCTCGGCATCCCAATGCGCCTGCAGGGCGGCCTCGGTCTTGAGCCGCTGACCGGCGCGTTGCGCCACCGCGTAGCGCCGCTCGAGCTCGAGCTGGATCGCCTCGGTGAGCGGGCTGCGCCAGGCGCATTGCGAGACGACCTGGCTGTGCAGGGCGTAATCGTCGCCGACGAGGTCTTTGATCTCGGCGAAACGAAGAGCGATCCGGCGCAGGACGGCCAGCGGCAGGCAGGTGCCGATCACCGGACAATGGGCATTGCTGCCCAGCTCCCACAATCGCAGCCGCCGCGAACCCGTCGCGGCCACCAGCGTCGGCACCGGGGCAGCGTCGTCCTCGAGCGGAGCTCCCAGGCCCGGCAGGGCATGCTTCTGGCACATGGCGATCCTCGTGGGCCAAGTTTTCGATAAACGGAGTCTAAACGCAAATGCGAACCGTTCGCATTTGGAATATCCCATCCGGCATCTCCCTCTCCCGCACACCGGCCCCGGCTCGGCCCGCTAGACTGCCCGCCCGTTCCGCCAGCCCTGGCCCACGAAACCATGCCCCGTTCCCGTCCCTACAGCACGCCCCAAGTCGCCCTGGTCACCGGCGGCGCGCGCCGCATCGGCCGCGAAATCGCGCTCGCGCTCGCGCGCGACGGCTGGGATGTCGCGGTCCATTACGCCAACTCGCGCGACGAAGCGCTGGCCGTAGTGGCCGAAATCGAGGCGCTGGGCCGGCGTGCGGCGGCGGTCAACCGCGATCTGGCCATCGAAGCCGGGGTCAAGAGCCTGCTGGCGCAGGTGGCCGAAGAACTGGGGCCGGTCGGCTGCGTGGTCAACAATGCCTCGGTGTTCGAGTTCGACCGTGCGAGCGACTTTTCCGGCGAGCGCCTGGCGCGCCACATGCGGGTCAATCTGAGCGCGCCGACCCTGCTGGCGCAGTCGCTTGCCATCAGCCTCAAGAAAAACGAGCAGGGCGTGGTCATCAACCTGCTCGACCAGAAGCTCTGGAATCCCAACCCGGATTTCCTGTCCTATACCTTGTCCAAAGCCGCGCTGCGCGAAGCCACCGTGCTGCTGGCGCAGGCGCTGGCGCCAAAAGTGAGGGTGGTCGGGGTCGCCCCCGGCATCACTCTCCTGTCGGAACGCCAGACCGAGGCGGGGTTTGCCCTCGCCCACACCAAAACCCCGCTCGGGCGCTCGAGCACGCCGGCCGACGTGGCCGGTGCCGTCGTTTACGCCGCCCGGGCGCAAGCGATCACCGGCACCGCCTTGCTGGTCGACGGCGGCCAACACCTGCTGCCCTCGCCGCGCGACGTGATGTTCCTGACGGAACGAAAGAAATCGGAGAAACCCAGTGTCTGATTGGTTGTTGCACCCCAAACTGGCAGGTTGCCGCCGCATCTTCCTGCGCGAAGTGGTGCTCGACGCCAACATCGGCGCCCATGCTTTCGAGAAGGAGGCAAGCCAGCGTCTGGTGGTCAATGTCGACCTCTTCGTGACGCTGGCGGGCACCACGCCCAAGGAAGACAAGCTCAGCGAAGTGCTCGATTACGACTTCGTCGCCCGCACGATCAAGGAAAGGATCGCGCGCGGCCACATCCATCTTCAGGAAACCCTGGTCGACGACATCGCCCGCACCCTGCTCGCCCATCCGTTGGTGGTGGCGGCGCGGGTGGCGAGCGAGAAACCCGACATCTACGACGACGTGGAAGCCGTCGGCATCGAGGTCTTCCACTTCAAGGACGCGACATGAACGCCCCCGAAGCCATCGACACCCTGAGCGCCAAGCAGGCCGAAAAGATCGCCTTTGAGAACCGCAAGCTCGAGAAACGCCTGGTGCGGCTCACGGCCCAGGCGATCACCGACTTCGGCATGATCGAAGACGGCGACCGCGTGATGGTCTGCCTGTCGGGCGGCAAGGACAGCTACGGCCTGCTCGACATCCTTCTCAAGCTCAAGGGCCGGGCGCCGATCAACTTCGAGGTGGTCGCGGTCAACCTCGACCAGAAGCAGCCCGGCTTTCCGGCCGAGGTCCTGCCGGCCTATCTCGAATCCATCGGTATTCCCTTCCGCATCGAGACCCAGGACACGTATTCGATCGTCAAGCGCCTGGTGCCCGAGGGCAAGACCACCTGCTCGCTGTGTTCGCGTCTGCGCCGCGGCATCCTGTACCGGGTCGCCAAGGAACTCGGCGCGACCAAGATCGCGCTCGGCCACCACCTCGACGACATCGTCGCCACCCTGCTGCTCAACATGTTCTACGGCGGCCGCATGAAAGGCATGCCGCCCAAGCTGGTGAGCGACGACGGCCAGAACATCGTGATCCGCCCGCTCGCTTACGTGCGCGAGAAAGACATGGAGCGCTGGGCCGAAGTGCGCCAGTTCCCGATCATTCCGTGCAACCTGTGCGGTTCGCAGGAGAACCTCAAGCGCAAGGAAGTGAAGCGCCTGATGGACGAGTGGGACAAGCGTTACCCGGGCCGGGTCGAAAACATCTTCAACTCGCTCGGCCGCGTCACCCCCTCGCACCTAATGGACCCGGCGCATTACGACTTCAAGGGCATCGTCGCCACCGGTCGCCCCGACCCCGACGGCGACATCGCCTTCGACGAAGAAGCCTGCGCCGAACCCAGCCCCAATCAGAGCGCGGGCGTGATCCGCTTCGACATCGACTAAAGCCCGGCCGCGCCCCGGCCCCGCTCGGCCGGGGCCGGTCACCGCGACGTCTGCCATGGAAAAGCGCTGCCAGCGCTGACCTCCATCACATGCTTGGCCGCGAAAAGGGTTGTCCAGAAGCGGCCTTTCCCAACACTAGTGCTAATGCCACCTGCGGTTAGCGACGCCCGCAATTACGCTGGGCAGGACTTTCCTGGTCCGCCGACCGGGACCTAGTCTCCGTTCCCGCAGCAAAGCCCAAGCACTATGGATTTCCTGTTCGCAGCCGCGACACAGATCTGCAGCAGCCTCGATCTCGCCAAATCGCTGCAACGAGGCCTCGAAGCCTTGAGCCCGTCGATTCCTGCACAAGGCGTCTTCGTCAACATCTTCATCGAACACCGCCAGCAGATCCGCTTCCTGGCGCATGCCACATCGACTGAGGCCCGCGCCCTCGAACTCACGGTCGACTTGCCTGCGATCTACGCCGACGCTCTGCGTTCGGGCAGCCGGCCCGCGGTGATCCGGGCCGGACAGATCCAGGACGATCCGGTCACCCAGTGGATCGCGCCGCGCCTAGTGCCCGACATCGCCTCCTTCGTCATGGTCCGCCTGCGCCTGGACAACCGGCATCTCGGCGTCGCTGCTTTCTACAGCAATCAAGCACAGGCCTTCACCGAGCACCACGCCGACTGCCTGGCTCGGCTCCACGATCCGCTAGCCCTGGTCACGGCCAACGCGCTCTACCCGCTGCTGGCCAAACGCAACCAGAACCTGCGCGCCGAAAACGCCTTCCTGCACGCCCGCCTGCAGGCCTTGCACGCGCCGATCAGCAGCACCCTGGTCGGCACCAGCCCCGAGTCGGCCCTGGTGCGCAAACAGATCGAACAGGTCGCCCCCTTCGACGCCACGGTGCTGATCCGCGGCGAAACCGGCACCGGCAAGGAAGTGGTGGCCAACACCATCCACCGGCGTTCGAGCCGCGCCGCCCGCCCCTTCGTCAAGGTCAACTGCGGCGCGATTCCCGAAAGCCTGCTCGACAGCGAACTCTTCGGCCACGAACGCGGCGCCTTCACCGACGCGCACCAGGCCCGCCGCGGCTACTTCGAACAGGCCGACGGCGGCACCCTCTTCCTCGATGAGATCGGCGAGTTGTCTCTGAGCGGCCAGGTGCGACTGCTGCGCGCCCTGCAAAACAAGGCCATCACACGCGTCGGCGGCACCAGCGAAATCGAGCTCGACGTGCGGGTGATCGCCGCCACCCACCGCGATCTGGGTGTGATGGTCGAACGCGCATTGTTCCGCGAAGACCTCTGGTACCGGCTCAACGTTTTTCCGATCGAGGTGCCGCCCTTGCGCGAGCGGCCGGGCGACATCGTCGACCTGGTGGGCTGTTTCCTCGAGCAGCTGCAGAGGAAGTACGACCTGCCCTTTCTGCCGCGGCTGGCGCCGGCGAGCCTGGCGGCCGCTCTGCGCCATTCGTGGCCGGGCAATGTGCGCGAACTCGAGAACTCCCTCGAACGAGCCCTGCTGCGCTCGGACGACGCGCGCCTGCTCCAACTCGAACTGCCGGCGGCGGGGGTGGCGCCCGTCCCCTCACCGGCAGCAGCGACGGAACTGGCAAACGGCACCTTCGACGACGCCGCTCGCGCCTACCTGTGCCAGGTCCTGAGCGAATGCAACGGCCGCGTCTTCGGCCGCGGCGGCGCGGCCGAACGCGCCGGCCTGCATCCCAACACGCTGCGCAGCCGGATGAAAAAGCTCGGCATCAGCACCTCGTCGATCGCGGAACGGTCCGGCCACGCCTGAGGCGGGCCCGGCTCGTTTTCCCGCTCGGCAGTTCAACCCATCCGGGC
>JAEZVV010000190.1 GCA_023443095.1 Pseudomonadota bacterium
ACGTTGCGCTGACATGACAGCTATCGTCATCGTTGGCGTGGTGAAGCCTCGCCGCTTTACGCGCGCGGAGCGCGATGCTTTTGACTCTCCCCCTTGAGAGGTCGCCGCAGCGACGCTTTGCGGCAGCGGGAATTCCGAGGAGCGTGTCCGAAGGACGTGGCTCGCTGGCGCAGCCAGCGAGATCGTCCAAGTTTGCGACGAGGCCGCTGACGCAACGCGGCGCAAGGGTAGCCCGAAGGGCCGGCCGACAGGGGCGGCGGGGAATCCAAAGGGGTGGCCGCCCACCCCCTTTGGGGCCCTGCGGCGGCCCGAGCCGCTCGGCGCATCGCGTGAACGACTGCCTTCGCATTCGCGAGAGACAAGGACCGGCCCTCTGGGGCCATGCCGCGGCCTGAGCGGCTGGGCGTAGCGCGCGGGCGCATCCGCTCGCTACGCACCGAAACGACACTATCGCCGCGCTAGATCATCTCCACCGCCATCGCCGTCGCTTCTCCCCCGCCGATACACAGCGCCGCGACTCCCTTCTTGCCGCCGGTTTTTTTCAATGCACCGAGCAGGGTGACGACGATGCGCGCGCCGGAGGCGCCGATGGGGTGACCCAGCGCGCAGGCGCCGCCGTGGATGTTGACCTTGTCGTGCGGCAGCTTGAACTCTTCCATCGCCGCCATCGTGACGACGGCGAAAGCCTCGTTGATCTCCCACAGGTCGACGTCTTCGGCCTTCCATCCCGCTTGATCCAGCACTTTCTGGATCGCTCCCACCGGCGCGGTGGTGAACCAGCACGGTTCGTGGGCGAAAACGGCCTGGGCGACGATGCGAGCGATCGGCTTGGCGCCGAGTTCCTGGGCGGTCGATTCGCGCATCAGCACCAGGGCGGCGGCGCCGTCGGAGATCGACGAGGCGTTGGCAGCGGTGATGGTGCCGTCTTTCTTGAACGCGGGCTTGAGCGTGGGAATCTTGTCGGGGCGCGCCTTGGCGGGCTGCTCGTCCTTGGCGACTTCGATCTCGCCGCCCTTGCCCGGCACTTTCACCGGTATGATCTCCCAGGCGAAGCTGCCGTCGGTATTGGCGGTGGCGGCGCGCTTGAGCGATTCGATCGCGTAAGCGTCCTGCGCCTCGCGCGTGAAGCCGTATTTGCTCGCGCAGTCCTCGGCGAACACGCCCATGGCCTGGCCGCGCTGGTAGGCGTCCTCGAGGCCGTCGAGCGCCATGTGGTCGTACATGGTGGCGTGGCCGTAGCGGTAGCCCGAGCGGCCCTTGGGGATGAGGTAAGGCGCGTTGCTCATGCTCTCCATGCCGCCCGCGACCACGACGTCGGCCGAGCCGGCGACAAGCATGTCGCGTCCGAACATGAGCGCGCGCATGCCGCTGCCGCACATCTTGCTGAGTGTCACCGCGCCGGCGGAGTTGGGCAGGCCGGCGCCGAGAGCGGCCTGGCGTGCGGGTGCCTGGCCCTGGCCCGCCATCAGGCATTCGCCCATCAGGACTTCGTCGACTTGGTCGCCGGCAATGCCGGCGCGTTCGACCGCGGCACGGATCGCCGCCGCGCCCAGCTGTGGCGCGCTGAGTTGGGAAAAGTCGCCCAGCATCCCGCCCATGGGGGTGCGAGCGGCGCCAACGATCACAACGGGGTCGTTCATGAGAAAACTCCTTGGGGCAGGGCCTGAGCGCCGTAGCGGTTAATGAAACGCAGCGATTGCGGGTAGGGGTAGACGTTTTCGATCAAGCCGCCTTCGATCCGCTCCTTGCGGCGCTGCCAGAACTCGGGCGTGAGCAGGTCGGCGTGGTGTTTCATGAAGGCGGCGCGGATGCGCGTGTCGCCCAGAAGGAAGGTGCCGAACTGTTCGGGGAAGACGTCGTGGCGGCCGACCGAATACCAGGGCTCGCCCGACATCTCGTCTTCCTCGTTGCGCGCCGGCGGGATCCGGCGGAACTTGCAGTCGGTCATGTATTCGATCTCGTCGTAGTCGTAGAAGACGACCCGCCGCGCCCGGGTCACGCCGAAGTTCTTGTAGAGCATGTCGCCGGGGAAGATGTTGGCCGCGGCCAGCTCCTTGATCGCGTTGCCGTATTCGTTGACCGCGTGTTCGAGTTCGGTGTCGGTAGCGTGCTGCAAATAGATGTTCAAGGGCGTCATGCGCCGCTCGATGTAGACGTGGCGGATCACGACCGCGTCGTCGCTGATCTCGACCTGGCTCGGGCAGGTGGCAAGCAGCTCGCGGATCAGCTCGGGCGAGAAGCGGAACTTGGGCAGCCGCACCTGCGAATACTCCCAGGTGTCGGCCATGCGGCCAACGCGGTCGTGCAGCTTGACCAGCTGGTACTTGGCCATGATCTGCGGACGGTCCGTCTCCTTAGGGTAGGGGATCACGTCCTTGATCATCTTGAACACGTAGGGGTAGCTCGGCAACGTGAACACCGTCATCACCAGGCCCTTGATGCCGGGGGCGACGATGAACTTGTCGCTGCTGTGTTTCAAGTGGTGAAGGAAGTCGCGGTAGAACAGGGTCTTGCCCTGCTTGGCCAGGCCCAGCATGGTGTAGAGCTCGGACGCGGGCTTGCTCGGCAGGAGCGTCTTCAGAAAGCCCACGTAGGCGCTGGGAGCTTCCATGTCGACCTGGAAGTACGCGCGGGTGAAGCTGAACAAGGTGCTGATGTGTTCGGGCGCAAACAGCACCGCGTCGATGAACAGCTGGCCGCGCGCGTTGCGCAGGATAGGCACCGCAAAAGGCGTGAGCCGCTGGCCGTTGACGAAGCGGCCGATGATGTA
The DNA here is from genome assembly GCA_023443095.1 of Pseudomonadota bacterium. Taxonomy (GTDB): domain Bacteria; phylum Pseudomonadota; class Gammaproteobacteria; order Burkholderiales; family Burkholderiaceae_F; genus JAEZVV01. Next base: position 2,771 of record JAEZVV010000190.1, read on the forward strand.
GGCGCCCTTGTTGCGGAAGAACAGGCTGGAGAGCACCTGCAGCTGGCAGTCGGGCTCGACCTTGAACGGCTGGGCAAAGGCGCTGCGGTTGGCGAGGATGGAACGCAGCACCAGGCGCAGGTCGCGTTCGACGTCGACAAACGGGCAGGCCAGGCCGAAGTCGATCACCACCTGTCGCAGCGCGCGTTTGATTCCCTGGCTGGCGGGGTAGTAGCTGCGGTAAGAGGGCGGGTCCGAATCCATGTAGTCGGTCGCCACCCCCGGCCGCACGAAGATGTAGTTGTTGCGGAAGTAGTCGCGGTGCAGCAGCTTGGTGCAGACCGAGTTGAAGAAAGTCTCGGCCAGCTCGGGCTGGCGGTGTTCGGCGAGCAGAGTCACGTAGCGCTGCTTGACCGCCTGCCAGACCGCGTCGTGTTCCTCGTCGGTGAGGCTCTCGAGGTCGAAGTCGCGTTCGATCCGCGTTGCGGCTTCGAGCACGCGCTGGTCGTAGAAGTCGATCCGCTGCTTGGCCGCTTCCCGCATCGCGAACCAGTCGCCGTTTTCGAAGCGCCCCTTGGCCTGCTGCGCCACGTAGCGGAAGAGCCGGTAGTGGCGGTCGAAACCTTCAAGAATGGCGCGCGCGATCGCCGCGGGCTGCGGCATCGAACGGTCGAACACGGGACTCTCGAGCGGGTCTCTCATCTTGCTGGGTTCAAGTCGGGCTGCGTGGCGTCAGCGCCAGCCACACGGCCAGCGCGCCGAATGCGGTTCCCAGCACCCAGCGCTGCAGCCGCAGCCAGAGCGGACGGCTTGAGAAAAAGCTGGCGAGCAGGCCTGCCACCGTGACCAGCGAGCCGTCGATCAGCACGGCGCTGGCGATCTGCACCGCTCCCAGCAGCAGGCTTTGCGCCAGCACCGGGCCGGCGGCCGGGTCGACGAACTGCGGAAACAGCGAAAGGTAGAAAAGCGCGACCTTGGGGTTGACGACCGAGGCGACAAAACCCTGGCGCAGCAAGGCGCCGTCGGCCACCGGCGCGAGCTTCTGCGGGGTGAACGAGAGGCCGCCGCCGCGCAAGGTGTTGACCGCGAGGTAAAGCAGGTAGGCCGCGCCGGCGAACTTGATGATCTCGAACGCGAGCGGCACGGCGAGCACGATCACGGTGATGCCGAAAGCGGCGAAGGTGGCGTGCAGAGCCTGGCCTGCAGCCACTCCGATCAGGGAAAAATACCCGGCGCGCCGCCCCTGGGTGAGGGTGCGCGAGATCAGATAAAGCCACACCGGGCCGGGCGTGAGCGCGAGCACGAAGGCGGCGGCGGCAAACAGCGCCAGCGCCCGCGGCGTGAGTCCGAACAGGCTTATCGAATCCATTCGTAGCCGACCTCGATCGCTTCGACACCGCAATGGGTGCCGGGGTTGGCGTCGCCGATGCGAACGAAGCCGAAGTCCTCATAGAGCCGGCAGGCGGCGGCGAGTTCGGGCAGGCTGTGCAGGACCACGCGCGGGTGGCGGGCGCGGCAGAAGTCCATGGCCACTTCCATCATGCGGCGGCCCCAGCCCTGGCCGCGCAGCTCGTCGCTGAGGATGAACCAGCGCAGCTCCGGCGTACCGTGGCCGGGCGCGTGGTCGATCACCATGGTGCCGTGGATGCGGCCGGCGTGGACGAGCAGCCATACCCCGTCGCGCGCCGGGTCGTAGCGGTCCATGAAAGCCGCGATGTCGCGCAGGCGCTGAGCTTCGAAATCGAGCCAGAAGCCGACGTGGTGCGAGTAATACGCCGTCTGCAGAGCGGCGCTTGCGGAGAGCCCGCCGGGCAGCAGCAGGGGCAGCAGGGTCGGCACATGGGCACCGAGCGCGGCCATCAGCGGCCATACCACGACCGCGCCGGCGGTTGTTCCCAGCAGGATCGAACGCGGCGCGCCGTGGGTGTCGGTGCGGATCACGTAGGCGCCGCGGACGGGCTCGCCCGCCGCGATGATCGAATGCGGAGTGGCGGGATCGGTGCGGCTGGCGTGGCAGAACTCGGCCCAGAAGGCGGCGGTCTCGATCGGGGGATGGCTGGGAAGCATGGTCTATCTCGAGGGGCGGATGCGGGCCCAGGTGGTGATGTCTATCGGTTCGCTCGCCTTGAGCACGGCCTGGCGCTGCAGGCCTTCGCGCTCGAAGCCGTTTTTCGCCAGCACCCGCATCGAGGCCGGATTGTCGGCGTGGACGGGGGCGAACACCCGGCTCACTCCCGGCGACTCGAAGGCGATCCGGGTCAGCGCGGCGGCCACCCGGGTGACGACGCCCCGCCCCCAATACGGCTCGCCGAGCCAGTAGCCGATCTCGACCGAACACGCGGACGGGCCGGCGCCGGGGTGGATGCCGGCGCCGCCCACGGCAAGGTCGTCGAAGGCGATCGCCCAGTTGTCGCCGCCGAACTCGACGTGGCCGCGCGTGACCCAGTGCTGCGCGATCTCGAGCGTGTAGGGGTAGGGGAAGCGGTCGCTCATGTGGCGCCAGACGCGGATGTTGTTCGCGTATCGAGCCAGCGATTCGGCATCGCCCGGACGCCAGGCGCGCAGAGTCCAGCCGGGAAGTTCGAGATCGATCGTCGGCAGGCTCACATCGTCTCCGCGAACAGTTCGCGGCCGATCAGCATGCGGCGGATCTCGCTCGTTCCCGCGCCGATCTCGTAGAGCTTGGCGTCGCGCCACAAGCGGCCGGTTGGGCTGTCGTTGATGTAACCCATGCCGCCCAGGGCCTGGATCGCCTCGCCCGCCATCCAGGTTGCCTTTTCGGCCGAATACAGGATGGCGCCGGCGGCGTCCTTGCGGATGCTGCGCACGGTGTCGGGAGTGGCGCGGTCGCAGGCCTTGCCCACTTCGTAGACGTAGGCGCGGCAGGCCATCAGCGTCGTATACATGTCGGCGAGCTTGCCCTGCATCAGCTGGAACTCGCCGATCGCCTGGCCGAACTGCCTGCGTTCGTGAACGTAAGGAAGAGTGGCGTCCATACACGCGGCCATGATTCCCAGCGGCCCGCCCGAGAGCACCGCGCGTTCGAAATCGAGCCCGCTCATCAGCACCTTGACGCCGCCGCCGACCCGGCCCAGGACGTTTTCCTCGGGCACTTCGCAGTCGGTGAATACCAGCTCGCCGGTGTGCGAGCCGCGCATGCCGAGCTTGTCGAGCTTCTGCGCGACCGAATAGCCCTTGAAGCCTTTCTCGACCAGAAAGGCGGTCATGCCGCCCGCGCCGGCGGACGGGTCGGTCTTGGCATAGACCACCAACACGTCGGCGTCAGGGCCGTTGGTGATCCACATCTTGTTGCCGTTCAAGATGTAGCGGTCGCCTTGTTTGTCGGCGCGCAGTTTCATGCTCACGACGTCGCTGCCGGCGCCGGGTTCGCTCATCGCCAGCGCACCGACGTGTTCGCCCGAGATCAGCCTGGGCAAATATTTGCCGCGCTGAGCTTCGCTGCCGTTGCGGGTGATCTGGTTGACGCAGAGGTTCGAATGCGCGCCGTAAGAGAGGCCCACCGACGCGCTGGCGCGGCTGATCTCTTCCATCGCGACGATGTGGGCGAGGTAGCCCAGCCTGACGCCGCCGTATTGCTCGGGCGCGGTGATGCCGAGCAGGCCCAGCTCGCCGAACTTGCGCCACAAGTCCATCGGGAACTGGTCGGTCCGGTCGATCTCGGCCGCTCGCGGAGCGATTTCCTTGGCCGCGAAACCCTGCACCATGTGGCGCAGCGCGTCGATGTCGTCGCCGAGTTGGAAGTTCAGGCTGGGCAGGTTCATGAGCGGTCTCAAACGATGAGGTGGAAGGCGAACGGCAGGGCCTACGTCACAGTGCGCGCGAGTTGGCCAGCTGCACCATGCCGCGCACCACGCGGTAGACCGTCCACATCCAGACGGCGAGCATGCCGAAGGCGCCGATCAGCGCGGCGGTGAAGGTGGCGAAGATGTCCTGCCAGTCGAGCGCAAAGCTGATGTCGCCCGGGCCGTTGCTGCCCTGGATGGCGGTGCTCACCACTGGCCAGGCGCCGCCGACGATGGTCAGCAGCGCGACCGTGTACCAGAGCGCCGAGAACCAGAAGGTGCGGATCATCCAGCGATGGTGGCTGCTGATGTAGGTGCCGGCGGTTTCGTCGCGTTGGACGTAGTTAATGACGAGCCCGATCAGCCATGGCCAGACCATGAAGAGGCCGACCGCCTCGAAGGCGTAAGCGACCCAGGCCCAGGTGGCGTCGCTGCGGTTGGCGGGCACCGGCGCGGGCTGGGTTTGAGGCGCGGGCGGCGGGAGTTCTGAGTTCATGGTTTGGCGGGTGTTGGGTGGGGGGCGGCAGCGGCGAGCAAGGCGTGGCACTCGTCTTCGTGGCGTTCGATTTCGGCGAGCGTGACCGCGATGTCCTCGCGCTGCTGTTCGAGGGTCGAGCGCAGTTCGGCCAGCACCTCGAGGAAGGAGCGCGCCTGAGCCGAGGCGTCCTTGGGGGTTTCGTACATGTCGATCAGCTCGCGGATCTGCAGCAGGCTCAGCCCTAAGCGTTTGCCGCGCAGAGTGAGCTTGAGCCGGGTACGGTCGCGCGCCGAATACACGCGGGTGAGGCCCGAGCTGCCCGAACGCTCCGGCTGCAGGATGCCCTGGTCCTCGTAGAACCGGATTGCCCGCGGCGTGATGTCGAACTCGCGCGCGAGCTCGGTGATGCTGAAGGACTCGCCGGCCGAACTGGCGCTGGCGCTGCGTGCGGAAGGCATGGGCCTCGGGTTTGTTCTGATATCCCCGAAGTTTACGTTAACGTCAACGGAGTGGAAGGCATGGGCGGCGCCCCCATCGTGCGTGGCTGCGCCAATCGGGCGGGCCGCAGCCGAAGTTGATCCGGTCCACCCGAGGTCGGCGTCAGATCCTCAGTAGCCGAGAAACATCGCTTCGTTTTTGGTGACGCGCTGGACTTCGTTGCCCTTCATCTGGATCGTCTCGCCCTTGGCGGTGACCAGGGTTTCGCCGTCGCGCCCGTGGACCACCCTGCCCCGGCTGTCGCGCAAGGCCATCTTGCCGTCGGAGAAAACAAGCAAGGTACGGCCGTCCTGGAGTTTGATTTCCTCGGCGTCCCAGCCTTGCCAGGCAAGGGCTGCGCCCGAGAGGGCACATAGCGCCGCGGCCATGATGAGAGTGACTGCCTGATTTTTCATAGCGGACTCCATCCTGGCGAATCGGCCGAACTCCGCCGCGCTTTTGTCTCGAGTTCGAATCGGCCGCAGGGCCAGGGCGTGCGCGCGGCTCTTTCATAGTGGCTCCCACATGAGAGTGGCGATGGTGAGCGTTCCCGATCTGGCGGGCAGCGCCAGCGGCCGAGCGGCACGGCGCTGCCGGGGAAGACTTTGGAAGGGGGAGGCAGGGCGGGATCGCGTCCCGCCCCAAAGCGCTGAGGCGGGAGGTTCTCAGTTGGCGAGATAAAGCGCTTCGGTCTTGGTCACGCGCTGGACCTCGTTGCCCTTCATGCGAAGGGTGTCACCCTTGGCGGTTGTCAGCGTTTCGCCGTCTTTCCCCTGGACGACCCTTCCCCTGGCATCCCTCAGGCTCATCATGCCGTCGGAAAAGATGAGCAGGGTGCGCCCGTCTTTGAGCTGGACTTCCTCGGCGTCCCAGGCTTGCCACGCCAGAGTGGGACCGGCCAGCGCGCAGAGCGAAGCTGCGAGGATGAGGGCGGCAGTAGCTTTGATCTTCATCTTGGACTCCCTCGTGGATAGCGGTCATCCGGACCGCAACGCCGTGCGAGTGCGCCAGCTTCCAAACTGGCAGGTCTCTTGCAGCACGGCGTCTTGATCATGGCGCTAGGGAAGTCTTGTGCCGGGTGGGCAGCCCCGAACTGGCGAGGGCGGTTGCTGCATGGCAACAGACGAGGCGGCGGGAGGCTCAAAGTGCGCCCCGGAAAGAGTGCTGCCGGACCCGGTCCGGCAGCGGAGATCAAGCGGAGCAGATAACTATTTGCTAACCGGCAGGAGCTTCCGGAACTCGGCATCGAGGCGCTGGTCGGCGCGGACGATCTTCTGTTTCTGCTCGGCGAGCCAGGCCTGGTCGCTCGCCAGGGTCTGCTTGGCCTGGGCCAGCATGCGCCGCACTTCGGCAGGCTGCGGTCCGCCGACGCCGGTGCGGGTCCGGACCATGTGTTCGACCGACAAGGCGTTGCGGAAAGCGGTCTCGTCGAGCGGCAGCTTCGTATCCTTGAGTTCGTATTTGCGCGCGGCATCGGCGTACAGCTCGACCGCCTTGGCAAACGGGAAATCGGCCGGCTTGAGCTGCTGGCTGCGGGCGTAGGTCACGATGCCCGAGGCAAAGCCGTGGCCGACCCGGAACGGAACGTCATAGTCGCGCTGCAAGGTGTCGGCCAGTTCCATCGAGGTGATCCAGTCGGCCTGAGTTTCCTCGAGCGCGCGTTCGCGGTTGATTTCCAGCGCGTCGAGTACCTGGTTCATCTTGCGGTACATGTCGGTCGCCGACACGAACAGGCCGTTCTGCTGCCAGGCCAGGCGCGGGTCCATCATGCCGGGCGTGGTGTTGTGGGCGCGGAACATGACGAGCGAGGCCTTGCCCGCCACGTCGGACGAGGCCTCGCGCACGCGCATGAGCAGGCCGGGGTTGCGCTTCTGCGGCATCGCGCTGCTGGTGTAGGTCGAGCCGCTGCCGAGCAGGATCCAGGGCTGGGTCTGGTGATACTGGGTATGGATGTCGCCGATCATGGCCGAGACCCGCAGCGCGCTCGACGCGGTGATGTTGGCCAGCTCCACCGGCATGTCGATCGCGGCCACCTGGGCCGAGTCGTAGGAGTTGACGATCATGCCGTCGAAGCCGATCAGTTCGGCCAGGCGGGCGCGGTTGAGCGGCCAGGCCGAGTTCGCGAGCACAGCCGTTCCCATCGGACTGCGGTTGAGGCGCTGGTAGGCTTCGCGGACTCGCTGTGCGTCGCGGTCGAAGGAGTCGGCAAACGCCAGCAGGTAGTGACCGTAAGTGATCGGCTGCGCCTGCACCCCGTTGGTGTAGGCCGGTACCACGGTGTCGACGTGGCGCTCGGCGAGCTTGAGGATGCGCTCGCGCATCGCGTTCATCTCGGTGGTGGTGTCGAGCACCTGGGTGCGCATCATGCCGAAGTAGAACGCCGCGTACATGTCCTGGCGGCTGCGGCCGGCGTGGATGCGCGAGGCATCGGGACCGGCGACTTCGGCGATGATCTTCTCGATCTGGATCACGTCCTGTGGGCGCCGGCCGTTGGGGGCTTCGGCCTGCTTGATCGAGAAATCGACCCCGCTCGCGATTTTCTGAGCGATCGGACGCGACACGATGCCTTCTTCGGCCAGCATCACGATCGATGCCTTGTTCATCCGCGACAGCCAGAAAAAGCGGTCTTCGGCCTTGTCCTGCGCGCTGGTGAACAGTCCCAGCCCACCGGTAGTGGTCAGACCGCTTCTCGCGGTCTGGGCGGCGCATTCGGCCGTGGTCTTGCAGGTGAGTTTGTTGGCGTCTCCGGCCGCCCAGGCGGGGGGAACGAAGGCCAGAGTGCTGCTGAGCACGGCCATGGAAATCAGGCGCAGTTCGAGTTTCACGGTGCAGATCTCGTAGGTGGCGCGAAATTCCGATGGCCGACGGAAAAACACGAAATCGTGCCGCCGCTTGGCTCAGGGATTCTCGCTAGTGATGGACCGCTGAAACTCTAGAGAGCTCCCCTAGACTAAGGAATGACAGGGCAGTTAAGCCGGACTTGCGCCGGCTGCAAGCCCGGCCTTTGAAGGGGAAGTCGCTTGGGTATACCCGCGCGTCACTCATCGAATCTGGAACACTGGCGGGTGTTTTTGAGGGTAATCGATTGCGGCAGCATGACGCGCGCCGCCGACGAACTCGGACTCGAGCTCTCCAGCGTCAGCCGCACCTTGAGCCGGCTTGAACGGGGCCTGGGCTGGTCCCTGATCGACCGAGGGATGCGCGGCGCGGTGCCGACTCACGCCGGCCAGATTGCCTACGCCCGGATGCAGGCGCTGCTGCAGGACTTCGACGCACTTCAGGTCGAACTCGACGAACTGGCGGGCGACCTGGTCGGCCCGGTGCGGGTGTACGCGGCTCCCGGCTTCGGCGCGCACCTGGTCACCCACTGGCTGCTGGGGTTCAAGCAGCTCCATCCGCGGGTCAACGTCGACCTCTGGTGTCCGAACCGCCGGCCTTCTTTCCGCGACGACGAAGTCGACATCGTCTTTCGCTACGGGCCGATCACGGAAGAAGGCGTGGTCCCGCGCCGGATCGGAACCATGCCTTTTGTCGCTTGCGCGAGCCCCGACTACCTGCGGGGCGGCCCGCTGCCGCTGCACCCGCGGGAGCTCGACTCCCACGTCGTCATCAACTACTCGGGTTACGTCCGGCCCACCGCGACCTTCATGGTGAACCGGAGCGGGGAGCGGTTCGAGTTCGGCAAGCAGCGCAGCATCGGCCTCGACAACGTCCTTGCGATGCGGCAGGCGGTGCTGGCGGGAGCGGGGATCTGGCTCGATGCGCCGGCGTTTCTCTGCGACGAGGAGCTGGCGAGCGGGCGCTTGATGCGAGTCTTGCCCGGCTGGGAGGTCCCGGCCCGCGAGGAGTTTGTTCTGCGCCGCGATCTGCCCAATCCCCCGCGCCGTGTCACGGCCCTGGTCGATTGGCTCTGCAAGCAATGGCAGGCCACCCCGTGCCTGGGGGCTTGAGTCGGAGCGACGTCCGGTCCGGTCGCGCGGACAAGCCCTCAAAGCCCCGGTCGAGGCAACCCGGTATCCTCGACCGCTTCCCCAGCTCGTCCGCCCACGCTTCCGCGCATGTCTTCCCGTTCCCCCGAATCCGTTCTGCGCGATGTTTTTGGTTACCCGGCTTTCCGCGGCTTTCAGCGCGAGGTGATCACCACCGTGGTCGGCGGACAGGATGCCTTGGTGCTGATGCCCACCGGCGGCGGCAAAAGCCTCTGCTACCAGATCCCGGCGCTGGTGCGAGAGGGCGTGGGGGTGGTGATCTCGCCGCTGATCGCCCTGATGCAGGACCAGGTCGCTGCGCTCGACGAACTCGGCGTGAGGGCGGCCTTCCTCAATTCCACCTTGAGTTCGGCCGACGCCGCGGCGGTCGAGCGCCAGGTGCGCGCGGGCGAGCTCGACCTTCTTTACGTCGCTCCCGAACGGCTGCTCACCGACCGCTGCCAGCGCCTGCTCGCCGAATCGAAGGTCGGCCTGTTTGCGATCGACGAGGCTCACTGCGTTTCGGCCTGGGGGCATGACTTCCGGCCTGAATACGGTCAGCTCTCGATCCTGCGCGAACGTTATCCCGAGGTGCCGCGGATCGCGCTCACCGCTACCGCCGACGGCCCGACCCGGCGCGAGATTGCCGAGCGCTTGCTGCTCGACGGGCGCGAGTTCGTCGCCAGCTTCGACCGCCCCAACATCCGCTACCGCATCGTCGAAAAACGCGAACCGCGGGAGCAGCTGCTGCGTTTCATCACGCACGAACACTCGGGCGAGGCGGGGGTCGTCTACTGCCTGGCGCGCAACACGGTCGAGGAAGTGGCGGCCTTTCTCGCGGCGCACGGCATCAACGCGCTGCCGTACCACGCCGGCATGAGTGCCATCACCCGCGCCGAGAACCAGCGCCGCTTCCTGCGCGAGGACGCGGTGGTGATGGTCGCGACGATCGCTTTCGGCATGGGCATCGACAAGCCCGACGTGCGTTTCGTTGCCCACCTCGACATGCCCAAGAGCATCGAGGGCTATTTTCAGGAGACCGGCCGCGCCGGCCGCGACGGCGAACCAGCCGACGCCTGGATGACTTACGGCCTGCAGGACGTGGTCCAGCAGCGCCGGCTGATCGAGATGGGCGAGGCCGACGAGACCTACAAGCGGCTCTCGGGCGCCAAGCTCGACGCCATGCTGGGCCTGGCCGAGGCCGGCGACTGCCGCCGCGTGCGCCTGCTCGCCTACTTCGACGAATCAAGCCAGCCCTGCGGCAACTGCGACAACTGCCTCGAGCCGCCCGAGCTGTGGGACGCGACCGAGGCCGCGCGCAAGCTGATCTCGTGTATCTACCGCTGCGAGCAGGCGAGCGGGTTCGGTTTTGCTGCCACCCACATCATCGACGTGCTGCGCGGCAAGCCGACCGAGAAATCGAGCAAGTTCGGCCACCAGCACGTCTCGACCTGGGGCATAGGCGCCGACCTGTCCGAGGCCGAATGGCGACTGGTGCTGCGCCAGCTGGTGGCGCAGCACATCCTGTGGGTCGACTACGACCATTACAACGTCCTGTGCCTGGGCGAAGACAGCCGCGCAGTGCTCAAAGGCCAACGCAAGATCGAGCTGCGCCGCCACACGCCCTCAACCAGTGCGCGGCGCAAGCAGGGACGCAAGGCGGCGGTCCACGAAGAACTGGCGGCGAGCGACGAACCTCTGTTCGAGCGCCTGCGGACCTGGCGCGCCAGCGTCGCCAGGGAGCACGGCGTGCCGGCCTACGTGGTGTTTGCCGATGCCACTTTGCGTGCGATCGCCACGGTCCGCCCGGCTTCGATGGCGGAGCTCAGGGGCATCAGCGGGGTGGGTGAAAAGAAGCTCGAGCGCTACGGCGAGGCTGTGATCGAGTTGGTGGGCGAGGACTGAGCCTCGCCTTCCGCGGAACTCAGGCCGCCGGGTTCAGCTCGATATCGACCACGACCGCGGCGTCGAGGTTGCGCCAGCGCAGCCGGATCACGAAGGGACGGGCGCGGCGTGTAATCGCAAACGGAGCATCGCTGCGCACGCGCGACGGTACCGAGATCTCGAGCCCGTTGCCGAAGCGCTGGCGTGCATTGCCGGCGATCGTGTTGGCAATTTCGCCGACCGCGTCGAGCAGGTTTTCCTCGCAGGTATCGGGCTCGCCCATCTGCGCCAGCAGGTCGCGCAGCAGCAGCCGCGGCGCCGTGAAATAGACGCTGCCGCGGAAGCGCCCGGCCAAGGTGATCGCTCCCGTGTAGCCGTGGTTGGGCATGTCGCCGGCGCCGAGGAAGGCGGCGCTGACATCGGCGGTCTGGCCGGTGATGTTGGTGAAATAAGTCTTCACCGCGTCGACGAAAACGCGCAGGTCCGTGTCTCGGATCTCGTTCATGGGTTGGGGCTCATCAGTTCGTCCAGGGCGGCGGTCAGCTGGGCGTCGGTGAAGGGCTTGGGCAGAAAGCCGCGCGCGCCGACCATCAGGGCCTTGACCGCGGTGGCTTTGTCCTTGAGCGCCGAGACCACCAGCACATTGGCATTGGGGTCGATCTTCATCAGCGCTTCGATGCAGGCGATGCCGTCCATGTTCGGCATGGTCAGGTCCATCGTCACGGCGTCGGGGCGGTGGGTGTCGAACAGGGCGAGCGCTTCGACGCCGTCGTGCGCGAGGCCGACCACGTTAATCGGCTGGGTGCGCGGATCGAGCGCGATGCGCGCGATCCGCGAGCGGATGATGGTCGAGTCGTCGACGATCAGTAGTCGCATTCTTACTCCTAGGCGGCGCGGTTCTGCAGCGCGATGCGGAAGCTGGTGAACTCGCCGATGCGAGAGCTCAGTCGCAGGTGGGCGCCGAGGCGACGTACCTGGTCGCGCACGATGTCCATGCCGACGCCGCGGCCGGCGTGCCGGTCGATCGTGTCGGCGGTCGAGACGCCAGCTTCGAAGATCTGGGCGATCAGTTGCTGGTCGCTCATGGCGGCGGCAGCGCTGGCGCTGCAGCGGCCACTTTCGATCAGGCTGGAGCGGATGCGTTCGGGGTCGATGCCGCGGCCGTCATCGCGCGCCACCAGCTGCAGGCGCTGGTCGGCGGCGCGGTGCAGGGCAAGGTGAACTGCGCCGCGCGCCGGCTTGCCGCTCGCCTGTCGTTCAATCGCGGGTTCGATGCCGTGGACCACCGCGTTGCGAACCAGCTGCAGGCAGATCTCGCGCAGCACCTCCTGCTGCGCTGCCGGCAGGGCACCGAGCAGGGCGAGGTCGGCCGTGAAATCGACCAACTTCCCGTGTTCGCGAGCGATCCGCTGCGCCAGTTCGTCGAGCACCGGTTCGAGCTCGTGGCCACGCGTGGCCGGCGACGTGGCGGCCGGCGTGGCGCTACCGTGCGGGCGCTGGAAGTTGGCCAGGGTGTCGCGCACCACCTGGATCCGTTCGAACATCTCGTCGACCGGCAGCGGCAGGCCGAGCAAGTCGTCGTTCGTGAGCTGGTTGCCGCGCTCGCGCAGGAGTCCGAGCTGGTCCTCGAAACGTTCGGCCAAGCCTTCGAAATAGCCGAGATCGAGGGCGGCCGCCTCGCCTTTCAGGGCGTGCACCAGGCGGAAAACGCCGTCGACGGTGAGGCGGGCGCTGCGCGCGTCGGCGGTGCGCAGCAGTTCGTTGGCCTGGTTCATCGCCGCTTCGGTGCGGGAGATGAAGCCGTCGAGCACCTCGGGTTCGCGGCGGAACAGCTGCAGCAGGATGGCGGCGTCGTCGCGCGCCTTGCGGCGGGCCTCGGCCAGTTCGCGCTCGAGTTCGACGGTGCGGGTGACGTCGATTACCGTGACCAGCAGATGGGTGATGGCGCCGGCGCGGCGCACGCTGTTGAAGCGGAAGGTCAGGTAGCGGACGGCATGGTTGTCGTCGCGCACCTCGACCGCGGTGAGCGGGTTGATTTCGGCCACCAGTGCTTCTTTGACCCGGCCCGACAGCAGCAGGCCGATGTAGTCGCGGGCGGTGTCGAAGGCCTCGGCCGGCAGCAGCTTGCGCAGAACGGCGGCGAAGTCGGCGCCCGGTTCGACCGCTCGCCCGAGGATGCGGCGAGTCGATTCCGACACCTGGCCGCCGACCGACCAGTCGGTACCGAGCAGGAACAGGCCCTCGTTTACCGTGCGCAGGATGTCTTCGTTTTCCTTTTCCTTGCGTTCGACCTGTTCGTCGGCCGCGCGCAGCTGGCGCAGGAACTTGAACAGGATGAAGGCGAAGTTGAACAACGCCAGCACGATGCCGGTGGTCTGCACCATGCGCAGCCAGTTGGCCTGGGCGGTGGCTTCCTGTTCGAGCTGGGTGGTGAGTTCGTTCATCAGCCCGAGCAACTGGGTGTTGCGCTCGCGCGCAGTGCTGACGGCGGTCTGCAGTTCCGCTGAGGTGTAGTTCCCTTGCAGCACGGGCTGGAGGGTGGCGAGGTAGGGCTTCCAGACCGCCTCGGCCTGGTCGAGCACCCGCCGGCTGGCGTCGGTCCGCACGCCGGCCATCTGCACTGTCGCCGCGTCCGAGCCGGTGACGGCGCCGCCGCTGCGGAAGGCGGTGAGCGTGGAATCGAACAGTTGCACCGCCTGGCGCAGCTCGGCCAGGGCGGGCTTGGGATCCTGGTCGGTTCGCACCGCTTCCTCGACCTGGAACACGCTTTTCGCGGTTCGCTGCGACAACATGCGTTGGCGGCCGGAGAGGTTGATCATCACCGCGTCTTCGGCGATGCGGAACGAGGTGTAGAAGTTCAGCACCAGGACGCCGAGGTCGAACACCAGAAAGAAGGCCACGGCGACGATGATCGCGCGGTATTTTCCGAACAGGCCGGGGGTGGCTGCAGCCATTGAACACTCCAGAACATGAAGGTGCCGCTGCCCGGGCAAGCGAGCGGCGAGACGACAGCGGGATCGCGTCAGGAGGGACCGGCGGCCGGCGCGTGGCAGACGGGGCAGAGCGGGCGTTCGCGGCTGCGAGCTGTCGAAAAGCAGTCTATCGGCGCCTCGTTTCCCCTCCCTCCCTCATTCACGGGCGATGCAGCAAGGATTGATCGGACACAAAACCCGTGCGGCCGGCGGTGATCGGTCCGCTCCGGACTCCGTCTGAGAGGGGCGGCGGTGCGCTGCGTAGAATTCGGTGTCTTCCACGCTACCGGCGTCCGTGATGAGTTCCGCCTCTCCTGCCCTGGGTTTCCCTTTTGCCGAGACACCGGCGGCCGGCGCCTGGCTCGCGGTCGCTCCCGGCGTCCATTGGGTGCGGATGCCGCTGCCGTTTGCGCTTGACCACATCAACCTGTGGTTGCTCGACGATGAAATCGACGGTCGCCGCGGCTTCACCCTGGTCGATTGCGGCGTCGATACTGGTGCGACCCGGGCTGCGTGGGAGCAGCTCTTCGACGGTCCGATGGCCGGCCTGCCGCTGCTGCGGGTGATCGCCACGCATTTCCACCCCGACCACCTCGGCCTCGCGCACTGGCTGTGCGAAGGCGGCGACCGGAAACGCTGGCGCGCGCCCCTGTCGATGTCGGCAGGCGAATACGCCACCGGGCGCTTCCTGGCGCAGCAGACCGGCGCGGCGGGCGTGGCCGCCGGCGAGCGCGCGGCCGATTTCTATGCGGCTCACGGGCTGGCCGCCGAGGTCTCGATGGCCGGGCTCAAGGCGCGCGGGAGCGGCCACTTCACGCGGCTCGTGCCCGCGGTGCCGACCTCGTATCACCGCTTGTTTGCCGAGGCTCAACTCGCCATCGGCCCGGCCGGCGCCAAGCGGGTGTTTCGCCTGATGGTGGGCTACGGTCACTCGGTCGAACATGTGTCGCTCTTCTGCGCCGCGGACCACTTGCTGATCTCGGGCGACATGGTCCTGCCGCGCATCTCCACCAACGTCAGCGTGTACGACCTCGACCCCGAGGCCGATCCGCTGCCCCGCTACCTGCGCTCGCTCGACCACTATCTGATGCTGCCTGCCGACACGCTGGTGCTTCCGTCTCACGGCCTGCCCTTCACCGGGCTGCACCTCCGTGTGGCCGAGCAGCATGCGCACCACGCAGCGCGGCTGGAGGAGGTCCTCCGGGCCGCCTGCACCACGCCGAAAAGCGCGGCCGAAATCGTGCCGGTGTTGTTCCGCCGCGAACTCGATGCGCACCAGCTCGGTTTTGCGCTGGGCGAGGCGATTGCCCACTTGCATGCGCTGTGGCACGAAGGCAGCTTGAGCCGCAGCCGCGGCGCTGACGGCGTTTACCGATTCCTCGCATCATGAAGTCTGCTGTTTCCCTACTTGCCGGCGTGCTGCTGGCCGCTGGCGCCAACGCGGCCGACCAGGTCCGCTTCGACCAGGCCTACGTCGGCACTTTGCCGTGCGCCGATTGCGCCGGCATCCGCACCAGCATCGTGTTCAGCCGCGACCGCCACGGCGCGCTCAGTTATCGCAGCGAAGAGACCTACCTCGGCACGCGCGAGGGCGACCGCAGCTACGGTTCGCAAGGCAGCGCGGCCGAACTCGGCGGCACCCGCTTCAACCCGTGGGCGGCGCGGATCCGGATCGATCCGAACCTGCCCGACACGCGCCGCCATTTCCTGGTCCTGAGCCCGACCGTGATCGAGCTGGTCGGCGCCAACGGCGAACGCGCCAACTCGATGCTCGACTACACCCTGGTGCTCGAACGCCCGGGGGTTCGCTCCAAACCAGCGCTCGAGCGTCGCCTTTTTTCCGGCACCCTGCGGCGGGTCTTGGACCGGCTCGAGCTGGTGCCTTGCGGCGGCGGACCGGTGCTGACCGCGGTCGATGTCTCGCCCGAGTCCAGCCTGAGCGCGGCCCTGAGCGACATCGGTTTCGATCGGGTCGACGGCCTTTACCTCGAGGCCTTCGGCCGCTTGCGCGAAGGCACGCTCTGGCTCGAACGGCTCAACCGCGCCGGGACCGAGATGCGTTGCCCCGACACCAAGGCACCGGTGCCGCTGTGGCAAGCAAGCGGCAACGAGCCGGGGTGGCTGCTCAGCGATGCCAAGGGCCGCCTGAGCCTGACCCGTCCCGGCTTGCCGCCCCTGGTGCTGCACGAGAGCGGTTTGGCCTGGCGCTGGCGCGAGGGCCGGGCTGACCAGGCCTCGGCCCAGGTGCGGGCCGAGAGCGACTCGGCGCTGGTGTCGGGCACGCTTACGCCGCGCCTGTGCCGCGACACCATGGCCGACGCGGTCTACGGTTTCCGCTTCGACGGCCGCCTCAACCACGAGCGCAAGTCGCTCGAGCTCAAGGGCTGCGGCTGGCTGGGCAGCGAAGCTTTGCCGGGATGAGGCCGATGCGCGGCTTGTACGTGAAGCTGCTGGCGGTGGCGCTGCTTTGGGGCGGTACGTACATTGCCGGCCGGCAGCTGGCGCATACGCTGCCCTTCCTGGTGGCCTCGGCGCTGCGTTACGGGGTGGCTGCCCTGACTTTGCTGGCTCTGCTGTTCTGGATCGAAGGCCGGATGCCGCGCCTCAACCGCTGGCAATGGGGGCGGGTGACCCTGCTCGGCGCCACCGGCGTGTTTGCGTATTCGGCTTTTTTCTTTGCCGCGCTGGGCATGATCCCGGCCAGCCGGGCGGCGCTCATCATGGCGACCAACCCGGCGTGGATCGCGCTCGGGGCGGCGCTTTTTCTGGGTGCCCGGCTGCGGCCGCTGCAGGTGGCGGGGATCGCCATCGCGGTTGCCGGCACCTGGATCGTCATCACCCGCGGCGACGTGACGGCGCTGAGCGGCGCGGTCGGCGCGGGCGAACTCCTGAGCCTGGGGGCGGCTTTTTCCTGGACCGCCTACACCTTGATCGGCCGCGGCCTGTTTGCGGCGGGCGCGGCGCCGTCCTCGCTGGCGGCGACGACGCTCGCTGCCTTGATCGGCGGCGCCGGACTGCTGCTGGCCGCGCCGCTGCAGTGGTCGCAGGTGGAGTGGAGTCGCCTGGGCTGGGCTGACACCTGGGCCGGTCTCTACATGGGGGTACTGGCGACGGCGCTCGCCTTTGTTTGGTTCTACGACGGGGTGAAAGCCATCGGCCCGGCGCGCGCCGCCGTTTTCAACAACCTCGTGCCCGCGTTTGCGGTCCTGCTGGCGGCGCTGCTGCTGGGCGAAGCGGTCGAACCCTCGATGGTGGTGGGCGGGATCGTTACCATCACCGGCGTTTGGCTCACGAACAAGGAAGCTTGAGTGAACAAGAACCTCCGACCCGAGACCCAGCTGGTGCATGCCGGGCGCGACGCCAAGGCGAGCTTCGGCTTCGTCAACCCGCCGCTGGTGCGCGGCTCGACCGTCCTGCACGATTCGGTCGCCGACATGAAGGAGCGCATTCGCGCCCGCAACGCCGGCGAGCCTGGCCTTCCCACCTACGGGATCTGGGGCACGCCCACCCACCACGCTTTCTACGCCGCGCTCAACGCGCTCGAAGGCGGCCACGCGAGCTGGGCCTTCGCTTCGGGGCTCGCCGCCTGTACCTTGCCCATCCTAGCGTTCGTGGCGGCCGGCGACCATGTCCTGATCACCGACTCGGCCTACGGCCCGACGCGCGATTTCTGCAAGAAGGTGCTGCCGCGCTACGGGGTCGAAGTGACGTTTTACGACCCGTGTATCGGGGCCGAGATCGAGGCGCTGTTCCGCCCCAACACCCGGGTGCTGGTGCTGGAAGCGCCGGGGTCGCACACCTTCGAGATGCAGGACGTGCCGCTGCTGGCCTCGATCGCGCGCCGCCACGACGCGATCAGCATGATCGACAACACCTGGGCTACGCCGCTTTACTTCCAGCCGCTGAAGCACGGGGTCGACATCAGCATCCACGCCGCCACCAAATACATCTGCGGCCACGCCGACGCCTTGATGGGCACGGTCACCGCCAACGAACGTGCCTGGCCCAGGCTGATGGAAATGATCGCGCTCACCGGCCAGTGCACCACCGCCGACGACGTCTACCTGGCGCACCGCGGCCTGCACAGCATGGCGGCCCGCCTCAAGCAGCACGAAGCGACGACGCGGGCGCTGATCGCCTGGTTCCAGGCCCAGCCCGAAGTCGAGCGGGTGCTGTGGCCGGCGCTGGAGAGCGATCCGGGCTACGCGATCTGGAAGCGCGATTTCTCGGGCGCGACCGGGCTGTTCGGCGTGGTGCTCAAGCCGCAGCCGGAAGAGCGCTTCGTCGCCCTGATCGACTCGCTCCAGCTCTTCGGTCGCGGTTATTCCTGGGGCGGTTACGAAAGCCTGATCATTCCCAGCTACGCCGAGCGCGCGGTCAGGCCCTTCCCCTACGCAGGCCGGATGCTCCGGGTTGCCGCCGGGCTCGAGGATCCGGCCGACCTGATCGCCGACCTCGAACAGGCTTTCGCTGCTCTGCGTCGCTGAGCCGGTCTCAGTTGGACGCGCCGCCGGGGAGCGGTAGCCAACTCGTGCGGCCGCCGCTCTTGGCCGTGAGCTCATTGAGGTAGGGCCGGTCGCGCACGCCGATGTAGTCGGCCGGGATCAGGGTGAGGGTGAGGTCGGCGCGGCTGCAGTAGCGGCCGTTGTTGTTGGCGTCGGCCAGCAGCGGGCTGCAGTCATTGCGGGTGGTTTCGTCGATCTCGGTCCAGAAGCGTTCGCAGCTCTGCGCCGAGATGAAGCGGGTGAGCGACAGCGCGACCCGCTCGCCGTTGGGCAGGCGGACATTTTCGAGCGCCGGCATGTCGTAGTGGGTGACGCTCACCGGCACCCGCTGCGGCGTCGTCGTCACCGCAGCGGCGGCCGAGGGCTGCGTCGTTTGGCTGTGGGCGAAGCTGACGTTGACCGCGCCGTCGGCGACTCGTTCGATGATGCCGTTGACCCCGTGTGGCAAGGTCGGCAGCAGGTCGGGCTTGATCTCGGGCGAGGCGCCGTCGCTCGAGTCGCATTGCTGCACCACCAGTTCCTGCGAGCGGGCGCCGGCGCGGGCGATCAGCGATGCGGTCTGACGGGTGGTGGCGCCGCGTGCCACTCGCCGCAGTTGTTCGCGCAGCGCGAAGGCCTGGCGCTGATCGGCGATTGCCTCCTGCCCTTCGCGGCCGGCATCGATCCGTTCCGTGAGCCGACGGTCGACATCCTCGAACAGCGGCCGCACGTCGACCGCCTCGAAGTTGCGTGCGAGCAGGTCGCTCAGCACGATTTCCTGGCGCAGGTCGTTTAACTGCGCCGCGGTCAGCTCCTGCTCGCCGGCCTTGCTGTCCCGGGCGCGCTGGGTGGCTTCGAGCTTGGCCTTGAAATAGTTCTGGAACAGGGTGTTGAACATCTGCGCGCGCAGGTCGGTGTCGGCGCGTTCGCGCTGCGACTGCAGGTCGGAGTAATAACGGCTCTGGGTCTGGTTGTCCTGGTAGACGTAGAAGATCGCCGCGATCGCGGTGCCGACGATCGAGATCACCACCGTTCTTGCCACCTCGGCCTTGAGTGCGATCAGCTTCCACTTGCGTTCGCTGGCGTCGGGCACTTCGGTTGGTTTTTCGGGACCCGTGGCCATGGCAGTTCCTTGCAGTGGCGGATCGAACGGGCGGTGTCTTATTGCGCCTGGCAGCTCAGCTGGTTGAGGCCGTCGCGGATCTGCACCTGCACCGGCGCGGCCTTGCCGCACTTGAGCATGTAGACGCCGGGGCGCACGTTGCGGATCACGAAGCGCCCGCTGCCGTCGCTCACCGCGCCGATGTCGCCGAGAGCCACCGCCACGCCGGCGGCCGGCTGGTTGCCGCGGAATACCGTGCCCACCACGTCGGCGGCCAGCGCCAGCCCCGGCAGCAGCAGGGCGAGCAGCAGGCCGGCGCGCAGGCGGCTAGCGGCCGATAGGGGCGGGCAGGGCTTGAGCATGGAGTCCTCCGGACGGAAGGCGGCAGTGCGTCCGAACTTAGCCGAGCGCCTCGCCGCTTGCCGGGCCGACCTGCTTCAAATGGGTGGGCTGTGGCGACGAGCCCTACGCGGCAGGTCGAGGCTAGCCGGCGCTGGCCCGCGGTTTCTGCTTGCGCCCGGCCATGACCTTGTCGAACAGGGCATTGGGCAGGATGCGCAGGAGCTTGCCGACCCAACCCATGGGCCAGGGGATGGTCCGGTAGGTTTTGCCGGCCAGAATCGCTTCGGCGGCAACGCGGGCGAAGTCCGGGGCTTCCATCAGGAAGGGCATCGAATACGGGTTCTTGGCCGTGAGCGGAGTGCGGATGAAACCGGGGCAGATCGTGATCACTTCGACCCCCGCTTTCTTGAGCTCGACGCGCAGGCTTTCGCAATACGTGATGGTGGCGGACTTGCTCGCGCAATACGCCTCCGAACCCGGCAGACCGCGGATGCCGGCGACGCTGCCGATGCCCACCAGCTTGCCGCGGCGCCGCGCCTTCATGGGGGCGATGAAGCCGTGGAAAGTGCTGGCCATCGCGAACACATTGGTCTGGAACACGCGTTCGAACTCGGCCAGATCTTCGTAATGTTCGGTTTTCACGCCGACCGAGATGCCGGCGTTGGCGATCACGATGTCGGCGCCGCCGGTGGCCGCGTCAAAGTCGCGGCAGGCTGCGATCAGGGCGTCGCGGTCGGTTACGTCGACCGCGTAGCAGCGGTGCTGGTCGGCGCCGCCCGGCAGCTGCGCCACGAGTTCGTCGAGCTTGGCCTGGCGGCGGGCGACCAGGCCGAGGGTGGCGCCGCGCTGGGCGAACTCGCGGGCCAGGGCTTCGCCGATCCCGCTCGAGGCGCCGGTGATGAAAACAAACATCTCAGCGGCTCAGGGTGACCGCGGTGCCGCTGATGGTGACCATCAACATGCCGCCGTTCTGCCCCACGGTTTCGTAATCAAGATCGATCCCCACCACCGCGTCGGCGCCGAGCTTGGCTGCTTCGGCCGCGATTTCCTCGAACGCGATCTCGCGTGCGCCGCGCAGCGCCTTTTCGTAGCCGCCGACCCGGCCGCCGACGATGTCGCGGATGCCAGCGAAAAAGTCGCGGAACACATTGGCGCCGACGATGGCCTCGCCGGTGACGACGCCCAGGTAGGACTCGATGTTTCGGCCTTCGAGGGTGGGGGTGGTGGACAGGATCATGAGCGGCTCCGTGACGGACAGGCAAGCAGTCTAGCGGCTGAGCGGACGGGGCCTTGCCGACCCGGTCGGGGAAGTCCCCTCTTGCATGAGTCATGCCTGCTTGGGTGTTTTTGCGAAAAACCAACGCCCGAGCTTGATCAAAGGCGGGTCCGGTGCAGATAGCGGCGCTTGGCTTGTGGGCGGACAAGCGGTTGGACAGGCTTAGGTTTTTATGAAAACCCGAAATGGGTTGGCAGGGCTATCGTCGTGGCGTACGCGTTAAAGCGAGGTTAGCCATGCATCGTCATGAATTACGGGCCGGCAAAATTCACTCCTTTTCGCATTCAACGCCGTCCGGCCGCGGCGCCAGCGATGAATTGCTCGCTGTAATCAATGCCTCAAAAGCTTATTTGGTCTTGTCGGCGGCGACGCTGCTGGCGGTTGCTGCCTTGCCTCTCGGTTCAGCCTTGCACTTGACCGAACCACCGGCCTGGCTGTTTCTGGTTTTATTGGGTTTTGGAATGGCCACGGCCTTGAGCCGGGTTTTTTATCGCGCCGGACCGGCGCGTGCCCCCCTCGCCGTCCTGGTCTGTGGCGCCATGGCGGGAGCGACTCTGGGCCTGGTCGCCAGCACGTGGCTGGGGCGTCCGCAAGCCTGCGTCTTCGTTGGCATGGTGGCCATGGTGGCGGCGTTCTTCCTGATCGTGATGGCGGGTTATGTGCGGATCACTTGCCAGGTGCTGCCGATCATGACCGGTCTCAAATGTATTGCAGCGCTGGCGGGGGTGCTGCTGGCCGTGGGTGCCGTGAATCTTCCAGCCGGACCAGAAAGTCTTTTGCTCACCATGTTGCTGGTGGCTTTTCTGTTGGCCCTGGGTTGTGCGGCACGCTTGGTGGCTTCGGGTTTTGGCAAGCGGGCAGCGCAGGTTTTGGCCTTGCTCGGCGTCCTGGCCGTGAGTTTGCGGGTCGCTTTGCTCGACTGAGGCGTTTGATCTTGGTCTAAAAAATCGAGGCGCCGTGGCGCCTCGATTTTCCTGGATATAAGTTATTCCTTATTGGAGCGGCCATTTATATAAGTCATTCCTTATTGAAGTGGCCACTAAAAAAAACGGGGCGCGATAGCGCCCCGTTTTTTTGGCCGAGATCCCCGCTTATTTTTTGCGGGCGGCGCGTTCCTGGGCGATCAGATAGTCCATCACCTTGGTCGCGCCTTCGCGCGAGCCGACCATCGACGGCGCGGTCATGTATTTGCCGGCGACGGCGTTGCCGGGCGTGCCGTCGATCTTGTAGGCCTTCCAGATCTGGGCTGCGCGGTTGGTCTTGCCGGCCACCGAGAACGAGTTGTAGGTATCGAGCCATTGCTTGCGGTCGATCCCGTTGGCGGCCATGAAGTCCGCGATCGCGTTCGGATCCTCCAAGCGGCGGCGCTGGTTGATCACGGCGTCGAAGACCTTGTCGTGCATGGCGTCGACCTTGTTGAGCGCTTCAAGCGTGTAGTAGATCTTGACGTAGGGCGTGCCGCGCTCGTCCCACGCCACCGGCACGTATTTCACCTCGACGTCGCCGGGCAGGGTCTTCTTCCAGGCCTTCATCACCGGCGAATACGTCATGCAGTGCGGGCAGGTGTAGGCGAAGAATTCGAGCACTTCGATCTTGGCCGGGTTGTCGGTCGGCTGCGCCGGCTTGATGACGGCGTAGTCCTTGCCGGCCACGGGGGCGGCGGGTTGGGCAAAGGCGAGCGCCGGCACCAGCAGGGCGGCGGCGAGAAGCGAGCGACGAAGCAGGGAAGTCATGGCCGAGGCGTTTCCTAGTTGAGGGAGCTTGATTCTGCCGGGGCGCGGCGGCGGCTAGCGTTCGCGCCCGGCACGGGTTCGGACCGGCGGTCGGGCCGGCCCGATCACTTGATCCGGATGAGTTGGGATTCGACCGCGTTGTCGGCGAGCGACTTGCGCACGCGGTTGATTTCGTCGAGCGAACCATAGGGGCCCAGGCGCACGCGGTAGAGCGTGGTGCCGCCTTCTTCGCGCGGGAAGACCTTGGCGTCGAGCCCCATCAGGGCAAGGCGGGCGCGCATCGCGTCGGCGTCTTCGGGCGTCTTGTAGGCGCCGGCCTGGAGCAGGAAGCGCGAGCCTTCCTCGAGCGCGGCCTGGGTCTTGGCGTCGGCCGGGGCCATTTCCTTGGGCACTTCGACCGGAGCGACCGCCGTGGCCGGGGCTTCGGCGGGAGCGCTGGCAGTGGCGGGCGACTGGCCCTGCAGCGGCTTGTTGGGGTCGGGCAGCTTGCCGCCGGCGGCCGGGTTGACGTTTTCGGTCGCCGGCTTGACCTTGTTGACGAAGGGGATCGGTGCGTTGGTGATGTAGAGCGCCACGCCCACGGCCACGCCGAGGCCGATCAGAAGGCCAAGGATGAAGCCGAGCAAGGTGCCGCCGCGATGAGTCTTTTGCATCTGCCTTCAGCGGAGCTTGCGCCCCGCTCTCGTTGGGTTGTCGCCGGCGGTCCGTGAGGGGCCGCCAGCGTTTACAGCCGGAGTGGAAACCGCGCGCCGTCGCGCGCGGCACCAATCACATTCTCTCGGGTGCCGACACGCCCAGCAGATCAAGGCCGTTGCGCAACACCTGGCGCGTGGCCAGCAGCAGGGCGAGGCGTGCGTTGCGCAGATCTGTCTCGTCGACCAGCACGCGTTCGGCATTGTAGAAGGCGTGGAAGTCGGCCGCGAGGTCCTTCAGGTAGAAGGCCACCGCGTGCGGGGCGAGTTCCTCGGCCGCGGTCTTGAGCACTTCCGGGTACTGCGCCAGCCGGTTCATCAAGGCCAGTTCGCGCGGAGCGGTAAGCGGCGCGAGGTCGGTGTTGACGGCCGCGACTTCGCTCGGCACGGCAAAGCCTTTTTCGCCGGCCTGGGTCAGCACCGAGGTGATGCGGGCGTGGGCGTACTGGAGGTAGTAGACCGGGTTCTCGTCGCTCTGGCTGCGGGCGAGGTCGACGTCGAAAACGAACTCGGCATCGGCCTTACGGCTGACCAGGAAGAAGCGGGTGGCGTCGCGGCCGACCCAGTCGATCAGGTCGCGCAGCGTCACGTAGGTGCCGGCGCGCTTGCTCATCTTCACTTCTTCGCCGCCCTGGGTCACGCGCAGCATCTTGTGCAGCAGGTAGTCGGGGTAGCCGTGCGGGATCGCCACGCCGAGCGTCTTGCCCACCGCCTGCAGGCCGGCGCGCACGCGGGCGATGGTGCCGTGATGGTCGCTGCCCTGGACGTTGATCGCCTTGACGAAGCCGCGCTGGAACTTAGTGACGTGATAGGCGACGTCGGGCACGAAATACGTGTAGCCGCCGTCGGACTTGCGCATCACGCGGTCCTTGTCGTCGGTGGTGCCGTGGCCCAGGTCCTTGAACTCGGTGGTTTTCAGCCACAAAGCGCCTTCGGCCTCGAAGGTCATGCCCGAGTCGATCATGGCCTGCACTGCCTGCTCGACCTTGCCGTCGGCGTACAGGGAGGACTCGAGGTAGAAATTGTCGAAGGCCACGCCCAGCGCGGCCAGGTCGCCGTCCTGCTCGTGGCGCAGGTAGGCCACCGCAAACTGGCGGATCGATTCGAGGTCGTTGACGTCGCCGCTGGCGGTGACGGCGGCGCCGTCGCGCGCAGCGGTGGTCTTCTTGGCCAGGAAGTCGCGCGCGATCTCGATGATGTAGTCGCCGCGGTAGCCGGCTTCAGGGAACTCGACCGCTTCGCCCAGCAGTTCCTTGGCGCGCGCCTGGACCGAGTTCGCCAGGGTCTGGATCTGCACCCCGGCGTCGTTGTAATAGAACT
Source organism: Pseudomonadota bacterium (assembly GCA_023443095.1). GTDB lineage: Bacteria > Pseudomonadota > Gammaproteobacteria > Burkholderiales > Burkholderiaceae_F > JAEZVV01. The sequence goes on from JAEZVV010000190.1 coordinate 27,281, forward strand.
CGCGCGTCACCGCCCAGCCCTGCGAGCCGAGCAGATGGGCGAGGGCGTCGCCGATCGCCGCCTGGCGCGCGTGGCCGAGGTGCAGCGGGCCGGTCGGGTTGGCCGAGACGAACTCGATCATCGCGCGTTCGCCGGCGTGATCGGAATTGCTGCCGAAGAGTTCGCGGCTTCGCAGCACTTCCCGCACCACGGCCTGCTTGGCGGTCGCCGCGATGCGGATGTTGATGAAGCCCGGGCCGGCGACTTCGACCGCTTCGATCAGGCCGTTGGCGGCGGGGTTGATCCGCAGCGCATCGGCGATGGCGGTGGCTACCTCGCGCGGGTTTTTCTTGAGCGCCTTGGCCGATTGCAGCGCCACGTTGCAGGCCAGATCGCCGTGTTCGGCCGCCTTGGGGCGCTCGAGCACCACCGGCACCCCGGTCACGCCCATGCCCGTCAGCGCCTGTTCGATCAGGCCTACAACTGCTTGTTTCTGTTCGGAAAGCATCGTGTCCGCGCCCGAAGATAAAGACCAAGATTCTAACGGCCGCCAAGCGGCCCGCTCGGCGCGGAGCGCGGCCCGGCCATGTGCCGCAGAACCTGGTGTCCTGGTGCATCATCCGGCTGTCAAAAAAGGAGGGTTTATGCGGATGCTCTTGAAGGCGGCAGTGCTGCTGGCGGCGGTGCCCGGAACCCCGTGGGCACAGACCCAGGCCGTCAAGCCGGCCGAGGCCCAGGTCTGGATCGACATCGCCACCGTCAGCGGCATGGGAGGCGCCGGCGCCAGCCCGATGGGCGCGATGATGGGTTCGATGCTGGGCGGCGGCGGTGGCCGCAACAGTTTCGGCAATACCCAGTCCACGCCGCCCGGGCGCTGGGTCGACGTCACGCTCGCCAGCCGCCGCAATCCGCAGCTCGCCGAAGGCCGGCAACAGGTGCCGGCCGGCTCCGGCCTGTCGCCCGAACTCCAGCTGCTCGCCCCCAGCCAGGCGCGCAGCGCCGGCGACGACGATGAGCCAGTAGCAACGCGCGAGGTCGAACGCCCCAAGGGCAAGCTTTATCTGTATTGGGGTTGCGGCGACGCCATCCGCCCCGGCCAGCCGCGGGTGCTCGACGTTGCCACCGCCTTGCCGGCCGAACTCCAGAAGTTCTTCTCCGCCCGCCGTGCCACCCAGCGCGGCGCCCACGCCGCCAGCGGCCGTCCGGCCTGGCCCAACGAACGCGACGCCCGTCTGGTCCCGCCGAACGCTTCGCTGGTGGGCGAGCACAGTTTCAGCGGGCAAGGGGTTCCGGAAAACTTCAAGTTCGCGATCGGTCCCCAGCAGGACCTGATGCCGGCGATCGATCTGCGCCAGACCCCGGTCGCCGGGGCCACCCGGCTCGCCTGGCAGACGATTCCGCACGCCCGCGCCTATTTCATCTCGGCCATGGGGCCGCGCAGCGGCGCGGACTCGGACATGGTCTTCTGGACCTCGAGCGAACTGCCCGAGATCGGCACCGGCCTGATCGACTACCAGACCAATGCCGCGGTCGACCGCTGGCTCAAGGAAAAAGTCCTGCTCGAGCCGACGGCGACCAGCTGCACCGTGCCGGCGGGGATCTTCGGCGAAGCCGGCATGTTGCGGATGATCGCTTACGGCAGCGAGCTGAACCTGGCCCATCCGCCGCGGCCGGCCGACCCCAAACAGCCGTGGGTGCCGCAGTGGGCCGCCAAGCTCAGGGTCAAGAGCGTGGCCAACGCCATGCTCGGCATGAACATGGAAGAGCTGCGCGGGCCGCCGCGTACCCAGCCGCGCGATGCGCCCAGCCCCGCCGAAGCGAAGCCGGAGGCCATCAACCCGGTCGACATCCTGCGCGGGATCCTGGGCCGCTAAGGCCGGCCCGGTCTCAGCGTGGGGGGCGGCTCGACTGGCGCCGGACCATCTCGGCCACGATCGCTTCGAGCTGTTCGCGCACTTCGTGGCGGACCACGGCCTCGCCCATGAAGCCGGGCATCGAGAGCGCCGGCACCAGTTCGACCCGGTAGGTGATGCGGGTGCCGCCGGCGACTTCCGTCAGCGTGGTGACCGACTCCATCTTGCGCAGGGTGCCGTGGAGCTGGCTCGAGCGGATGAGCGAATACGGCTGAAGATCGATCCGGCGCAGCGATTCGAAGCGATGGGCAAAGGGGCCGAAATGCGCTTCGCCCTCCTGCCACAGCAGGACACGCAAGGCCCCGCGTTCGGTGACCCGGCTCTGTTCGAGATTGGGCACGAAGGCCGCCATCGCGTCGAAGTCGGTGAGCACGTTCCAGGCGAGCAGCAAGGGCACGGGGGCGAGCAGGCTGGCGTCGACTTGGTAGCTCTCGCCGAGCTTGTGCACCTGCAGTTCCTGGGTGGCAGCCGCCTGCCCTGGCAGCGGCCAGGCCAGCGCCAATCCGAGCAGCAGGGTCGCGAGTTTCATGAAACCGAGGCTACGCCGGCCGCCATCGCGCCGCGGGGCCGCGCATCGGGCCGGATGTCGGGCCGGGCTCAGTGACGCCGGAGCTTGAACACCGGCACCACGCCGCCGGTTTCGATGCCGCGGCAGTTGTGGATCGCCGGCGCATCGAAAGGCGCGAGCGGCGTGCCGCTGGGGTCGTCCACCAGGCCGAGCTGCTGCAAGACCTCGACGGTCGCGGCGTGCAGGGCGCGGGCATTGCCGTCGGCGATCCGGATCGCGATGCCGATGCCCTTCGAGCGCACCCCGATCGCCTGCACGCCGTCGGCGCCGATCTTGGCGATCCAGTCGCCGCGACCCGCCTGCATCACCGCGAGGTCGGTGCGGCCCATGCCCGAGACCAGGTCGGGGTGGCGGGTCATGGCGAAAAACACGGCGCGCATGGATTCGTCTTCGCTCGCCGCCAGGTCGACGTACAGCTTGGCCAGGCGGGTCAGCGGCAGGGCGAAGTTGGGCGCGCTGCAGCCGTCTATGCCTTGTGCGATCGCGCCGCCCGCGACGGCGTAGGCCTTGCGGCGGATGCGGGTCTGGAGCGGCTGGCCCTGGTCGAGGTAACGCGCCGGGTCGGCGTCGTGGAGGCGGCAGAAAGCGAGAAAGCCGGCGTGTTTGCCCGAGCAGTTATGGGCGATCTGGTCGAAGCGGGCCCCGGCGGGGGCGGTCTCGCCGGTGGCCTGGTAATAAAGCGGCAGGTGGCAGCCGCACTGGAGATCGGCCTCGCTAAAGCCGGTGCGGTCGAGCATGGCCCGAACCAGCCGCTGGTGCACGGCTTCGCCGCTGTGGCTGGCGCATATCAGCGCCAGCTCCTGCGAGCCCCAGCCAAAGCGCGCCAGGCCGCCGTCTTCGACGAATGGCAGGGCCTGCAGGGGTTTGAGCGCCGAGCGGGTGAAGTTGAGCGATTCGGGTTCGCCGATCGAGGCGAGCAGCCGGCCGGCGGCGTCGACCACCGCGACCGAGCCGTAATGCACGCATTCGGGGGTGCCGCCGCGGGTGGTTTCAACCAGGGGAACGTGGCGCGGGATCATGAGGCCACCCGCGCCCGGGCGGGCTTCAGGCCGTCTGCGGCGTCCCTGCGGCCGCCAGCCGTGTCACCACTTCCTTGCGGTAGCGGTTGAGGTCCTGCACCGAGGTCAGGCTGCGGTCGAACAGCAGCGACAGGTTGTGCAGGATGCGATCGACGACCTTGGTTTCCCATTCTTTGTCGAACTTGATTTGTTGGTCGAGCCAGCGCTCGAGCCACCCCGGATCGGGGAGCCGCGATTGTATGGTGTCGTTCGGGAAAAGCGCTTGATTGACGTGCAGATTCGTGGGGTGCAGTGGCTTTTCGGTGCGGCGCGCCGACGCCATCAGCACGCCGATCTTGGCAAACGCGGCGCGGGCGGTGTCGCCGGCCTCTCCCAGCGCCTTTTTCATGTAGCGCAGGTAGGCCCCGCCGTGGCGTGCCTCGTCCTGCGAGAGGTGTTTGTAGATCTGCTTGATCACCGGCTCGGTATGCCAGTCCGAAGCGCGGCGATACCAGTGGTTGAGGCGGATTTCGCCGCAGAAATGCAGCATCAGGGTTTCGAGCGCGGGGGCGGGGTCGAACTCGAAGCGCACCGCATGCAGCTCGGCCTCGGTCGGCAGCAGATCGGGGCGGAAGCGCCGCAGGTATTCCATCAGGACCAGCGAATGTTTCTGCTCCTCGAAGAACCACACGCTCATGAAGGCGGAAAAATCGCTGTCGTCGCGGTTGTCGCGCAGGAACATCTCGGTGGCCGGCAGCGCCGACCACTCGGTGATCGCGTTCATCTTGATCGTCTGTGCCTGCTCCTCGGTCAGCAGCGCCGGGTCGAACGAGGCCCAGGGGATGTCGCTCTCCATGTTCCAGCGCACCGACTCCAGCGATTTGAAAAGTTCGGGGTACAACATCATCGTGTGAACTCCTGTCTCCGTTTTTATCGCGGCCGGGCATCGCCGGATGACCAGCCGTAGCTGGCTTCAGTGTGTCACACGAAGGCGTCTTGTCGCGAGGCGGCGCGTGGGGGCATTACGTCCGGAGTGTTGGGCGCGGACGGAGAGTTCCGGAGAGCGCTCCGATCGATGTCACGAGTGTGTTTGGTCGCGAAGTGGTGTCGGCCTGATTGAACTGTGACGTCGAATTTACTGATGCGGATGTTCCGGAAACTGCTTAGCCTCGTCGCAGATTTTTAGCCACGAGGGCTTCTCCTTTACGAACTCATGGAAGAGGTTGGTGAGGCTCAGTTCATCATCAAAGCAATTGGCGGATACAGGGAAGGAATCGCTGGAGGAGGTGATTTCGCCGAGCGATGTGCCACAGTGCGAGCAAAAGCAACGATTGTATTTGTAGGGCTCTTCTGGTTTGTAGGTGCTTATGGACTCCGCACCCGACACTAAATTGAAAGAATCCCGTTTAACAAAGACGAGTGTGCTGGCGCCTACTTTTCGGCACCGAGTGCAATGGCAGGTTCCCATCATGGTGGGCGCCTCAGAGAGCGTGAACTTGACTACTCCGCAGCAACAGCTACCTCTCAGCATTTTTGCTCCTTTGTATTGAAGCGATGAACCCTAAGCAATGACTCTTTTCAAGCATCAGTCGCTTGCTAGGATCGTGGCGGCCTAAGGTGGCTTAGAAAGCAATGGTCGAGTCCATTCACTCGACCGCGAAGCATCTCACTTGGTTCAGTACTGCTCGGAGAGTTCCTTCGAAGCGACTTGCGGTCTTGACGCTGTTTGCATGTACGGCGTTAACTGCCCTGTGAAAGCGTGTGTCCACGCCGCCCCTCACTTCAGTCAAGTCGTTGAACCGCTTGCGCGAGCAGTTCGTCGAGAACACTACAGGCTTCAAGCGAACGAGGTCTGTATCGATGGGGACGGGCTGTTGTTTTGCGGCATCCGCGCGACAGCTTGGCAGGAGGGCTTGCGCCGCGGTGGCCGGACGCTCCGTGGCGGGCAGCGCTTACCGGTGTTTGATCCCTTGCGGATCAAGACCCCGCGAAAAACACAAGGCCCCGTCGAGCGGGGCCTTGTGGATGGAAGCGGAACGACTTAAGTACTCAGCCGCTTGTCGTGTTCGATCAGGGCGTAGGCCGAATGGTTGTGGATCGATTCGAAGTTTTCGGCCTCGATCCGGTAGGCGAGAACGCGCTCTTCCTGGTTGAGTGCGACGGCGACGTCGCGCACCAGGTCTTCGACGAACTTGGGGTTGTCGTAGGCGCGTTCGGTCACGTATTTCTCGTCGCCGCGCTTGAGCAGGGCCCACAGTTCGCACGAGGCCGATTGCTCGGCGATGCGGATCTGTTCCTCGAGCGAGAAATCGGCGCCGAGTTCGGCCGCGATGGTCAGGTGCGAACGCTGGTTGTGCGCGCCGTAATCCGAGATCTTCTTGCTGCACGGGCACAGGCTCATCACCGGCACCAGCACTTCCTGGGTGACGGTGGTGGTGCCGCCCTTGGCTTCGGCAACGAAGCGGACCCGGTAGTCCATCAGGCTTTCGATGCCCGACACCGGCGCGGTCTTGCGCACGAAATACGGGAAGCTCAGTTCGATGAAACCTTCGCTCGCTTCGAGCCGGTTGAGCATGCGCCCCATCAGCTCGCGCATCACGTGCGCCGACAGCGGCTCGGCGGTTTCGGCCAGCAGCGCTAGGAAACGCGACATGTGCGTTCCCTTCTGACTACCAGGCAGGGCCACGTACATGGCGACCGTTGCCACCGAAGGCTGCGGGCCACGCGGGGAGGCAACCATCACCGGATGGGTGATGGACTTCACGCCGACGCGCTGGATCGCGATGTTGCGGCGGTCGGCGCTCGACTGGACGTCGGGGAGGAACATCTTTTCGGGGGCATTCATGGCTGGATCCGTATTGTCACCCAAGCGGCTCCCTACCCGCCGGGCGCGGCGGTTCAGGGGGCTGTCAGCAACTGTTCGATGCGTGTGGTGATCTGGCGGTCGGTGGGTTCGACCCGACTGCCGAAACTGGCCACGACCTTGCCGTCGCGACCGACCAGGTATTTGTGGAAATTCCACTTCGGCGCCTGGCCGCTCTGCTGCGCCAGGGCTGCAAACATGGGGTTGGCGGATTGTCCGACCACGGAGGACTTCCCGAACATAGGGAACTTCACTCCGTACGTGTTGAAGCAAAAATCAGCGATTTCTTTGCCGCTCTTGGGTTCCTGGCCACCGAAATCGTTGGAGGGAAACCCCAGGACCGTCAGCCCGCGCGCCGAATACCGGGCGTGCAGTTGCTCCAGGCCTTCGTACTGCGGGGTGTAGCCGCAGTAGCTGGCGGTATTGACGACCAGCAGCACCCGGCCCCGGTATTGGCAGAGGTCCTGCGGAGCCTCGTCCTGCAGGCGGGGAAAGCGGTGGTCGAGCAGGGCGGGGCAGGCGGTTTGGGCGAGAGCCGGGCCGGCCCAACCGGCCGCCCCCAGCATGCTAATGAGCAGAGCGACCGAGCCCAGCCGGTACAGGGCGGTCAAGAGCGGCTTTGCGAGGGAACGATGGCTCGCCATGAGGTGCTCCGGCAGGCCCGGCGGAAAAGCATAAGAATCCGGGCCGAGAGGGAGGAGCGATCCTATCGGCGGCCGAAGTCTTGCGTCAAGGTATTGTCCAGGACAAGATCGGATCCAACCTTCGTCCGACAGGGTCATGACGGCGGCACCGGCGTCATGGCAGGAGCCCCATGAGTTTTTCAGAAACCTGCGACCGCGAGCCCATCAGCATCGCGGCGCTCGAACGCGACACCGGTCTGTCGAAAGACAGCCTGCGCGTGTGGGAGCGGCGCTATGGCTTTCCGCAGCCGCTGCGCGATCAGAACGGCGAGCGGATCTACCCGTTCGACCAGGTCCAGCGCCTGCGACTGGTCAAACGCCTGATGGACCAGGGGCATCGCCCCGGCAAGCTCATGGAGCTCGAAGCGGCGCAGTTGCAGTCGCTTGCCGAGCTGGGCGCGCCGCACCGCGCGCCCGACGGCCACGCAGCGCCGGACGAACTCGACGCGGTGCTGGCGCGGATCAAGGCGCATGACGCCGAAGGCCTGCGCCGCGAACTGTCGCGACTCCTGCTGCGGGCCGGTCTGGCGCGTTTCACGACCGAGGTGGTCGCGCCCCTGGTCACCCGGGTGGGCGAGGCCTGGGGGTGCGGCGAACTGGAGATCTTCGAGGAGCACTTGTTTACCGAAGCCATCCAGTCCGTGCTGCGCAACGCGATTTCCGCCCTGCCGCCGCGCGGGCCGCGGCCGCGGGTCCTGCTCACCACCTTTCCGCAGGAGTCGCACGGCCTGGGCCTCCTGATGGCCGAGGCCATGTTCGCGCTGGAAGGCGCCCACTGCCTTTCGCTCGGCGTGACGACGCCGCTGTGGAACATCGTGCTGGCCGCGCGCGCGCGGCAGGCCGACATCGTCGCCTTGTCGTTTTCTTCCATCCTCAGCCCGGCGCTCGTGATCGATGGCCTGGGCGAACTGCGCGCCAGTCTGCCGCGCGAGACCGAGTTGTGGGCGGGCGGATCGAACGCCGCGCTGCGCCGCCGCGCGCCGCGCGGGGTGCGGCCCGTGCGCACGCTCGAGCAGATCGCGCCGGCGCTTGCACGCTGGCGCCAGGAGCGCAGCGGCTGAGCGGCGGCCGGGTATGCTGCCCGCTCCCGGCTCGGATTCGAGACTCGCATGAAACTTCAGGATCGAGTGGCCATCGTCACCGGTGCGGCGCAGGGCATCGGTGCGGCCTGCGCCCGCGCGCTGGCCGAAGAAGGCGCCAAGGTGGTGCTGGCCGATGTCAACGAAATCGGCGGTACGCAGCTGGCCAAGGACATCGCCGCCGTCGGCGGTTACGCGGTCTTCCGCCGCGCCGACGTCGGCCTGAAAGCCGAATGCGAGGCGCTGGTGAGCTGCGCGGTCGAAAATTTCGGCCGCCTCGACATCCTGGTCAACAACGCCGGCATCGTGCACGCGGCAGATTTCCTCGAGCTCGACGAAGACGATTTCGACCGCGTCCTGCGCACCAACCTCAAGGGCGCATTCCTGTGCGGTCAGGCCGCAGCGCGGCAGATGGTGGCGCAGGACGCGCGCGCCGACGGCAGCCGCGGCGTGGTGATCAATATGTCGAGCGTCAACGGCGTGCTGGCGATCGCCAACCAGGTTCCCTACACCGTGAGCAAGGGCGGCCTCAACCAGCTGACTAAGGTGATGGCGATTGGCCTCGCGCCGCACGGCATCCGGGTGATGGGCATAGGTCCGGGCTCGATCGCGACCGAACTGCTCAAGACCGCCGTGCTCAACAACGACGCTGCGCGCCAGAAGATACTTTCGCGCACGCCGCTGGGGCGCCTGGGCGAACCGATCGAAGTGGCCCGCCTTGCAGTCTTCCTGGCGAGCGACGACGCGTCGTATCTCACCGGCACCACGGTCTACCCCGACGGCGGCCGGCTCGGCCTCAACTACACGATGTAGCGCGGCTAGACTCAGCCACCGGCCGCATAACGCGGCCGTTTTCCTGACAGGCGCCCTTGCCCAATCCCGGCCGCGAACGCTGGATGCTGCTGTCGCTGGCGGCGATCCAGTTCACCAATACGCTGGACTTCATGGTCATGATGCCGCTGGCGCCTCAGTTCACGCAGGTCTTTGGCCTGAGTGCACAGCAGTTCGGCGCCCTGATCTCGACTTATACCTTGGCCGCCGGTGCGGCCGGCGTCGCGGCCGCCCTGGGGATGGAACGCTACGACCGCAAGCGCGCCCTGCTGGTCGTGTACGCCGGCTTCATCCTGGCCTCGATCGCCTGCGCCGCGGCGCAGAACTACGCCATGCTGCTCGCCGGCCGCGCGCTCGCCGGCATGTTCGGCGGCGTGCTGGGGGCGGTGATCTTCACCATCATCGGCGACACCATTCCCGATTCTCGGCGCGGCCGCGCCACCGGCGTGGTGATGACCTCGTTTTCGGTGGCGACGGTGGCGGGGGTTCCGCTCGCGCTCTTCCTGGTCAATGCCTCCGACTGGCGCGCCGCTTTCTTCCTGGTGGCGATCCTCAGCCTGGCCAATGTGATCGCTGCTTGGAAGCTGCTGCCGGCGGTGCGGCATCACCTGACCTTCCCGGGCCGGCACTCGGCGTGGCAGGCCCTGGTGCAGACACTCTCCTGCCCCAACCACTGGCGCGCCTTCGGTTTCACCGTGCTGCTGATGCTCTCGGGTTTCGCCGTGATCCCGTACGTGAGCCTCTATCTCACCGGCAATGTCGGCGTCGGCTTCGACGAGCTGGGATATGTCTATCTGGTCGGCGGGGTGGCGACCTTTTTCAGCGCACGCGGCTTTGGTCATCTGGCCGACCGTATCGGCAAGCTCGCCACCTATCGCTGGGTGGCGATCGCTTCGCTGGCGCCGATCCTGCTCATCACCCATGTGCCCGTCCTGCCTTTCGCGGCCGTGCTCGCCATGGCGACCCTGTTTTTCGTGTTCGTGTCGGGCCGCATGATCCCGGGGCTTGCGCTCGTTACCGGCGCGGCCCAGCCCCGGCTGCGCGGCACTTTCATGTCGCTCAACGGCGCCGTGCTGCAGTTCTCCTCGGGGCTGGCGGTTTACCTCAGCGGCGCAATGATCGAGCGCGGTGCCGACGGCCGCCTGCAACACTACAACCTGGTCGGCTGGATGGCGGTTGCCTGTACCTTGCTGGCCCTGTGGTGGGGGGCGCGGGTCGAACTGGTCGATGCCGTGCCCGAGCTGGAGACTGCGCCCGAAGCCCGGATATGAATGTCTGGTTTCCTGTCGAAGCGAGATTCTTTGCGTCGAGAAGTCTTACAAAATTAACCGGCGAAAGGTTTGTGAACGCGTAAGTCATTGTATTCATTGGGTCCAAGACAGCAGGCCTGGAGATTGCTTGGTTGAGGGCACCACTTTGGAGACAACTGTGCGCGCCTTCACGATTCCTGCTGTTGCGGTTCTGTCTGCCCTGCCGACACTGGCCCTGGCCGGCACCATGACGCTTTCGGGCACGGTGCGCGATTTCTGCGCCCCCAGCACCAGCACCTGCACGCAAAATCCTGATTTCGAAGGTGTCGCCGGCGGCCTGCAGCCCGGCCAGCTGGCCAACACCCTGGGCGCCGACGGCCTGCCGGTTTTCGTGGGTGCTGCCAAGCCCGGCTTCACGAGCGCGGCCAACTTCAACACCTGGTATCGCAACGTGGCCGGGGTGAACCAGGCCGCCGCCTTGTCGCTCACGCTAAGCGAGGCAGTGCCGGGCTCGGGCCTGTTCAGCTACAGCAGTTCGAGCTTTTTCCCGATTGACGGCCAGCTGTTCGGCAACCAGGGCCGCAGCCACAACTACCACTTCACTCTGCATCTCGAGGGGCTGACCAGCTTCCGCGCGAGCGACACCTTCAGCTTCACCGGCGATGACGACCTCTGGGTGTTTATCGACGGCAAGCTGGTGATGGACCTCGGCGGCGTCCATGGCGCGACCAGCAGCAGCTTCACGGGAGCGAACTTGCTCGCTCTCGGTCTTGCCGCCGACACGCTGTATTCGCTCGACATCTTTTTTGCCGAGCGCCATACCACCGAGTCGAACTTCAACATCTCGACCTCACTCCGCGTGATCGATCCCAACACCGTGCCCGAGCCTGGCTCGCTCGCCCTGGTCGGTCTTGGTCTGCTGGGGTTGGGCCGGCTGCTGCGCCGCCGCGCCTGAGGCGACCGAACCGCAGCGCAGCTCCGCCTAGACGGGGCTGCTGCCGGGCTGGCTCCGCTTATTGCCTGCGCGAGCGGGGCTTGGTGGCGGGACTTTTCGGGGTGTCAGCCGTGGCCGCCGCCTTGGCTTTTTCTTTGGCGAGCGCCTTGGCGTCTTCCTCCGCTGCGGCCTCAGCCGCCGCCGCCGCCGCGGTGGCGGCGATGCGGGCGAACTGATCCTGCATTGCGTTCCACCATACGCCGGGGTTGAGCGGGGCCGGCATCATGCTGGCCGGGCGAGGGCGGCGCCGCACGCGGCGCTTCGGGGTTTCCGGCTCGGCCGCGACCGGCACTGGTGGCGGCACTGCGGCGGCGGCCTGCTGCATCGCCTGCAGCGCGGCGAACTGCTGCTGCAAGGCGGCGACGGCCGCGGCGTCTTCCGGCTTGCCCTTGAGCATCGAGGGCAGGACCGCGCCGCTGATGCCTTTGAGCGTGGCGATCGTCGCGCGCTGGACCTCGAGGCTCTGGATCGTGGTGCGCAACATGCCGACGTTGAGCTGCAGCCATTGCTCGACCGCCTTCAGGTCGGCGATGCGTTTTTCCAGCTCGCCGATGTCGAGCGTGGGCGCAACCATGTTGGGCAGGTTCTGCGGCAGGCGCACCGCCATCTGCGCCAGGTTGGTGGGCGAAGGAATGCCGGGCAGGCCGGTCATGCCCCACATCTTGCGTACCAGATCGAGGCTGTCGCCGACGGTGGAGCCGAACGGAATTCCAGGAATTGCCTTCTTGCCGGGCATGTTTGCTCCTCCTTTGGGGTTTTGCGTCCGACTGTGGCCGCAAACCCGTGCCCACGCAAGGAGCGGCGGCTCTACTTATTCCAGCGGCGCAACGCTTTGCTCGATCGCGCCGAACACCGAGTGGCCGGCCGCGTCGAACATCTCGAGTTTCACCGTATCGCCGTATTGCATGAACGGGGTCTTGGCAGCGCCGTGTTCGATCGTCTCCAGGCTGCGTTTTTCGGCGATGCAGGCGTAGCCGCGGGAGCGGTCGAGGTTGGAAACCGTGCCCGATCCGACGATGCTGCCGGCTCGCACGTTGCGGGTCTTGGCAATGTGGGCGATCAGCTGCGGGAAGCTGAAGGTCATGTCGGCGCCGGCGTCGGGCTGTCCGACTTTCTTGCCGTTCCAGTGAACGACCAGCGGCAGATGGACCTTGCCGTCGCGCCAGGCCTCGCCCAGTTCGTCGGGGGTGACGGCAACCGGCGAAAACGCCGTGGCCGGCTTGCTCTGGAAAAAGCCGAAACCCTTGGCCAACTCGGCCGGGATCAGGTTGCGCAGACTGACGTCGTTGACCAGCATCAGCAGGCGGATGCCGGCCGCGGCCTGGGCCGGCTTGGCGCCCATGGCCACGTCGCCAGTGACCACGGCGACTTCGCCCTCGAAGTCGATGCCGTAGTCCTCCGACGGACACACGATGTCGTCGCAGGGGCCGAGCAGATCGTCGCTGCCGCCCTGGTACATCAGGGGATCGGTCCAGAAGCTCGCCGGCATTTCGGCGCCGCGCGCCTTGCGCACCAGTTCGACATGGTTGACGTAGGCCGAGCCGTCGGCCCATTGGTAGGCGCGCGGAAGCGGCGCCATGCAATGTTTGGCGTCGAAGGCGAAGCTGTGTCGGGTGCGGCCCTCGTTGAGGGCGGTGGAGAGTTCCTGCAGCTGGGGTGCAAGAAAGCTCCAGTCGTCGAGCACGGCCTGCAGGCGCGGTGCGATATGGGTGGCCAAGTGAGCGGTCTTGAGATCGCGCGACACGACAGCCAGTTGGCCGTCGCGCGAGCCGTCCTTGAGAGTGGCGAGTTTCATCGGGCAGGATTCGGGTGATCGCAGGAGAAAAACGCCGGTACCGGCGTTCCGAGTAAAGGTATCTTAGCGTCCGGGTCCGGCGGATTTGCCGGCGACCAAACCATGAACGCCATCGTCGATCCTCCGGTCTTTCGCTTTGGGCGCCGCGCTCTGGCGTTGCTGGTGCTGGTGCTGGTCTTGCATGCGCTGGTGCTCGCCTGGGTGGCGAGCGACCTGGGGCAGCTGGTGGTCGACACGACCACGCCTTCGAGCCTGGCCGTGGTGATCCTGCCGCCCGCCGCGCCGCCGGTCTCCCGGCCGGCACCGCCAGCGCGCCGCGTGGCGCCGCGGCCGCACGTTGTCAGTGCGGCACCAGCGCCGGCGCCGGTGATCGAACCGGTCAATCTGCCCGAACCTGCCCCTGCGCCGCCGCCGGTGGTCGAACCGGTCGTTCCCGACCACGGCGCGGGCGGCGACGGCGAATCGGTGTCCGGGCCGGCCGACCGCGACGCGGCGCCCATGCCGACCCTGCCCCTGCCTTCGAGCGGCCGGCTGGTTTACCACCTCACCCACAGCAACTACCCCGGTTCGGTCGCACGCACGGTCGTCGAATGGTCGATCGACGAAGCCGGCCGGCGTTACGAGACCCGCCTTCAGGCCGCGGTTGGCGGCATCGCCCTGGTGAGCTCGATCTCGGTTGGTCGGATTGACGCGGGCGGCTTTATGCCCGAACGGTATTCGCAGCGGACCACGACCCGAGCCGAAACCGCAGTCAATTTCGACTGGGCTGGCGCGCGCGTGACGTATTCGGCGAGCCGGGCCGAAAACCCGCTGGTCGCCGGCATGCAGGACCCGCTCTCGATCCAGTTCCAGGTGCCGGTGCTGGCGCAGCGTGCGGGCGAACGGCTGCACGCGGGGCAGCGCCTGCCGCTGGAAGTGGCGCGGCCGAGCAAGGTAGACCGGGTCGAGTTCGTGGTGGGCGGCAAGGAATCGATCAAGACCACCGCCGGGCAGACGGTGGCCGTGTTCAAGCTCGAAGCGCTGCGGCACGGAGTTGCCGAGCAGGGCTGGGAGTTCTGGCTGGCGCCCGATCTGTATTGGCTGCCGGTGCGGATCCGTCTGACCGACCGCCGCGGCCAGGTCTGGGACAACGTGCTGGCGGCTCTGCCCGGCACGCCCGAGCCCGCGTCGCCGAGCCCGCAGAACCTGTATCACGGCTCCTGAGGCGGTGCCGCCGCTACACTGAGCGCCGTGGGATGGAAAAGTCGCGTGGCCCGGTGGCCCGGCTGGACTTCAAATCCGGTAGGGGCTGCCAGCAGTCCCTGGTGGGTTCGACTCCCATACTTTTCCGCCACCCTGCCGGGCTCAGCGCCGGGCCGGCGCCAGGACAGCGGTCAGGACTCGCAGTGTCTGGCCGCCCAGGATGCCGTCGACCTTCATGTCCGACAGCCCGGTGGTGAGGCTCAGGCCGGCCTGGTTGATGCCCGCCAGCGCCTGCGCAAGGGCGGCTTCGGCAGCGGCGTGTTCGTTCTCGGCGTCGGCGTCCATGACTTGGCCGAGCGCGGCCTCGAAGCGGCAGGCGGCCTCGTTTCCGGTGACGACTCCGGCCTCGAGTCCAAACTCGAGCAGCCGCGCCTCTTGGGCCAGACGCGCGAGTTGCCGCGCTTGGGCGCAGAAATCCTGTGGTTTCGGGTTCACGCGGGTCATCCGGTAGGGAGCCGGAGACAACGGTAAGCGATGGCGGCGCCGTGAGTCCAATGTCGGCGGCGGGAGTGCAAAAACCCAAAGCCCGGAATGGAACGGGGCGCGGACAGCTCCGCGCCCCGAGGCTGGCGCCGGAATCAGGCGGCGCGCGGCTTGATGCTGATCACCTGGGCCGGCGCCTGGCCACGCCAGCGGGCCAGCAGTTCGCTCCAGCGGGCGCGGGCGGCGACAAGGTTTTTCTCTTTGACGTGGCCGTAGCCGCGGATCGTCTCCGGCAGGCAGGCGAGTTCGATCGCCAGTTCGAGTTTGTCGGCCTTGAGCCCTGCCAGCAGCTCATCGATCAAGGCCTCGTAGTCGGCGATCAGCTGGCGCTCGCCGCGCCGTTCGGCGCTGCGGCCGAAGGGGTCGAAGGCGGTGCCGCGCAGGAACTTTGCCCGCGCCACCCAGCGCATCGCGGTCTGCATCCAGGGGCCGAAGCGTTGCTTCTGCAGTTCGCCCGTCACGGGATCGGTCTTGGCGAAGAGCGGTGGCGCCAGGTAGTAGTTGAGCTGGAAGGGTTTGCCGTTCACACCCTCGAACTGCTCGGCGAGCCGCGCATGGAAAGCCGGGTCGCTGTGCAGGCGAGCCACTTCGTATTCGTCCTTGTAGGCCATCAGCTTGAAGCTGTAGCGAGCGACGGCTTCGGCCAGGCGGGACGACTGCAGGCGGTCGCTTTCGACCTGGCGCACGCGTTCGACCAGGCGTTCGTAACGGCTCGCGTAAGCGGCGTCCTGATACGCGGTGAGGAACTCGACCCGGCGCGCCACCAGTTCGGCGAGCGAGTTGGCGGGGCGCTTCAACTCGACCACGGTCGATTCGGGGAAGGCAGCGCGCTTGACGGCGTCGAGGTCGTGCGCCGCCACTCGCCCCCATTCGAAGGCCCGCTGGTTGGCCGCAACGGCCTGGCCGTTGAGTTCGATCGCCCGCAGCAGCGACTCATGCGCGAGCGGAATCCAGCCTTTCTGCCACGCGTAACCCATCACGAAGGGGTTGGTGTAGATGCCGTCGCCGAGCAGGGCGGTGGCCAGAGCCGTGGCGTCGATCAAGGCGCAGTCGGCCTCGTTGCCGACTGCTTCGCGCACCTGCTGGCTCATGTTGCCGCCGGCGAAGGCCCAGTCGGGGTTCTTGACGAAGGCGGCGGTCGGGCTCTCGGCCGTGTTGATCACGGCGCGGGTCTTGCCGGGCTGGATCTTGGAGAGCGCCTCGTTGCTGCAGCTCACGATCAGGTCGCAGCCGAGCAATAGATCGGCCTCGCCCATCGCGATCCGGGTCGCGTACAGATCTTCCGGTGTGGCGGCGATCTGCACATGGCTGAACACCGCGCCGCCCTTTTGCGCCAGGCCCGCCATGTCGAGCACCGACAGGCCGCGGCCTTCGATGTGAGCGGCCATGCCGAGCAGCTGGCCGATGGTGACCACGCCGGTGCCGCCGACGCCGGTGATGACGATGCCGAAGTTGCGGCCGGCGACGATGGCGGGCAGCTCGGGGTGTGGCAGGGCGGGCAGCTCGGCGCTGGCGGCCTTGCGCTTCTTCGGCTGCGCGCCTTCGAGCGTGATCAAGCTCGGGCAGAAGCCTTTCAGGCAGCTGAAGTCCTTGTTGCAGCTCGACTGGTTGATGCGGCGCTTGCGGCCGAACTCGGTTTCGAGCGGCTCGACCGACAGGCAGTTCGACTTCACCGAGCAGTCGCCGCAGCCCTCGCACACGGCTTCGTTGATCACGGTGCGGCGCGGCGGGTCGGGGAACATCGTGCGGTCGGGCGTGTTCTGCTTGCGGCGCCGGCGCTTTTCGCTGGCGCAGGTCTGGTCGTAGATCAGCACGCTCACGCCCGGATACTCGCGCAGCTCGCGCTGCACGCGGTCGAGTTCGTCGCGGTGGTAGACCGGCACTCCCGGAGCCAGGTCCCAGGCATGGCCGGTCGCGCCCTTGGCATTGGTCGCGCTGTGGTCAAGCTCGTGGGTGGCGTCGTATTTCTGCGGCTCGTCGGTAACGATGACGATCTTTTTCACGCCTTCGGCCGCCATCTGCTGCGTGATCTGCGGCACGGTGAGCTGGCCGTCGACGGTCTGGCCGCCGGTCATGGCCACGGCGTCGTTGAACAGGATCTTGTAGGTGATGGGGACCTTGGCCGCCACCGCCGCCCGCACCGCCAGGTAACCCGAGTGGAAGTAGGTGCCGTCGCCGAGGTTGGCGAAGATGTGTTTCTCTTTCGTGAACGGTGCCTGGCCGATCCAGGGCACCCCTTCGCCGCCCATCTGGGTGAAGGTCTCGGTCCGGCGGTCCTGCCAGATCACCATGTAGTGGCAGCCGATGCCGGCCACCGCGCGCGAGCCTTCGGGCACGACGGTGCTGGTGTTGTGCGGGCAGCCCGAGCAGTAGAAGGGTGGGCGCTCGGTCACCACCCGCGGGCGGGCGAGCGCTTTTTCCTTGGCTTCGATCAGCGCCAGCCGCGTCGCCATGCGGGCCCGCACTTCGCTTGGCAGTTCCAGTTTGCCGATCCGCGTGGCGATCGCCTTGGCGATCAAGGCCGGGCTGAACTCGTAATGCGCGGGCAGGATCCAGTTGCCTTGCGGCACGGACCACTCGCCGCCGTCTTTCTGGTCGAACTTGCCGGTCACTCGCGGCACCTTGCGGCCGCGGCCGACCCAGTTGAAAAGCTCTTCCTTCAGCTGGTATTCGATCACCTGGCGCTTCTCTTCGACCACCAGCACTTCTTCCAGGCCGTCGCAGAACTCGGAGATGCCCTGCGCCTCGAGCGGCCACACCATGCCGACCTTGAAAAGTTTGATGCCGAGCTGGCGGCAGGTCGGTTCGTCGAGGCCGAGGTCGACCAGCGCCTGGCGGGTGTCGAGATAAGCCTTGCCGGAAGCGACGATGCCGAAACGTGCGTTGGGCGCGTCGATCGCGGTGTAGTTGAGGCGGTTGGCGCGCGCATAGGCGAGTGCGGCGTAGAGCTTGTAGTCGAGCAGGCGCGCTTCCTGCGCGAGCGGGGTGTCGGGCCAGCGGATGTTGAGGCCGTCGGGCGGCAGGACGAAGTCCTGCGGTAGCGCGATCTGCACCCGGGCGGGGTCGATCATGACGCTGGCCGAGGCTTCGACCACCTCGGTCACGGTTTTCATGCCTACCCACAGGCCGGTCCAGCGGCTCATCGCGTAGCCGTGCAGACCCAGGTCCAGGTACTCCTGGACCGTGGCGGGGTAGAGCACCGGGATCAGGCAGGCCTTGAGGATGTGGTCGCTCTGGTGCGGCAGGGTCGAACTCTTGGCCGCGTGGTCGTCGCCCGCGATCACCAGCACCCCGCCGTGGCGGCTGGTGCCGGCGGCGTTGGCGTGTTTGAACACGTCGCCGCAGCGGTCCACCCCCGGGCCCTTGCCGTACCACATGGCAAACACGCCGTCGTAGTTGGCGCCGGGGTTCAAGTTGAGCTGCTGCGTTCCCCACACGCTGGTGGCGGCGAGGTCTTCGTTGAGCCCGGGCTGGAACCGGATGTGCTGGGCATCCAGGTATTTCTGGGCGCGCTGCGCGGTCAGGTCGACCGAGCCCAGCGGGCTGCCGCGGTAGCCGGTCAGAAAACCTGCGGTATTGAGCCCGGCGCTCGCGTCGCGGCTGCGTTGCAGCATCAGCAGGCGGATCAGCGCCTGGGTGCCGCTCATGTAGGCACGGCCCTTTTCCAGGGTCCATTTGTCGTCGAGCGACACCTCCGTCAGCGCGCGGCGGACGGAGTCGGGCAGGGGAGCATTCATGCGGCAGGGCCTTTAACCAAAAATCGTGTTTTTGGGCGCGTGCGGCGGTGTGTCTCGCACCTGTCGCGCGCGGCCGTTGAGCGACTTGTGGTCGCGCTCGGCATTCGGGAAAACCAGCGTGCGCGAGGCTAACATGGCCTTAGTGCGGCCTCAATGAAAGCCCTGCCGGCTTGTCGTCCAGGCGTTCTGATCTCGACTTCCGGAGGATTACCTATGGCAATTCAAGAGGGCTGGCCGCATATAGGCAGTTCCGCGGCAATCGCCGCGCTTAAAGTCCAGGACCCTTGATGCGTGTCTACGTCGTTCGCAGCCCCTTCGCTCGCAACCCCTTAGCCCGCTTCGCATTGGGCCTGGCCGCCGTGCTCGCCCTGGTCGGCATCGTGCTGGTGGTGTTGCCTCTGCTTGGCATCGCGCTCGCGGTCGCCCTGGTGGGCGTGGTGGCCTTGGCCCTCGCCGGATTGGTGATGCGATTTTTCTTCGGCAAGCGCCTGCAGCAGGCGGCCGAAGCCGCCACGGCGCAAACGGCCGGGCCGAGCGCGGGTCAGCCGCGGCGCTGGCGCAGCAGCACGCAGGACGTGCAGGACGTCGAGGTGGTCGAAGTCGTGCGCGAGATTGACCGTCCCAAACCCTAAGTTTCTCTAGCGACGCCGGGTCAAGCGGGACCCGGCTCGGTTCACAGCAGGGGCGACGCCAGGAAACACGCCCCTTCCTTGAGCCGCTCCCGCAGCGGACGCGCGCGCCAGCGGGCCGCGTCGAGCGGGACGGCCGCCGCCTCGTAGCTCTGCTGAAGCGCCACCAGGGAACGCGTGAAGGCAGCGTCGAAGACCAGCAGCATCAGCTCGAAGTTGAGGTGCAGGCTGCGGGTGTCGAGGTTGACGGTGCCGAAAAGGGCGAACTGTTCGTCGACCGTGATGCTCTTGGTGTGCAAGAGACCGCCGCGAAACAGCAGCACCCGGATTCCCGCGCTCAGCAAGTCGTCGAAATAGCGGCGGCTGGCGTATTTCACCAGGCGCGAGTCGTTTCTTTCCGGCACCAGCAGGCGCACCTCGACGCCGCGCAAGGCCGCGTTCTGCAAGGCGATCGTGAGCGGTTCGCCGGGCACGAAATACGGGGTGGTGAGCAGGATGCGCCGCTCGGCGCGGTTGATCGCCTCGATGATCAGGCGGCGGTTGGCGTCGAGCACCGAGGTCGGGCCCGAAGGCACCACCACCACCTGGGCCGAGCCCGGGTTGGTCGCGGGCGGCGGTGGCAGCAGCCCGGTCGCGGCCAGGGTCGGCAGCGGCGACTGCAGAGTCCAGTCGTAGACGAACACCGCTTCGAGCGAGGCCACGGTCGGGCCCTGGATCCGCGCCATGGCGTCGATCCACTCGCCCACGCCCGCGTCCTGCTTGAAATAACGCGGGTCGACCAGGTTCATGCTGCCGGTGTAGGCGATTTCGCTGTCGATCACGACGATTTTCCGGTGCAGGCGCAGGTCGGCCCGGACAAAGGCGATCTCCCACAAACGGACCTGCATCGCGGTGGCGATTTCGACGCCGGCTTCCCGCATCAGGCGCGGCCAATGCGAAGCGAGAAAGGCCTTGCTGCCGAGCGCGTCGAGCAGCAGCCGGCACTGCACACCGCGCTGCGCGGCGCGCATCAAAGCCAGCGCCACCCGATCGGCGTCGCCGCCTTCGTTCCAGATGTAGAAGGCCAACTTGACGCGGGTGTGGGCGGCGTCGATGTCGTCCGCCATCCGCTGCAGGATGGTGGCCGTGTCGGCCATCAGTTCCAGGCTCGAGCCCGCGGTCAAGGGCAGCTCGCCCAGGCGGGTGGCAAGATGGGCCAGCTGCTGGTTGGAGGCCGACAGGCAAATCGCGTTCCTGGTTGCGGCGGCCGGCAACTGGGCGGCCAGCGTCGGCCAGCGTTCGAGCGCGGCACGCATGCGGCGGGCGCGCAGGCGGCCGATCGGGCGTTCGCCCAGCATCAGGTAGAGCCCGAAACCGACGTAGGGCAGGGCGACCGTGAGCAGGATCCACGCAAACGAGCTGCCGGGCGGGTGGCGGGTCAGGATCACACGCAGGGTGACCCCGACGATAAGAGCGACCTGGATGAAAATCGCTAGTGCACTGTTCCAACCCCAGTCCGTCATTCCTTCCTCGTTGATCTTGGCGGCTCGCGGTCGCGGCTTGGTCCGAGTGTAGCCACACACCACTTAGGGTTGGATCGGGGTGCGAGCCGATAAGATCGCGGCTTTCCCCCGTGGCCCGCCCCATGCCCTTCGACTCGCCCGCTGCCAATCCGCTGCTTGCCGACTGGAGCACCGCACACCAGTTGCCGCCCTTCGATGCGATCCGCGCCGAACACTTCGTTCCCGCTTTTGAACTCGCCTTGGCAGTCCACCGGGCCGAGGTCGATGCCCTGGCCGCCGCCCCGGCCGCGGCCGACTTCGCCAATACGATCCTGGCCTTCGACCTCAGCGGCGCCCTGCTCAAACGAGTCGAACGCGTGTTTGCCAACCTGAGCGCCTCGGCCACCTCGGCCGAGCTGCAGGCGGTCGAACGCGAGATGGCGCCGCGCCTCGCGGCTCACGACAGCGCGCTGTATCAACACGCGGGGATGTTCGCTCGGATCGACTCGGTGTATTCGCGCCGATCCGAGCCGGGCCTGACGCCCGAACAGCGGCGCCTGACCGAGCGCATCCACCTCGATTTCGTCCGTGCCGGCGCGCGCCTGGCACCCGCCGCCCGCGCGCGGCTGGCCGCGATCGCCGAACGGCTGGCGGCGCTGCAGACCCAGTTTTCGCAGAACGTTCTGGGCGACGAATCGGGCTGGAAGCTGGTGTTGCGTTACCCGGCCGAACTGGCCGGTCTGCCGGCCGCCTTGAAGAGCGCCGCCCGCACGGCCGCGGTCGCGCGCGGCGAGGCCGACGCCTGGGTGATCACGCTCAGCCGTTCGCTGGTCGTGCCTTTCCTCACTTACAGCGAGCGGCGCGATCTGCGCGAGCTGGCGTTCAAGGCCTGGACCCGGCGCGGCGAACTCGATCCGGCGCGCAACAACCACCCGCTGATGCAAGAGATCCTGCAGCTGCGCGCCGAACTGGCGCAGCTGCATGGCTACGCCAGCTTCGCCGATTATGCCCTGGTCGACCGCATGGCCGGCACGCCGGCTGCGGTGGCGGAGCTGCTGGAGAAGGTCTGGCCTGCTGCCCGCGCCAAGGCGGAAGCCGAACGCGACCTGCTGCAGGCCGAAGCCGAGGCCCGCGGTGACGGCATCACGCTCGAGCCCTGGGACTGGCGCTTCTACGCCGAGAAGCTGAGGCAGAGCCGTTACGCGCTCGACGAGACCGAACTCAAGCCCTATTTCTCCCTCGACAACATGGTCGCCGCGGCTTTCGATTGCGCGCAGCGGCTGTTCGGTCTGTCCTTCGCCCGCCGCGATGATCTTCCGGTCTATCACCCGGACGTGGTGGCCTACGAGGTCAGCAACCGGGCGGGCGAGGTCGTGGCGGTGTTCCTGCACGACAACTACGCCCGCGCCAACAAGCGCGGGGGCGCCTGGATGAGCGTCTTCCGCGGCCAATCGCGCGCCGCGGGCGAAGTGATCCCGGTGGTGGTCAACAACAACAACTTCGCCCAGGGCGAGCCGACCCTGCTGTCGGTCGACGATGTGCGAACCCTGTTCCACGAGTTCGGCCACGGCCTGCACGGCATGTTGAGCGACGTGAACTACGAGCGGCTCGGCGGCACCCAGGTCCTGCGCGACTTCGTCGAGCTGCCTTCGCAGATCTTCGAGAACTGGGCGATGGAGCCCGAGGTGCTCAAGCGTTTCGCCCGCCATGTCGACACCGGCGAGGTGATTCCCGACGCGCTGATGACCAAGCTCGAGCGGGCGCGCCGCTTCAACCAGGGTTTCGAAACTGTCGAATACACCGCCTGCGCCTTGCTTGACATGGCCTTGCACGCAACCGACCCCAACGGGCTCGACCTCGAGCGCTTCGAACGCGAGCAATTGGCCCGCCTGGGCATGCCGAGCGAGATCGTCCTGCGCCACCGCCTGCCGCATTTCCAGCACCTGTTTTCGAGCGATGCCTACGCCGCCGGTTATTACGTCTACCTGTGGGCAGAAGTGCTGGACGCCGACGGCTACCAGGCTTTCGTCGAGGCTGGCGATCCGTTCGATGCGGATACTGCCGAACGGCTGCATCGTTGCATCTACGCAGCCGGCAATACCGTCGAACCGGGGGCGGCCTACCGTGCTTTCCGCGGTCGCGACGCCGCGGTCGAGCCGCTGCTCGCCAAACGCGGCTTGATCGCCGAGTGAAAGAGGCCGGCGGCGCGTTCGACTCAGCGCCCGCCAGACTGACCTAAAGGCCGAAACGCGAGACATGCCGGCGGAGAAGCGCCGATTTTTCGTGCGCGATCGGCCCGAATCGCGGTCCCGGCACGACGTCGGGCTTTCCCGGGGGGCTAGTGCTGTGCGCGGTGCCGGCTCGATTTGCTTCAAGTCATGCCCCGGGCTTGCCCGCCTTGTCTGCTGCGCCGCAAAAGCGTAATTTTTGAAATGAGACTTGTTTTCATCTGAGGCGGGCATGACGCTGGATTCACTGGTCGCGGGTTGCGCGGCGCGGGTTGCGGAGGTGGGCTTTGACGGCCCCATGCGCGAACGCCTGGCTGCGCTCGGCGTCAGCCGCGGCCGCCCGATCGAGGTGATCCATCGACTCGGGCGCGGCGGTCCGGTCAAGATCCGCGCCGGCCGCACCGAGTTGGTGATGCGCGCCGCCGAAGCCGGCCGCATCAGCGTCGAGCCGAACGCCTGAACCTGTGACTTCCAAGTCCTGCACGGCGGCGGCGCTCGAATCGACACCGCCGCGCCTGGCCCGCCGCGGCGCTCGCATCGCGGTGGTGGGCATGCCCAACACCGGCAAGTCGACTCTTTTCTCCCGCTTGTCCGGCGTCTCGGCCCGCACCGGCAACTGGCCGGGCATGACGGTCGAACTCGAGACCGCCCGCCTGTTGCTGGGTCCGAGCCTGGTCGAGCTGGTCGATTTGCCCGGTATCTATTCGATGCTGGGAACGGCCGAAGACGAGCGGGTGACCCGCAGCTTTCTCGAACGCGAACCGGTGTCGGCCCTGCTGGTGGTGATAGCCGCGCCCGAGATCGAACGCCAGCTGCCGCTGCTGCTCCAGCTCAGGTCGCTCGGCCGCCCTTTGGTGGTGGCGCTCAACATGGCCGACGAAGCCAAGCGCATCGGCCTGAGGATCGATGCCGACGCGCTGGCGGCTGAACTCGGCTGCCGCGTCCTGCTGGTTTCGGCGCGCAACGCCCAAGGTTTGGGTCCGCTCAAACAGGCGCTGCTCGAGGTGGTGTCGAACTCCGAGCCCGCCGTCGGCGCCACGGTGAGTGCCGCGCCGATCGACAGCTCAGCCTTTGTCGCCGAAGTTGGCCGGCTGGCCGAACGCGCGCTCGACGCGCCGCATGTATTGCCGGCGCGGATCACCGACAAGCTCGACGCTTGGGTCCTGCACCCCTGGCTCGGCCTGCCGCTTTTCCTGGGCGCGATGTGGCTGCTGTTCCAACTGGTCTACGGCATCGGCGTGCCCCTGCAGGACGCGCTCGGCGCCGGCATCGACTGGGTCCAGCAGGGCTGGATTGCGCCGGCTGTGGCGAACTGGCCGGCGCCGGCGCAGAGTTTTGTCGCCGACGGCCTGGTCCAGGGCGTGGGCACGGTGCTTACCTTCCTGCCCATCATCCTGATCTTCTTCGTCCTGATGGCGGTGGTTGAAGACAGCGGCTACATGGTCCGGGTGGCGGTGCTGATGGACCGCTTCATGTCGCGCCTGGGGCTCGACGGCCGCGCCTTCGTGATGCAACTGATGGGGCTGGGCTGCAATGTGCCGGCCCTGCTCGGCACCCGGGTGATGCGCTCGCGTCCGCAGCGACTGCTGGCGATGCTGATCATTCCCTTCTCGCTGTGTTCGGCGCGTTTGCAGGTGCTGGTCTTCATCACCGCCGTGTTTTTCTCGCCGACCGTTGCGCCACTGGTGATGATGGCGCTCTACCTGGTCAGCTTCCTCGTGGCCTTCGGCACGGCAGCGCTGTGGAAGCGCCGCTACACCGACAGCGAGCCGCTGCTGCTCGAGTTCCCGCCCTATCGGGTGCCGACCTTGCGCGCCCTGGCGCACCAGGCCTGGCAGTCGACCGCGAGTTTCCTGCGCGGCGCGGCCGGTTTTGTCCTGCTCGGCGTGCTGCTGGTGTGGGTCCTGACTCACGTGCCCTTCGACGCCGCGCCGGCCGGCCCCGCCACCTTGGCCGGCCGCCTGGCCGATTTCGTTGCGCCGGTGCTGGCGCCGATCGGCATCGATGCCTCGCTGTCGGTGGCGCTGATCTTCGGTGTGGTCGCCAAGGAAATCGTGCTGGGCGGGCTGGCCGTGATTTTCGCCACCGGCCAGGACGACCTCGGCGCCGCGCTCGGCGCCACCCTGACCTGGGCGCAGGCGGCGAGTTTCATGCTGTTCATCCTGGTCTACACGCCTTGCGTGGCGAGCCTGGCGGCGATCCGCCGCGAATCGAACAGCCTGGCTTTTACCGCGCTGGCCATGGTGTGGCCGCTGGTGGTGGCGTGGACCCTGTGTTTCGCCTTCTATCAGGTGGCGCGGCTTTTCGTCTGAGGCGCGAGGAACGTCGCCAGCCGCGCCAGGCCGTCGTCGATGCGGTCTTCGCTCGCCGAAAAACACCAGCGCAACCAGCCTTCGCCTTCGGGGCCGAAGGCCACTCCCGGCGCCAGTCCCAGGCCGACCGAGGCCACCAGTCCCTTGGCAAAGGCGAGGCTGTCGTCGCTGCGGCCTGGGACGCGGAAAAAGCCGTACATCGCTCCCGCCGGGGGCGCGACCTCGACCCCGTCGATCCGCTGCAGTCCCGCCACCAGCCGCTCGCGCGCCCGCGCCAGCCGCGCCACGCTGTCGGCGACGAAAGGCTCGCCCTGCTCGATTGCGGCAATGCCGGCGCGCTGCACGAAGGCCGGCACACACGAGGTGTTGAACTCGGTCAGCTTGCCGACCTGGACGATGAAGTCGGCCGGCCCGCAGATCCAGCCCAGGCGCCAGCCGGTCATGCTCCAGGCCTTGGAAAAAGTGCTGGCCGAGACGAAGCGTTCGTCGGGGCCGATTTCGCCGAGCAGGCCGGGCGCGACCCGCTGACCGTCGTAGACCAGGCGGGCGTAGGCGTCGTCGGCGATCAGCCAGATACCGTGGCGGGCGCAGTGCTCGCGCACGATTCGCCAGTCGGCTTGCGACAGAGTCCAGCCGGTGGGGTTGTTGGGCGAGTTGATCACCAGCATCCTGGTGCCGGGGCGGGTCGCCGCGAGCAGCTTTCCGAGGTCGAGCGACCAGCGCCCGGCCTCGTAATCGAGCGCGACCCGTTCGACCACGCCGCCGAGGATGGTGGGGATCGCAGTGACGTTGGGCCAGACCGGAGTCACCACCACCACCCGGTCGCCGGGTTCGACCAGGGCCTGGGAGATCAGCATCAGGGCGTGCACGCCGGCGCTGGTGACGGTGATGCGTTCCTTGGGCAGGGGCTGCGCCGGCCGGTAAAGCTGGCTCAGGTGGGCGGCGATGGCTTCGCGCAGCTCGGGCAGGCCGAGGTTGGGGTTGTAGAAGACGTCGCCCGCCTCGATCGCGGCCTGGGCGGCGGCACGGATGAAAGGCGGGGTGAGGCGGTCGCCTTCGCCGAACCAGAACTTGAGAATGTCGTTGCGGCCGAGGCCGGCGTTGGCGACCTCGCGGATGCGGGAAGCCGGCAGGGCGGTGATGGCGGGGCGGATCATGGTGCCCATTATGGCGCCGGCGCTTTCTGCTCGCGGCCGCCGGGCTTGATCCAGCGACAACTTTCCCGCCGCGAACCGGCCGGCGGTCGCGGCTCAGGCTGGCCGGCCCTCAGCGCACCAGCTGGTTGATCTCGATGATGGGCAGCAGCACGGCGAGCACGATCAGCATCACGATCACGCCCATGGCCAGGATCAGGGCGGGTTCGAGCAGCGAAGTGAAAAACAGCGCGCGGCGCTCGGCTTCGCGGGCGTGGATGTCGGCGGCGCGGCCGAGCATCTCGGGCAGCTGGCCAGTCGCTTCGCCCGAGGCGATCAGGTGGATCAGCACCGGCGGGAACAGGCGCGCGCTGCCGCTTGCGCCCTTGTCTTCGGCGCGCAGGGCGCGTGCGAGCGACCAGCCCTCCCTGACCTTCTGGGTGGCGTCGATCACCCGCGCCCGCATGGCGTCGTTGCCGACGGTTTCGCCCGCGGCCTGCAGCGCGCGCAGCATGGGCACGCCGCTGCCGGCAAGGATGGCCAGGGTCGAGGCAAAACGCGCGGTGTTGAGCGAACGCGTCAGGATGCCCACCACCGGCCAGGTCAGCAGCCGCCGGTGCCAGGCGAGCCGCAGCGCTGGCACCTTGAGTGCGCGCCAGGCGATGAGACCGGCGGCAGCGCCGATCAGGAGCAGCAGCCAGCCCCAGTGACGCAGGAAGTCGGAAGCGACGATCAGGGCGCGGGTGAGCCAGGGCAGAGCCTGCTTGGTGTTGGCAAACACCTGGACTACCTGGGGCACGACATAGGTGAGCAGGCCTATCACCACCGCGATCGCAACCAGGGTCACGATCGCCGGGTAGACGAAGGCGAGAGTGATCTTCTGCTGCAGCCGGGCGCGTTCCTCGACGTAGTCGGCCAGGCTTTCGAGCACCGAGCCGAGCTTGCCCGACTCTTCGCCGGCGGCGATGAGCGCCCGGTAGATCTCGGGGAACTGGCGCGGGTGGCGCGCCAGCGCGCTGGAGAGAGAAGCGCCCGCCAGCACCTCGGTGCGCACGGCCGCCATCAGCTCGCGCAGGGCGGGTTTGTCGCTCTGCTCGACCATCACGGTCAGCGCATCGGCTACCGGCAGCTGGGCGCCGAGCAGCGAGGCGAGCTGGCGGGTCAGCACCGACAGTTCGGTCTGCGACAGGCCGCGCACAAAACCGGTGCTGCGCCGGGTCGAGTCGCTCAGTACGGGCTCGACTTGCAGCGGGGTCAGGCCGCGGCCGCGCAGAAGCTGGCGCGCCAGGCGCGCGCTGTCGGCCTCGATCACCCCGCTTTGCTCGCGCGCCTCGGCGTCGACCGCGGTGTAGCGGAAGGCGGTCATGGCAGCCCTGGGCAGCGGAATGTCATTCGCGCGTCACCCGCAGCACTTCTTCTCGCGTCGTCTGGCCGCTCTCCACCCAGCGCTGGGCGTCGGCCCGCATCGAACGCATGCCGTGGCTTTCGGCGAGCTTGCGGATGTCGTTGTCGTTGGCGTGGGTGTGGACCAGGCCGCGCAGCTCGTCGTCGACCTCGAGCAGCTCGTAGACCCCGGTGCGGCCGACGTAACCGGTGTGGCCGCAGTGCTGGCAGCCTTCCGCGTGCCAGGTGCCCGCTTCGTCCTGCCGCTTGCAATGCGGGCAGAGCTTGCGCACCAGGCGCTGCGCCAGCACGCCCAGCAGCGACGAGGACAGCAGAAAGGGCTCGACCCCCATGTCGACCAGGCGGGTGACGGCGCTCGCCGAATCATTGGTGTGCAAGGTGGCGAGCACGAGGTGGCCGGTGAGCGAGGCCTGGACCGCGATCTGAGCGGTCTCGAGGTCGCGGATCTCGCCGATCATGACGACGTCGGGGTCCTGCCGCAGGATCGCTCGCAGAGCGCGCGCGAAACTCATGTCGATCTTGGCGTTGACCTGGGTCTGGCCTATGCCTTCGATGTCGTATTCGATCGGGTCTTCCACCGTCATGATGTTGGTGGTCGCCGCGTCGAGCCGGCGGATCGCCGCGTAGAGCGTAGTGCTCTTGCCCGAGCCGGTCGGGCCGGTGACCAGGATGATGCCGTGCGGTGCGTGGATCAGGCGGTCGAAGTCGGCGAGCGTGTCGGCCGCCATGCCGAGCTTGCCGAGCTCGAGCTTGGATAAATCCTTCTCCAGCAGGCGCAGCACCACCCGTTCGCCGTGGCCGGTGGGCAGGGTCGAGACCCGCACGTCGACCGCGCGCCCGCCCACCCGCAGGGTGATGCGGCCGTCCTGCGGCAGGCGCTTCTCGGCGATGTCGAGCGCGGCCATGATCTTGATGCGGGAGACGAGCGCGCCGTGCAGGGCGCGGCGCGGTCGCACCACGTCGCGCAGCGTGCCGTCGACGCGGAAACGCACCATCGAATAGGTCTCGAAGGGCTCGATGTGGATGTCGCTTGCGCCGTCGCGCGCCGCCTGCGTCAGAAGCGCGTTGATCATGCGGATGATCGGCGCGTCGTCTTCGGTCTCGAGCAGGTCCTCGATGTCGGGCACCTCTTGCATCATGCGCGAGATGTCGACTTCGCCCTCGATGCTGCCGACGATCTGCTGCGCCGATCCTTCCTGCGTGGCGTAGCGGCGGGCGATCGCTTCCTTGAGCTCGGCCGCGTCCTTCATCACCGGCCGCAAGCGGCCCGGCCAGACCCGGGTGACTTCGGCCAGGGCGGCGAGCGGCGTGGTTTCGCTGATCCAGGCCTCGGCTTCGCGCTCGGTCGTGGGAACGACCAGGATGGCGTTGTCGCGCGCCCACGCGTAAGGCACCAGGCGCGTCGGGTCGACGAGGCTCATTGCACGACCAGGATGGGGTTGAGGCCGCGGCTGCGCAGGTCGGCCAGAACGTCGGCGATCGCCTGCGCCGGATCGACCGTGATCCGCACCCGTACCAGCTCGCTCTTGCGGGTCTTGACCACGTCGGGATAGGCCTGGTAGCCGGCTTCCTGGAGCCGCTTGATCAAGGCCTGGGCCTGCTTGGCGTCGGGCATGGTGCCGACCTGGACGACTTGCGCGGCGGGCGCTGCCGCCGCCGGGGTCGGCGCCGTTGGGTTGACGGGAGCGAGGCCGGGCGCGGCACCGGGTTCGGCTGCCGTGGCCCCGGCTTCGCTGCGGATGGCGGGCGGCACCGGCGGCTTGGGTGGCAGTTCCCCGCCCTGCAGGCCGCGGAAGATGAAGGTGTCGGCCATCTGGTTGGCCGCGAGCTGGCCGCGGATGTAGTCGTAGCGGTCGAGCGCCAGCGCCGACGAGGTGCCTTCGTCGCGCACCACGTAGGGCCGCAGGAAGACGATCAGGTTGGTCTTCTTGCGGCTGCGGTTTTCGTATTTGAACAAGGCGCCCAGCCCCGGAATCGAGCCGAGGATGGGCACGCTCTGGGTGCTGTTGTCGGTCGTGTCTTCGATCAGGCCGCCCAGGACCACGATGTTGCCGTCTTCGACCAGGACTACCGATTCGAAGCTGCGCTTGCTGGTGATGATCCCGCCCTGAGCGAGTGAAAGCGCGTTCTGGATCGACGACAGCTCCTGGTAGATCTGCAGCCGCACCACGCCGCCTTCGCTGATCTGCGGTTTGACCCGCAGCTGCAGGCCGATGTCCTTGCGCTCGTAGGTCTGGAAGGGGTTGACCGTGCCACCGCTGGCGCCGGTGCTGGTGTAGGAGCCGGTGACCAGGGGAATGTTCTGGCCGACCAGGAACTTGGCTTCTTCGTTGTCCAGAGTCTGGATCGTCGGCGTCGACAGGATGTTGGCCTCGGTCGTGCTCTCGAGCGCGCGGGCGAGGAAGCCGAGGTTGAGGATCTCGCCGATGCCGGGGATGGTGATCTTGCCCTTGACCACGCCGAGGTTGAGACCGGGCCCGAGCGAGGCGAGGTTCTGCGCCGCGTTGATGATGTTGGTGCCGCTGCCGCCGAAGTTGGTGCCGCCTATCACCGAAACGTCGCCGCTGTTGATTCCGGAGAGCGCCTGCCACTGCACGCCGAACTCGGCGCTTTTGTCGGCGGCGACCTCGACGATCAGCGATTCGATCACGACCTGGGCGCGGCGCACGTCGAGCTTGTCGATGATCGAGCGGATATTGCGGTAGAGCGGATCGGGCGCGGTGATGATCAGCGAGTTGGTCGCGGCGTCGGCCTGGATCATGCCGGCGAGCGGACCGGTCGCGGCCGTGCCGCCGCTGCCGCTGCTGCCCGCAGCGGGAGCGTTGCTGGGGGCGGCGGCGGGCGCCGACATGC
>JAEZVV010000043.1 GCA_023443095.1 Pseudomonadota bacterium
CGGGCCGTGGCAGGTTGCGCCACGAACTGGCGCGCGGGGTCCAGGCCGGCAGCGGCGAGTTGACCGGCAAAGGGCAGGGTGGTGGCGGAGCGGCTGTGGACGCCGGCCCGTGCTGGCAGGACCCACAGGCAAGGCCGCTCTCGGTTCTGGGCCAGGGCCGGCAGGCAGAGACTCACTTCGCTGGAGCCCGGTGCGTCGACCAGCAGTTCAATGATCTGACCGCGCGGCCAGGTGCCGCCGGGAAGTTCGCGGTCGAGTTCGGAGAAGCCGCTGGTCGCCATTGCGACAGGAGCCGTGTTGTGACTCCTGGATTGGTGGCGATAAAACCCGATTGCGGGCAAAGCAAGGTCCTTGGCGGTCAACATGACGCCTCTCTGAGAAGTGCGACGGTGGAGCTCGTTACAGCAGGGCAGGCAAGAAGCGGCTAGATCGCGGGCCGGATCACCCCGACCGCCAGACCTTCGATTACCAGTGGTTCGCGCGCCAGATCGACCACGATCGGTTGGAAGTCGGGGTTCTCGGCGACCAGTTCGGCGTGCCGCCCCTTAATTCGCAGGCGTTTGACCGTGACATCGTCGCCCAGTCGGGCGACCACGATCTGGCCGGGCTGAGCCTGCGCCTGCTTGTGCACGGCGAGCCAGTCGCCGTCGAGGATGCCGGCATCGCGCATGCTCATGCCGCGGACCTCGAGCAGGTAGTCGGCGCGTGGCCGGAAGGTGAGAGGGTCGACAGCGGGCCGCTTAATTATGTTTTCCTGCGCCAGGATCGGGCTGCCGGCCGCGACCTTGCCGATCAGAGGCAGACCGGAGTCAAGCGCGAGTTCCTTGAGCGCTCGGACCGTGTCCTTGAGCCGGATGCCGCGCGAAGTACCGGCGACAAGTTCGATCAAACCCTTGCGGGCGAGAGCCTGGAGGTGCTGCTCCGCAGCGTTGAGTGAACGAAAACCGAACGCGCGAGCGATTTCTTCGCGGGTGGGAGGCGCACCGCTGTCGCTGAGAGTGCTGCGGATGAACTCGAGAATCTCGCCCTGGCGGGCGGTGAGCGGAGCGGGTTCGGCGCGCATGGAGTTTCTTGTACAGGATTCGGTTACTGTTAATGTATACAGCACTGAATGAAATTGCAAGAGATCGACGCTTGCCTCCCCGACGTGCGATAGGCCGGATGCGAGCGTGTTATGGCAGCCACAGTCGGTGGCGGATGCCGTTAGGCCCTGTGATAGACTGAAAATTCATCAAGTATGGGTTGGCTTTTAGATTGAAGCGCTTGTTCGCTTCCTCGCCAATCAGTGATTTCGGCTGCTTCGTTTTCGTGACCGGCAGGACCGCAGGCAGAACAACTACCCGCCTGCCGCGCTCAGCGAATCTCGCACACCGATTTTTCCAAAGCCGTGGGGCGCTTGCGTCCTCTTGCTGCTGCGTCAAGACGCGGCGCGATAACGCTCTTCGCCGCACGGCCTCGATTCGAAAGACATGAACACGCAAGAGGCCAAGATTGTCCTCGAGGCGGCATTGCTCACGGCCGAGCGTCCGCTCGTGCTTTCGGAGCTGCGCCAGCTCTTCGCAGGCGAACTCAATAGCGATACCTTGCGGGTGTTGCTCGAGGAGCTGCGTCGCGATTGGTCGGGGCGCGGCCTCGAACTGACCGCTTTGGCTTCCGGCTGGCGCTTCCAGAGCGCCCCCCTGATGCGGCCTTATCTCGAGCGGCTCAATCCGGAAAAGCCGCCGCGTTATTCGCGGGCCGTGATGGAGACGCTTGCGATCGTGGCGTACCGGCAGCCGGTGACGCGGGGTGACATCGAAGAGATTCGCGGAGTGACAGTCAACTCGCAAGTGATCAAGGCGCTCGAGGATCGCGGCTGGATCGAGGCGATCGGGCATCGCGAAGCGCCTGGACGCCCCGCCCTGTTTGCGACCACGCGCGATTTTCTGGATGACCTCGGCCTGCGCTCGCTCGACGAACTGCCGCCGCTAGAAGGCGGTGACACCGTACCGGTCGAGTTTGAACTGCAGTTTTCCGATCCGTCGCGAGGCGGCGAAACCGAATCCAGCGCGGCGTCGGCAGTCGAAGCGACGGACGCCGACCCGAATTCCCTGCTCGCTGCGGTCGAGGCCGCGGCCGAGACTTCCGAACCCGATCCCGCTACGGCCGAGCCGGCCGCAGCAACGCCGAGGCCCCCCAGCCATGAGCCAAAGTCCTGACAATTTCGATTCCCCTGCCCCGGCCCCAGCGCCTTCCGCGCCCGAACGGGAAGAACCGGTCCGCCCCGGCGACGAGACGGGCGGACGCAGCCCGCACGGTCGGCGTCGGCGCGGCCGCGGTCAGCGTGGACAGGGCGGTCAAAGCACGGCTGCGGGGGCGGCTGCACCGGCGGGCGAACACGGCATGCGCGCCGGCCCGGCTCTGGCCGACGGTGACGAGCTCAACCTTGCGGCCATGCCGGATTCAGCTTTGCCGCGCGAGGTGCTCGAGCGCGGCCGCAAGGCGGTCAAGCAGGCGCTGGTGGCGCAATCGGAAAAGCTGCACAAGGTGCTTGCCGACGCCGGTGTGGGTTCGCGGCGCGACATGGAGGAGCTGATCATCGCCGGCCGGGTGTCGGTCAACGGCGAGCCGGCGCATATCGGCCAGCGCGTTCTGCCGACCGACCAGGTGCGGGTCAATGGCAAGCCGTTGTCGCAACGCCGCGCGGCCGCGGTGGGCAAGCCGCCGCGAGTTCTGCTCTACCACAAGCCGGCGGGCGAAATCGTGTCGCAGGACGATCCCGAAGGTCGCGCCAGTGTCTTCGACAAGTTGCCGCGTATTTCCGGCGGTCGCTGGGTCGCGGTCGGGCGCCTCGACTTCAATACCGAAGGTCTGCTGATCTTCACGACCTCGGGTGAACTCGCCAACCGCCTGATGCATCCCCGCTACGAGGTCGAGCGCGAGTACGCAGTCCGAGTCCAAGGCGAGCTCACCGAAGAGCAGAGCGAACAGCTGCTGGCCGGCGTCAAGCTCGACGACGGTGTCGCCAAGTTTGCCGTGATCGAGGATTGCGGAGGACAGGGCTTTAATCACTGGTATCGGGTGTTGATCAAGGAAGGTCGCAACCGCGAAGTCCGGCGCATGTTCGAGGCGGTCGGGCTGACGGTCTCGCGCCTGATCCGCACGCGTTTCGGCGCGATCCAGCTGCCGCGCAGTGTGGCGCGCGGTCGCCATTACGAGCTTGCGGCCGAATGGGTGCAGGCCTGGATGCACGACCTTGGCGTCGGTGCCGAGGCGCGCGGAGAAGGAAAGCCGGCCGGAGCCAGGCCGCAGGGGGCTTCGAAGTCGCGCAACAAGCAGGGCCGTGGCGGTGGAGCCAAGGCATCGGGGCGTCAGCCCGACCCGATGACCAGCACCGTCAACTACATTGCCGCCGGTGGAATGCCGGGTATGCCGCGCGGTCAAACACGTGTGCGGCGCGGCAAGGTAGGCCGGGGCTTCTAGGAAAATCCGTATAACGCCTTGTTTTTATTAGGCCAAGGCTTTATACTGTTCGATTGACGTGGTAGGTGCCTCGTATTGACGGGGCATTTTCCGCGTTTGCGCGAGGCGGTTTGCGTGAGTGTTACGGCCTCGCGCAAGCCTGTTGATGGACGCGGATGGGCTAGACGCCCATTTTTTTTTGCTCTTGTTTTCTTGCTGCCGGCTTTGTCGGCTTGGACTGATGTCGGGAATCGCTGGCGAACTCTTTGAACTTGTCGATCGTACGGTCGAAGGCCTCGGGCTTGAGCTCGTGGATGTCGAACGCGCTCCGCGCGGCTTGTTGCGCGTGACCATCGATGTCGAAGGCGGCGTTTCTCTGGATGACTGCGAGCGCGTGAGCAACCAGCTCACCCATCTGTTTGCGGTCGAAAATATCGAATTTGAGCGCCTGGAGGTTTCGTCTCCGGGGGTTGACCGGCCGCTGCGCCGTGTTAGCGACTGGCAGCGTTTTCTTGGCCAGACGGTGCACGTCGAGATGTTTGCGCCGCTGATCGCCGAGGGTTTGCCCGAGGCTGGTCGCCGCAAGCTCGAAGGGCGGTTGTTGGAAATCAAAGGCGAGCCGGGCGCGGAGAAGGTGCGCATCGAGTTCGTCGAACAAAAGGTGCCGCGTACGCCTTCGCAGGCGGCCATGGCCCGCTCGACCAAGCGGTCGGCGCGTGGCGGTGAGGGCGCGGCGAAGGAGCCGGTGTTGGTCGAGTTCGCCTTGGCGGATGTCGAGCGCGCCTGGCTGGTGGCGGAACTGGACTTCAGGGGTGGGCAAAGATGAGCCGTGAGATTCTGCTGACGGTAGACGTGCTGGCGCGCGAAAAGAACGTGCCGCGGGAGACCGTGTTCGGCGCTCTTGAATTGGCGCTGGCTGCTGCGACCAAGAAACTCATGTTCCCGGGCGAGGAGGCCGACGTCCGCGTCGCGGTCGACCGCGAAACCGGAGCGTATGAGGCTTTCCGTCGCTGGCTGGTGGTCCCCGATGAGGCCGGACTGCAAGAGCCTGATCGCGAGATCATCCTGTCCGATGCCCGCGACGATGATCCCGAAGTTGCTGTTGGTGACACCATCGAAGAGCAGCTGCCCGAGACCAATGTCTTCGGTCGCCGTTTCGCGCAAGACGCCAAGCAGGTGATCCTGCAGAAGCTGCGCGACGCCGAGCGCGAGCAGGTGCTGAACGATTTCCTGGCGCGGGGCGACCATATCGTCAACGGCGCGATCAAGCGCATGGACAAGGGCGACGCCATCATCGAGATCGGCAAGGTCGAAGCGCGCCTACCGCGCAGCGAAATGATCGGCAAGGAGAACCTTCGCATCGGCGACCGTGTCCGCGCCTACGTCGATCGCATCGACCGCGCCGCGCGCGGCCAGCAAGTGATCCTGTCGCGCACCTCGCCCGAATTCATCAAGAAGCTGTTCGAACTCGAAGTCCCCGAGATCGAGCAGGGTCTGCTGCTGATCAAGTCCGCCGCCCGCGATCCGGGCGTGCGCGCCAAGATCGCTGTGTGGACCGGCGACAAGCGGATCGACCCGATCGGCACC
Organism: Pseudomonadota bacterium; assembly: GCA_023443095.1. Classification (GTDB taxonomy): domain Bacteria; phylum Pseudomonadota; class Gammaproteobacteria; order Burkholderiales; family Burkholderiaceae_F; genus JAEZVV01. The sequence continues at coordinate 5,029 of JAEZVV010000043.1, forward strand.
TGCGTTGGCATGCGCGGTTCGCGCGTGCAGGCGGTCACTAACGAGTTGGCGGGCGAACGCGTCGACATCGTGTTGTGGTCGGAAGACCCCGCGCAGTTCGTGATCGGCGCCCTGGCGCCGGCCAACGTGAGCTCGATCGTGGTCGACGAAGACCGGCATGCGATGGACGTGGTGGTCGATGAAGACAACCTCGCGATCGCGATTGGCCGCAGCGGCCAGAACGTGCGCCTGGCGTCCGAGCTGACCGGCTGGCAGATCAACATCATGACGGCCGAGGAATCGGCCGAGAAGCAGGCCAAGGAACAGGACAGCATCCGGGCCGAGTTCATGGCCAAGCTCGACGTCGACCAGGAAGTGGCCGACATCCTGATCACCGAAGGTTTCTCTTCGATCGAAGAGATCGCCTACGTGCCCGAGAAGGAACTGCTGGAAATCGAAGCCTTTGACGAAGACACCGTCGAAGAGCTTCGCACCCGTGCGCGCAATGCGCTGCTCACGGAAGCGATCGTGCGCGAGGAAAACCTCGGGCAGGTCGAAAAGGAGATGCTCGAACTCGAAGACATGGACGCGGATCTCGCGGCCAAGCTCGTCGCTGGTCAGATCAAGACCCGTGATGACCTTGGCGAGCTCGCCGTCGATGAACTCGTCGAGCTGACCGGTGTTGATGCCGAGCGCGCCAAGAAGATCATCATGGCCGCGCGCGCCCACTGGTTCGAGTAAGAAGCACAGCCCTGCCGAGACGGCAAAGGAGCGAGAAGATTTATGTCCAGTAACACGGTTTCCCAGTTCGCGCAGGAACTTAAGCTTCCGGCGAGGCTGCTGCTCGAGCAGCTGCAAGCGGCAGGGGTCAGCAAGCAGTCGGAATCCGATGTGCTGAGCGAGGATGACAAGTCCCGCTTGCTCGACTCCCTGCGCAAGGCGCATGGCGCGTCCGAAGCGGCCGAGAAGCGCAAGATCACCCTTACCCGCAAAGAGACCTCGGCGATCAAGCAGGCCGACGCCACCGGCAAGGCCCGCACGATCCAGGTCGAAGTGCGCAAGAAGCGCGTATTCGTCAAGCGTGAAGACGGCTCGCCGGTCGAGGCCGACGCCGTGGCCGACCTGAGCCCGGCGGTGCCGGTGGTCGACGAGGTCGAACTGGCCAAGCGTGAGGAAGAAGCCAAGCGTGCCGCCGAGCTGATCGCGCGCCAGGCAGCCGAGGCCAAGGAGCGTGCTGAGCGCGCCCAGCGCGAACTCGAAGCCGCTCGCAAGGCCGAAGAGGACGCCCGCAAGGCCGAAGAAGCGGCGGCCCTGGCTGCGGCCGCAGAAGCCAGCGCCAAGGCTGAAGCGAAGGCGGCTGCCGAAGCGCCGGCCGAGGTGTCGGTCGAAGAGGCTGAGAAACGCGCGAGCGCCGACGCCGGCAAACGCGCCGCGGCCGAAGCCGACAAGCGCGCCGTGGTCGAAGCCGAAGCGCGTGAAGTGGCGGCCCGCGAAGAGGCCGCCAAAGCCGAGGCCGAGCGCCAGAAGGCCGAACAGGCGGCCAGCGACGCTCAGGCCGCGCGGGCGCGTGCCCGCAAGGCGGCCGAGGCCGAAGCGGCTGCGATCCGCGAAATGATGGCGGCACCCAAGAAGGTGCTCACCGCCAAGGCCCCGGAAGGCACGCTGCACAAGCCCGCCGCCAAGGCCGAAGAAGCCAAGGCCGCGGTCGCCGCCAAGCCGGCGCCTGCCGCCAAGAAAGACGACAAGAAGCCGGCCGGTGCCGGCGTCAAGGAAATCAAGTCGGGCAAGGTGGCTTCGAGCTGGTCGGAAGATCAGCAGAAGAAGCGCCAGCTCAAGACTCGCGGCGACAGCGGTGCCGGTACCGGCGGCTGGCGCGGAGCCAAGGGCGGCCGTGGCCGCAGCGGTGGCCGTGGCGAACAGGCGCCGAGCGTGGCGATGCCGACCGAAGCCGTGGTGCGCGACGTGTCGGTGCCCGAGACCATTTCGGTTGCCGACCTTGCCCACAAGATGGCGGTCAAGGCCACCGAGGTGATCAAGGTCCTGATGAAGATGGGCCAGATGGTGACCATCAACCAGGTGCTGGACCAAGATACGGCGATGATCCTCGTCGAGGAGATGGGCCACAAGGCGATCGCCGCCAAACTCGACGACCCGGAAGCTCTGCTCGCCGAAGTCGAAGCCGGCAGTACCGCCGAACAGGTGCTGGAGCCGCGTCCGCCGGTCGTCACGATCATGGGCCACGTCGACCACGGCAAGACCTCGCTGCTCGACTACATCCGCCGCACCAAGGTGGCGTCGGGTGAAGCCGGCGGCATCACCCAGCACATCGGCGCGTATCACGTCGAAACGCCGCGCGGCATCGTCACCTTCCTCGACACCCCGGGTCACGAGGCGTTCACCGCCATGCGTGCCCGCGGCGCACAGGCGACCGACATCGTGATTCTGGTGGTGGCGGCCGACGACGGCGTCATGCCCCAGACCAAGGAAGCCATTGCCCACGCCAAGGCGGCCGGTGTGCCGCTGGTGGTGGCGATGAACAAGATCGACAAGCCCGAAGCCAACCCGGACCGCGTCAAGCAGGAGCTGGTCTCCAACGACGTGTTGCCCGAGGAATACGGCGGCGACGTGCCCTTCATCCCGGTGTCGGCCCGTACCGGCCAGGGTATCGACGACCTGCTCGAAAACGTCCTGCTGCAGGCCGAAGTGCTTGAGCTCAAGGCGGTCAAGGACGGCCCGGCCAAGGGCCTCGTGATCGAATCCCGCCTCGACAAGGGCCGGGGTCCGGTGGCGACGGTTCTGGTCCAGTCCGGCACTCTGAAGCGCGGCGACATCCTGCTCGCCGGCGCTGCGTTTGGCCGCGTCCGCGCCATGCTCGACGAAGCCGGCAAGCCGATCAACGAAGCCGGCCCTTCGATTCCGGTCGAGATCCAGGGTCTGTCGGAAGTGCCGTCGGCCGGCGACGAGATCATGGTCTTGGGTGACGAGCGCAAGGCGCGCGAGATCGCCCTGTTCCGTCAGGGCAAGTTCCGCGACGTCAAGCTGGCCAAGCAGCAGGCCGCCAAGCTCGAGAACCTGTTCGAGAACATGGGCGAAGGCGCGGCGCAGAGCCTGCCGCTGATCATCAAGTCCGACGTCCAGGGTTCGCAGGAAGCGCTGGTCCACGCGCTCACCAAGCTCTCGACCGACGAGGTCAAGGTGCAGGTGGTGTACAGCCAGGTGGGCGGCATTTCCGAATCCGACGTCAACCTGGCCGTGGCCTCGAAGGCCGTCATCATCGGCTTCAACGTGCGCGCCGACGCCCTGGCGCGCAAGCTGGCAGAGACCAACGGCATCGACATCCGCTACTACAACATCATCTACGACGCCGTTGATGAGGTGAAGGCGGCGATGTCCGGCATGCTGGCGCCGGAAAAGCGCGAAAACGTGCTCGGCATGGTCGAGATCCGCAAGATCATCCGCGTGCCGAAGATCGGCGCCGTGGCCGGCTGTATGGTCCTCGAAGGCCTGGTCAAGCGCACCGCGAGCGCCCGCTTGCTGCGCGACAACGTGGTCATCTGGACCGGCGAGCTGTCCTCGCTCAAGCGCTTCAAGGACGACGTCAAGGAAGTCAAGAGCGGCTTCGAATGTGGTCTGTCGCTCAAGGGCTACGACGAAATCAAGGAAGGCGACCAGCTCGAGATCTTCGAAGTGCAGGAAGTCGCCCGGACGCTGTAAGGCAGGCGACCGTGCGCGCGTGACGGGAGCCTGCGGGCTCCCTTTCGCGTTTCAATCCTGTCGTATTAGGGCGCGTTTAGGCCCGAGAGAGTCATCACTATGAAGCCCAAGAAACCCGGTCGCGGCCTGCGCGTCGCAGACCAGATCCAGCGCGACCTCGCCGAACTGATTCCGCAGGAAGTGCGGGATCCGCGCGTCGGCCTCGTCACGCTCACCGGTTGCGAAGTCACGCCCGATTACGCCCACGCCAAGGTCTATTTCACCGTGATCGGCTCCGAGCCCGAGGTCGCGGCACAAGGCCTCAACGCCGCGGCGGGTCTGCTGCACAACCTCCTGTTCCGTCGCATCCGCATCCACACCGTGCCGCGGCTGCATTTCGTGCACGACGTCAGCGTCGAACGCGGCTTCGCGATGGACCAACTGATCAATTCGGCGGTCGGCAAGACCGGGCCGAACTAAGGCGGGCCAGCTTGATGGGTAAACCGCGCGGCGAACGCGTCGATGGCGTCCTCCTGCTCGACAAATCGGGTGGAATGAGCTCGAACTTCGCTTTGCAAAAAGCGCGGCGGCTGATGAACGCGGCCAAGGCCGGGCACACCGGCACGCTCGACCCGATGGCCACCGGTTTGCTGCCGGTGACGCTGGGCGAAGCCACCAAGTTCTCGGCCGACCTGCTCGACGCCGACAAGGCCTACGAGGCCACGATCCGGTTCGGCGCGACCACCACCACCGGCGATGCCGAAGGCGAGGTGATCGAGACCCGGCCGGTCAGCTTCAGCCGCGATCAGCTCGACGCCGCGATGGCCAGGCTGCGCGGCACGATCCAACAGGTTCCGCCGATGCATTCGGCGCTCAAGCGCGACGGCAAGCCGCTCTACGAGCTGGCGCGTGCCGGCATCGAAGTCGAACGCGCACCGCGCACCGTGGTGATCCACCGGTTCGAACTGATCGAACTCGACGGTGAGCAGGCCCGGGTCACGGTCGATTGCAGTAAGGGAACTTACATCCGGGTGCTGGCCGAGGACCTCGGCCGGGCGCTCGGATGCGGCGCCCACCTGATCGCGCTGCGGCGCACCCGGGTGGGCCAACTCACCCTCGACGGCGCCGTGAGCCTCGAGCGGATGGGCGAGATGACGCTGGACGAGCGTCGTGTTGCACTCGCCCCGGCCGACCGGCTGCTGGCTTCGCTGGCGCGGGTCGATCTCGACGAGACGCTCGCCGCCCGTCTGCGGCAAGGCCAGCGTCTCGCCATTGAATGCCCCGACCGCGGCCGCGTCCGCGTCTACGGGCCCCAACAAGAACTGCTGGGAACGGCGCTCGTCAACGAGCGTGGCGTCCTCGCCCCCGAAAGACTGATTGCTTCTTAGGCCCAGACCATGACACGCGCTCTTCGCAACATCGCCATCATTGCCCACGTCGACCACGGTAAGACCACCCTGGTCGACAAGCTCCTGCAACAAGCCGGCACCTACCGCGAGAACCAGGCGGTGACCGAACGCGTGATGGACAGCGGCGACATCGAAAAAGAACGCGGGATCACGATCCTGGCCAAGAACTGCGCAGTCCAATACGAAGGCACCCACATCAACATCATCGACACCCCGGGCCACGCCGACTTCGGGGGCGAAGTCGAACGCGTGTTGTCGATGGTCGACGGTGTGCTGCTGTTGGTCGACGCGGTCGAAGGCCCGATGCCGCAGACCCGTTTCGTCACCCGCAAGGCGCTGGCGCTGGGCCTGAAGCCGATCGTGGTGGTCAACAAGATCGACCGGCCTGGGGCGCGTCCGGACTGGGTGATCAACCAGACCTTCGACCTCTTCGACAAGCTGGGCGCGACCGAAGAGCAGCTCGATTTTCCCGTGATCTACGCCTCGGCCTTGAACGGCTACGCCGGTACCACCCACAACGTCGACGAGCTCAAGGCGATCGGCAATATGCGCGCGCTGTTCGACACCGTGCTCGACTACGTGCCGGTGCGCGACGACGATCCCGATGGTCCGCTGCAGTTCCAGATCTGCTCGCTCGACTACAACAGCTACGTCGGCAAGATCGGCATTGGCCGCATCAAGCGCGGCCGCGTGCGGCCGCTGCAGGACGTCGTCATCCTCAACGGCCCCGACTCGACGCCGATCAAGGGCCGGATCAACCAGGTCCTGAAGTTCCAGGGGCTCGAGCGCACCCTGGTCGACGAAGCGCAGGCCGGCGACATCGTGTTGATCAACGGCATCGAAGAGCTGGCGATCGGCTCGACCGTGTGCCAGCCCGACCGCCCCGACGCGCTGCCGCTGCTGCGTGTCGACGAGCCGACGCTGACCATGAACTTCCAGGTCAACTCGAGCCCGCTCGCCGGCCGCGAAGGCAAGTTCGTCACCAGCCGCCAGCTGCGCGACCGCCTCGAGCGCGAACTCAAGAGCAACGTCGCGATGCGCATGCGCCAGACCGACGACGAAACCGTGTTCGAAGTCGCCGGCCGCGGCGAGCTGCACCTCACCATCCTGCTCGAGAACATGCGCCGTGAAGGCTACGAGCTGGCCGTCTCGCGTCCGCGCGTCCTGTTCAAGGAAGTCGACGGCGAGAAGCTCGAGCCATACGAAATGCTCACGGTCGACGTCGAAGAACCCCACCAGGGCACGGTGATGGAAGAGCTCGGCCGCCGCAAGGGCGACCTGCAGGACATGCAGCCCGACGGCAAGGGCCGTGTTCGCCTCGAATACCGCATCCCTGCCCGCGGCCTGATCGGCTTCCAGGGCGAGTTCCTCACCATGACCCGCGGCACTGGTCTGATGAGCCACGTGTTCGACGACTACGGTCCGGTCAAGCCGGGCGAGATGGGCGAGCGCCGCAACGGCGTGCTGATCAGCCAGGACGACGGCGAAGCGGTCGCTTACGCGCTGTGGAAGCTGCAGGATCGCGGCCGCATGTTCGTGAACCCGGGCGATGCGCTGTATGAAGGCATGATCATCGGCATCCATAGCCGCGACAACGATCTGGTCGTGAACCCCATCAAGGGCAAGCAGCTGACCAACGTGCGCGCCTCGGGCACCGACGAAGCCGTGCGCCTGGTTCCGCCATCCAGCTCACCCTGGAGTACGCGGTGGAATTCATCGACGATGATGAACTGGTTGAGATCACGCC
>JAEZVV010000049.1 GCA_023443095.1 Pseudomonadota bacterium
CCCTGCCCTTGCGCGCTGGGCCGGGCTACACCGATGTCGATCATGGGGGGGGGGGGGCGCGGCGCCCAGAACGGTGTTCTCATCCGCGATGCCGAGGCCCTGGAGCGCATGGAAAAGGTCGACACGCTTGTTGTCGACAAGACCGGCACCCTGACCGAAGGCCGGCCCAAGGTCGTGCACGTCGAAGTTATGCCTGGGTTCAGCGCGGACGAAATGATGCAGAAACTGGCAAGCCTGGAGCGGGCCAGTGAACATCCGCTGGCCTTGGCCATTGTTGATGAGGCTCGCGAACGGGGCTTGCCGCTGTCTCCAGTGAACGAGTTCGACTCTCCCGCCGGCAAGGGGGTGATCGGGAACGTGGAGGGGGCAAAGGTCATTTCCGGCAGCGCGCGCTTCCTCGCCGAAAACGGGGTCGACAGCGCACCGCTGGAGGCGGCGGCAGACGCGCAGCGCCGCAAGGCCGCTACGGTCATCTTCGTGGGCTGGGGCGGGCGCCTGGCCGGCCTGGTTGCCGTGGCCGATCCGATCAAGGGCTCAACTCCGCAAGCCTTGCAGGCGCTGAAGGCGGCTGGGCTGCGCATCGTGATGCTGAGCGGCGACAGCAGGACCACGGCCGAAGCCGTGGGCCGAGAGCTTGGCATCGACGAGGTCGTGGCCGAAGTTTTTCCGAAAGACAAGGCCGAGGTGGTGCGGCGCCTGAAACGCGAGGGGCGCGTGCCGGCCGTGGCGGGCGATGGCGTCAACGACGCGCCGGCCCTGGCTGCGGCCGACGTCGGCATCGCGATGGGCACCGGGACCGACGTGGCGATGGAGAGTGCGGGCATCACCCTGCTCCGGGGCGACCTGATGGGCATCGTTCGGGCGCGCAAGCTGTCGCAGGCGACGATGCGCAACATTCGCCAAAACCTGTTCCTGTCCTTTGCCTACAACGTGGCGGGCATCCCGCTCGCCGCCGGGGTGTTGTATCCGTTTTTCGGCCTGCTGCTCTCTCCGGAAGTGGCGGCCGCCGCGATGGCTTTGTCGTCGGTCAGCGTCATCGCCAATGCGCTGCGCTTGCGCTCGGCGAACCTCGGCTCGGTGTGAGCTCGCTCGGCCCGCTCCCTCCTGGGCCGGGCGCCGGAGACAGCCAGCTTGCGGAGCGCTTGCTGTTTGGCGAGCGAGTTGACCGGATACCGCGGGAGCGGCTTGCCCAGAAGCGGTATCCGAAAACTCGGTTCCAGAACGGCGACGGCGGCTTCAAGCCTTGGCCGATTCCGCCAAGCGCATGGAATGGTTGGGCCGTTCGAACACAAGCCGGATACGCCAGTCATCAGTCGAGCAAGGCCGGGCGCACGAAGGGCTGGCCGCCGCGGTCGTTCCCGGCGGCGTTGAGTTCGGCTCCAGGAGGAAAGGCCTGCTGTGCCGGGACGTCTCCGCCAGCCATCTATCCATCAGGCAAGCAGCCAACTCATCCGCCCGCATCGATCGGATGCCGCCGTTCCGAGCTTGTCGCTCGTGAAAGCGGAGCTCCCTGCGGCGCTGGTCTCAGTCACTCCCGTGGCTGTCGCTGACGTCAAGGCGGTGGACGCTTCCTCGCCGCTCGATGCGGCCCCTCGGTTTGGACAAGCGCCGGGCTGGCCACGGGGCCGCTTTTTGCTCTGGGTCAGATCGCGCGGTGGGCCCGTCAAAAAATGAACCGGACGGACGGTACATTTCGTTGCCTTCGCTGCTTCCTGAAATATCTAGAAACAAGTTCGCACCCGCATCAACGTTACGGCTCGCTCGGGTATTGCTTTGCGGGCAGCCAGATTAGTCGGAAGGCACGAATCCATCGCCGGTGATGGATTGGTGAGTTCGCTTTGAGGTGGGGGCGGAGATGGCTTTGGCTGTTTCAGGTGACATCGATAAAGCTCGGTCGATAGCCGGGTGATGGCGTTAGTTGATGGTTTTCGGTGCCGGCGATGGCTGCGGACTGATGTTTCCCGCGCATCAATGGCTAATCAATGCTCGTGACTGACAGGCTGGGAAGCGGAGAGAGATGCTGCACTAGGGCGGTATTTCTTTCGGGTTTCTTTTCTGGTTTGCGGCCATTCTGTTTATTGAGAAACTTATGAAGATCGTTAAGGTGATTCCGCTGGTGATTGCAGGCCTGTTCCCGCTGCTGTCGACCGCTGCTACCCACACTCTCACTGGGCGTGACCTCACCGTCGACAAGCTGTGGGAGATGTCCGCTCCCGGCGAAGACGTAGTGGTTTCGAAAGAGGGCATGGATCGGATCAAGGCCTCGTACAAGGCCACCATCGACGCCACCAAGGTCGGCATGTCGGTCTATGGCGTCTCAGTCAACTTCGGCGACCTGAAGCACCAGAAGGTGGTGCAGGGCGACGTTGAGAAGGAACCCAACCGCACCGCGTCCTACGAGTTCAACGAAAGGCAGATGCGGATCCAGGCAGCCGGTCTCGAACCCTGGCTCGACAACCGTCTGGTCAAGATGTCGATGATCATCCGCTTGAACCAGATGGCGTCCGGCTACACCGGCATGACCACCACGGCGGCCGAGGCCTACAAGGCCTACATCAACAACGACATCTATCCGCTGATTCCCAGCCGCGGCTCGCAAGGTGTCAACGATTTGAACTGGCCGACCCACATCGGCCTGGCGCTGATGGAAGAATGGGACGTCATCTTCCAGGGCAAGCGCCAGCCCTCGGCCGAGGTGCACAAGAAGCTCGGCCTGAAGAAATTCCGTCCCTTCGGCCTCGACGGCATTGCCATCCTGTCCAACGGCAACGTGTCGGAAGCGATCGTGATCGACTCGATCAAGCGCGCCGAACACCTGCTCGATCTGTCGCCGACGATCGTGGCCGCCGGCCTCGAAGCGCTCAACGGCAACGTCTCGCCCTACCTCTGGCATTCGGTCGATACCAAGGCCTGGCCGCAGGGGCACGAGGTGTCCGAGGCGGTCCTGCTCCAGCTCAAGGGGTCGTACCTGTGGCAGCTCAACGACAAGCGCGAACTGCAGGATCCGCTGAGTTTCCGTTCGGCCCAATGGACCCTGGCTGCGGCGCGCGAAGACCTCCGCCAGTTGAAGGAGATCGTCAACACCTCGCTCAACCACAACTCGACCAACCCGATCTCGACCACCACCGGCCGTAGTGACCTCTGGTACAGCAACCTGCCGGCGGTCAAGAAGCTGTCGGTCGACGGCAAGGGGACCTATGTCAACTCGGTCGCCAACTTCGACTTCACTCAGATGGCTCTGCAAGTCGAGGCGGTGACCAAGGCCATGGCCCACGTCCTCCACAACTCGGCCTGGCGCATGATCCAGATCGCCGACTCCAAGCGCACCAAGATGACGACTTATCTGGTGGCCAAGGAGAACAAGGGGGGGGATAGCTTCGCCAACGTGGCGCAGGCGGTGTCGGGCCTTTACGCCGAAGCCATGGGCCTGACCAACAACGTCACGCTGTATGGCCTGCCGACCTCGATCTACATCGACGACACGTTCAACAACGTGTCGGTGACGGCGGACCGGCTGCGCGCGCTGACCGACATCGGTTACGAGATCTTCGCCTTCGAGGTCCTGCACCACACCCAGGGCATGGAAATGCGCGCGCGCGAGCAGGGCTACACCCTGGGCGAAGGCACGACCAAGCTGCTCAAGGCGTATCGCCAAGTGGTGCCTTACGTTTCCAAGGACCGAATCTTCACGAACGACGTCAATAACAGCGTGCGCTTCCTGAAGAAGCTCGACCCCAAGAGCCTGCAAGTCAAGCTGTAATCCCTGGTCTCGCTGCGAGGGGACAAGAGCGGGACTTCGGTTGCCGCGCACGACGCCCACGCAAGCCTAGGGCTCAACAGGGCCGCTTCCCGGAAGCGGCCCTTTCTTTTGGCCCGCGTTTTGAATTCGGCTCTGCCACTACGTTGCTACCGGCGCGCGGGGCAGTTCGCCGCCGGAGCGGCCGCGGGGCGCGGTGGCCGCAGCGAAAACCGAGCGCGGTCCGGCGGCGCGATGGGAAGGGGTAGGCGTCGACCCGCAGTCAAGGGGGCGACCCTTAGTCGCCCTGCCCACGGCGGTTTGCTTTAGGTCAGACCGCTTGCAAGTCCCTGTGGAAATAAACCGTCCAGACGGTACAGTTCTGTGCCATCGCCAGAGCCTGAAATATCTCGAAACAAGTCTGTATCCGCTTCATTGCTATGTCCCGCTCGACGGCCTCGCCGCGAATGAGAGCGATTGGTGAAAACGCACGGCCTAATCGATGGCAATGGTTTTCGAGCACAGCTTGAGCCGGATGTTGGCATGGTTCTTGATTTTCTGGACGGTGATCGATTTAACCCGGGCTGTGACCGGGTGGCTGTATGAGTTGAGGTTTTTTCGGGGTCGGAGATGAGGAAGGGGCTAAGTACTCTTCAGGCATCGAAGACTAAAGATGGAGATGGCCGCTGGGCCGGAAGCGAAACGCGACTTTTGCCTAAGGGCGGATTTTAAAGTTTCGCTTCGGGTTTATCGCCATCCTGATGATCGAGAGAGTCATGAAGATTATTAAGGTAATTCCGTTGTTGATAGCGGGTTTGTTTCCGCTGCTGGCGAACGCTGCCACTCATACCCTGACCGGACGCGACCTGACGGTCGACAAGCTGTGGGAAATGACCAAGCCGGGCGAAGACGTGGTCGTGTCGAAAGAAGGCTGGGACCGCATCAAGGCCTCGTACAAAGGTCCGATCGACGCCGCCAAAGATGGCCGCAGCATCTATGGCCTGACCGTCAACTTTGGCGACCTCAAGGACCAGAAGGTTGCCGGTGCGATGGTTGAAGAAGAGCCCAACCGCACCGCCTCGATCGAATTCAACGAACGTCAGATGCGGATCCAGGCCGCCGGCGTCGAGCCCTGGCTCGACGATCGCCTGTCGAAGATGGCGATGATCATCCGCCTCAACCAGATGGCCGCCGGCTACACCGGCATGAGCGTCGAGGCCGCCAACGCCTTCATCGAATACATCAACAACGACGTCTACCCGCTGATTCCGAGCCGCGGCTCCGAAGGCGCCAACGACCTGAGCCAGGTCACCCACATCGGCCTCGCGCTGATGGGTGAATGGGACGTGGTTTACCAGGGCAAGCGCCAGCCGGCCGCCGACGTTCGCAAGAAGCTTGGCCTCAAGCGTTACCGGCCGTTCGGCATGGACGGGATCTCCATCCTCTCCAACAGCAACGTCGCTGAGGCCATTTCGATCGACGCGGTCAAGCGCACCGAGCACCTGCTTGCCCTGACGCCGACCATCATCGCCGCCGGCCTCGAGACCCTCAACGGCAACATCACACCTTTCCTCTGGCACACGGTCGACACCAAGGGCTGGCCGCAGGGGCATGAGGCGAGCGAAGCCATCCTGGCCGCGCTCAAGGGCTCGTATCTGTGGCAGAAGGACCCCAAGCGTGCGCTGCAGGATCCGCTCAGCTTCCGCTCGTCGGCCCTGATCCTGGCCACCGCCAAGGAAGAGCTGCGCCAGGCCAAGGAACTGCTCAACGCCGCGATCAACCACACCACCGACAACCCGATCGTCCACACCAACGGCCGCACCGACCTCTGGTACAGCAATCTTGAAGCCGTGAAGATGCTCAACGCCGGCTCGGACAAGGTGTTCGTCAACTCGGGTTCGAACTTCGACAACACCCAGCTGGCGGTGCAGATCGAGTCGCTCTCGCGCGCCGTGGCCCAGGTCCTGCACACCTCGATGTGGCGCATGACCCAGGTGGTCGATCCCAAGCGCACGAAGATGAGCATGTACTTGGTCGCCAAGGAAAACGTCGGCGGCGACAGCTTCGCCAACATCGCGCAATCGGCCTCGGGCCTCTACGCCGAAGCGATGGCGCTGACCAATAGCGTGACCCTCTACGGCGTGCCGACCTCGATCGGCATCGAAGAGACCTTCAGCAACGTCAACGTCACCGCCGACCGCCTGCGCCAGATGGTCAACATCGGCTACGAGCTCTTCTCGTATGAAGTGCTGCACCACACGCAAGGCATGGACATGCGGGCGCGCGAGCAAGGCAAGGCCCTGGGCGAAGGCACGACCAAGCTGCTCAAGCAGTATCGCCAGCACGTTCCGTACGTGATCAAGGACCGCGCCTACACGCTCGACATCAACAACGGCGTGCGTTTTCTGAAATCGCTCGACCCCCAGACCTTGGCGGTCAAGCCCTAAGCCAAAGCCAAGCGTAATCCGGCGCCGGCGCCGGGGATCGGGATAGCCCCGGTTCCCCGCCGATCGCCACGAACCCTCGAGGCCGCGCGCAGGCGCGGCCCGTGAAATCAGCAAGCAAGGTAAGAACCATGATCAAGAAGTTGAGCTATGTGGCCACCATGGCCGCGCTGTGCGCCCTGGCCGCCCCGGTGGCAGCCCAATCGTCGGTCCAGGTCTACGGCGTTCTCGACGGCGGCCTGCAATACGTCAATTACGCCGACCTCAACGGCGTCGGCCAGGACTCGTCCTTCGGCCTTGCCAGCGGCACCTTCTACGGCAACCGCTTCGGCCTGCGCGGCTCGGAAGAGCTCGGCGGCGGCCTCAAGGCGATCTTCGCCCTCGAAAGCGGCTTCAATCTCGACACCGGCAAGCAAAGCGAAGCCGGCAACCTGTTCAGCCGCCAGGCCTACCTCGGCCTCGAGAGCCGTTTGGGCAAGGTCGCGATGGGCCGCCTGGCCGGTTTGAGCTCGGCTTACGGCGACTTCGACATGACCTGGCAGATGGATCCGTTCGAAGGCGGCATGGGCGACGCCGGTCTGTCGGCCTTCCCGATGCCCTACAACCTGAACAACGCCGTCGTCTATCGCTCGCCCGACATGAAGGGCCTGATCGTTTCGGCGATGTATTCGTTCGAGGCCACCGGCCAGGAAAAGCCCGGCACCGCCAACAACACCCGTTACGCTGGCGTGGGTGCCAACTATGCCGTTGGTGCCCTGTGGACCGGGCTGACCTACGAGACCTACACCGCCTCGAACGCCCAGGTGCTCGCCGG
>JAEZVV010000109.1 GCA_023443095.1 Pseudomonadota bacterium
GACGGAGACACACGCACGGGCGCCGGCCGCGACACCGCTGGCACGCCCGGCCGCGGCGGGGGCTCGGCACGCGGTGCGGTCTCGCCCGGCACGGGAAGCGGGCGCGGAATGCGTTTGTATCCGTCGCCCGGCGGTGGCGGCGGCCGGGTAGGGGAGGGATGGGTTTCGGGAACAGGCATCGGCGCCAAGCCCGGGCGAGGCGGCGGACGGCCGAAGTCCTGGCCCGGCGGTCCGCCAGTCGCGCCGGGGCGGTTCTGCGGCAGCGTCATGAGCGGTGCCGGGGGCTGGGGACGGATCTGGCCGCGATTCAATGGGTTGGCGTGAAGCCGCGGGTTGCGGTACCAGGGCTGGAAAACGTCGCCAGGGCCAAGCGGCGACCAGCCGATTCTGCCGCCGGGGCCGGGAGCCGTGTTCCAGACCACCAGCGCCGGCGCGTAGACCGGGCGCGCGACCCAGCCGCCGGGCACCCAGCCCCAGCGCCCCCCGATCAAGGCCCAGCGTCCGTAATGGAAGGGGGCAAAGCCCCAGGGCGCGGCGTCGACCCAGGTCCAGCCCCAGGGAACAATCCAGGCCCAGCGCCCGACTTGGTAGGGTGCCCAGTCAGGCCCGACGGCAGTCGGGAACCAGACGTTGCCGAAAGGCTCGACCGGGCTCCAGCGGCCATAGTCGTCCAGCGCTTCAGCGCCCGGCATCTCGGGGGACACGTAGCGCTCGCTGGCCTGCTGCAGCTCGCGGCGGTCGCGTGCCGCCGCCCACTCGTCCATCGCATCGGAGCGATAAGGCAGGCGGCGGAAGCTGGGGTAGGGCTCGCCGCTGAGCTCTCCCAGTTCGCCGGCGTGGACGGTGAAGTACATCCGGCCGCTCAGGACCCGGGCCAGGCCGTCGGGAGTGCCGACGCCGGTGCGGCCGGGGTCGGCTTCGATGCGGTAGCGGCCCGGCGCCAGCAGTTCGACCCGGGCGCGTGCCGTGCTGAGATCGATCTCGTTCAACCAGTCGCGGTTGCGCACGCTCAGCATCAGTGTGCCCTGAACCAACGCGATCTGGACGGCGCTGTCGTCGAGGCGCACCAGCTCGAGTTCGGTGTTGCCGTCGAGCCGCAGCGAGGCCGAGCCGATGCGGATCTCGGCCCGCCCGGAGGCGCCGGTGACGAGGGTCTGGCCCGAAGTGAGGGGCCAGTTTGGGACAGCGGCCTCGGACCGGCCGTCGGCCGACAGGCTCACCGGGCCCGAGACCCAGGCCAGACGGCCGACGCGGCCGGGCGGATCGATCGGTTCGGCCGCTTGCGGCGCCACCCAGCCGCCGCCCCAGCTCAGGGCGGCGACAAAAAACAGGCTCAGCCAGCGGCGGGCGGTCAGCGGATAAGGTGTCATGGACGTTTAACGTTTGGAGCCGCTCGGCCGTGCACGGTGGAAAGAACTTGTTGCACAGTCGCCGGTGTCGCCCTTGGATAGAATCGTCGGACCCGGCGTGCAGCCCCTGCAGCGGGCGCCAGGAGAGGTTTCATGAAGTTGTCTTTGCTGTGCTTGCCGGTTCTGGCCGGCCTGTCGCTGACCTTGGCGACCCATGTCGCCAACGCGTCGGTGGTGGTGGTCCTGAACTCGGGCGACGCCTCGGTCAGTCTGATCGACCAGGCGACGCGCAAGGAACTGCGCCGCTTCGACGTCGGCAAAGAACCGCACCACCTGATGGCCACGCCCGACGGGCTGTCGCTGATCGTCGCCAACGCCCTGGGCAACGACCTGGTCTTTCTCGATCCCAAGACCGGCGAGATCCAGAAGCGATTGAAAAACATCGCCGATCCTTATCAGGTCGCTTATTCGCCCGACAAGAAGTGGTTCGTCACGGCGGCCAACCGCCTGCATCGGGTCGACATCTACGCCGCCGGCGGCCAGGGCCAGGAACTCAAGCTTTTGAAGTCGATCGCCGCGCCCAAGACGCCGAGCCACATTGCGTTTTCGGCCGACAGCCAGATCGCCTTCGTCACCCTGCAGGACAGTGATGAACTGATTGCGATCCGGCTCTCTGACCAGACCCCGCTGTGGAAGATGAAAACCGGCAATACGCCGGCCGGCATCTGGATGACGCCCGACGACAAGTACCTGCTGCTCGGCATGACCGGCGACGATTACATCGAGGTGATCGACTGGCGCGCCCAGAAAAGCGTCAAGCGGATCAAGACCGGCCGCGGCGCGCACAACTTCCGCCCGCTGGGCGACGGCCGTCATGTGTTCGCTTCGAACCGGGTCGACAACACGATCAGCCTGATCGACCAGGTCACGCTCGAGAAGAAATACGACATCGCCGTTCCAGGCGGCCCTGACTGCATGGAGATCACCGCCGACCGCAAGCAGTTGTGGGTTACCCAGCGCTGGCTCAAGTCGGTATCAGTGGTCGACCTCGAAGCGCGCAAAGTGGTCGACACGATTCCGGTCGGACGCTCGCCGCACGGGGTTTTTTTCGCCAATCACACGGGCTGGAAGTAGGCCGGGTCCTTGCCGATGCGTTTCCGCTACCTCGATTACGAGCGCAAGAAGCCGCGCCGCGCGCGTGTCCTGATCTATATCGCGGCCGCGGTGCTGCTCGCCTTGTGGTGGTTCGACGTGTGGGCGCAACCGGTCTGCCGCGGCCAGGTCTACCTGAGCTTTGACACCGGCGACATGAGCCAGGCCGAAGCCATCGCGGCGATGCTGAACCAGCACAAAGTCAAGGCGACCTTCTTTCTTGCCAACGAAAAGACGGCTCGCGGCGATACGGCGCTCGCCCCCGGCTGGGCGAGGTTCTGGCGCGAGCGGGCGGCCGAAGGCCATGCTTTCGGCTCGCACACCTGGCGCCATGGCCGCATCCTGGCCGATTCGGCCGTGCACACGGTGAACTACCGGCCGCAGTTCGGCGCCGCGGCAGGGCAGCGCCTGCAACTGTCGCAAGCCGATTTCTGCGCCGAGTTGAAGCAGGTCGATACCAGCCTGCTCGCTCTGACCGGGCGCGGGCTTGATTCGATCTGGCGCGCCCCCGGCGGCCATACCAGCGCCAATGCGATCGCGGCGGCGCAGGCCTGCGGTTATTCGCACGTGGCCTGGGCGCCGGCCGGTTTCCTGGGCGACGAACTGCCTGCGGCCCAGGCCTCGAACCAGGTCCTGCTCGAACGCGCCCTGCGAACCATCCGCGACGGTGACGTGCTGATGGCGCATCTGGGCATTCGCTCGCGCCAGGAAGTGTGGGCGCCGACACTGGCCCCCTTGATCGTCGGGCTCAAGCAGCGCGGCTTCTGCTTCCGCACCCTGACCCAGCATCCGGACTATTCGGCGGCCGAGCCGCGCGCCCGGCTCGCGGCCCATCACCCATGATCGACGGAATCGAGAGCTCGCTGTCGCTGCTGCAGACCTGGCTGTTCGAGCAGGCGGTCGAGCCCTTGATGTATGCGTTCGGGCTGATGGGCTGGCTCGAACAGGCGTACGAAGGGCTGGAATGGGTGGTGCTGGGGGCGGTGCAACTGGTCCTGCTGTATGCGCTGCTGCGGCCGCTCGAGGCCTTGTGGCCGGCCGAACGTTTGAACAACCGCCGCGCGGCACGGGTCGACGTGATCTACACCGTGCTGCACCGCCTGGGCTTTTTCCCGCTGATCTTCTTTGTCCTGCTGACGCCGCTGGCCCTGGCGAGCTCACGCCTGATGCGTGAGGCCGGCCTTATGCCGCTGCAGATCGACGACCTGTGGCCGGGCGTGACCGACATCGCCTGGGTGAGCTTCCTGCTTTACCTGGTGGTGCTCGACTTCGTCGACTACTGGATCCACCGCGCCCAGCACCGCTGGGGCTGGTGGTGGGCCTTGCACGCCCTGCATCACTCGCAGCAGCAGATGACTTTCTGGGCCGACAACCGCAACCATCTGCTCGACGACCTGATCCGCGACGCCATCCTGGCCGCCGTGGCGCTAGCAATCGGCGCCGAACCCGGGCAGTTCGTCGGCATCGTCCTGCTCACCCGGGCTCTGCAAAGCCTGCATCACGCCAATGTCCGCCTGGGTTTCGGGCCGTTCGAGCCGGTGTTGGTGAGCCCGGTCTTCCATCGCCGCCACCACGCCATCGGCACCGGGCACGAAGGGGTACGTCGCGGCTGCAACTTTGCGGTGTTGCTGCCGGTGTGGGACCTGTGGTTCGGCACCGCCGATTTCAGCCGCCGCATCGAAGCGACCGGAATCCGCGACCAACTGCCGCAACCGCTGGGCCGTGGGCGCGACTACGGCGCGGGTTTCTGGAGTCAGCAGTGGCTGGGTCTCAAACGTCTGATCAATCACTCCGCTTGAAGGGCGTTGACGGCACCAGATCCGCGGCCGGCCGGCCGGGGCCGCTGCAGCTCTGGTCGGCCTTGCCGCTGGCCTTGCTGCGCGCGGTCCTGACGCTGCTGCGGCCGAGCCGGCTGCTGGCCCTGGTGCTGGTGTTCGCGCTGGCGGCCCTGTTGCCGAGCGCAGCGGCGCTCGCCGGCTGGGATGCGGCCGTGGCCTGGGTACAGGGCGACTTGCTGCGTTCGGCGCCGTTCGACTGGTGGCTCCGGCACGCCGAAGCCGTCGGCCTGGGCGGGATGCGTGCGATGCTGGGGCCGTTGGTGATAGCGCTGGCCTGGCTGCTGGCCGTCTCGGGCCTGGTGGCGTGGCTGAGTTCGGTCCTGCTGCTGCGCTGGTTGTGGGCGCCGCTGCCATTGCCTGCGCCGGGGCGCACGCGGCGGGCCTTGGCAGGTGCGGTCGCGGTGCTGGTCTACTGGTCGGGCTGCCTGCTGCTGGCGCCGCTCGCCGCGCTGCCGCTGGTCGGCTGGGTCTTGCCGGTGCTGCTATGGGCCTGGCTGTTGACGCGGCTGGTGCTGGCCGAGGTCGAGGCCTGTTTCAGGGTGCCGCGAAGGCGGCTACGCGGACCGGTAGGAGCGGCGGCGCTGGTGCTCGCCATCGGCTCGATCCTGCCGCCGCTGGCGGTGGTGGCGCCGTCCGCGCTGGCCCTGGTGGCGGGCCAGCTGGCGCGGCGCTGGCACGACGACGAGCTTCAAGGGGAAACGGATGAAGGCAACTGAACTGCGGATCGGCCTGGTGATCGTCGGCGACGAAATCCTCTCGGGCAAGCGGCAGGATAAACACCTGTCCCGAGTCATCGAACTCCTGGGCGAGCGCGGCCTGCGGCTTGCCTGGGCCCATTACGCAGGGGACGACCGCGCCGAGCTGACCGAGCTGTACCGGCGCAGCCTGGCGGCGGGCGACGTGGTCCTGAGCTGCGGCGGCATCGGAGCGACCCCGGACGACCACACCCGCCAGGCGGCGGCCGCGGCGCTGGGGCGGCCCTTGCGCTTGCACCCCGAGGCGGCGGCGTTAATCGCCGCGCGCTCGGCCGAGATGGCGCGCGAAGGCAAGGGCGAAGCCGACATGAACACGCCCGAAAACCGGCAGCGGCTGAAGATGGGCGAGTTTCCCGAGGGGGCGGCGATTATTCCCAATCCCTACAACCGGATCGCCGGTTTTTCGATCGAGCGGCATTGGTTCTTTCCGGGCTTTCCGGTGATGGCCTGGCCGATGATCGAATGGGTGCTTGATACCCATTACCGCGAGTATTTCCATGCCGCGCCGCAGGCCGAACGTTCGCTGCTGGTGCTGGAGACGGCAGAGTCGAAACTCACGCCGATCATGGAAGAACTCGAATCGAAGTTCGATCGGGTGCGGGCGTTTTCGCTGCCGTCGGTGGGTGACGGTCGCGACGGCCGCCCGGCGCGGCGGCATGTCGAACTGGGCGTGAAGGGGGCTCCGGATCAGGTCGACGCCGCTTTCGCTCTGCTGGCCGAGCGTGTTGCCGCCCTTGGTGCCGAGACTCTGGCGGCCTAAAAAAAGACCCGGCCGCCGGGACCGGGTTCTGAAAGCACCCCCGTTCTTGGGGCATCGAGTCCGAGCAGGATTCGGACGGGGGGTGCCAAGGAGATGAGCTGGCACGGCGCCTGGCGGCGCCAGGCTCGACGGTGGATGGAAGCTCAGGCCTTCTTGCCGCGCGGGGCCTTGACGGGGTCGCTGGCGGCTTCGGCCGCCTTCATCGTGGCCTGGGTTGCTGCGGCGATGTTCGATTCGGCCACTTCGACCACCTGCTTGGCGGCCTTGGTCATCGTGTCGTACGCGGTGTTGGCCGCTGCCACTGCACTTTTCATCATGGCTACTGCGGGTTCGGAGCCGGTCGGAGCATTTTTGGCCGCGATGTCGATCGCCTGGGCGATTTTCTTGTTGCCTTCGGCGATCTGGGACTCGACGATGCGGGAGAACTCGACGCCGGCGCCATTGGTGATGCCGTAGACGGTGCGCGAGTAGCTCACCACCTTTTCCAGCGTCGGCTGGGCCAACGAACCGGTCAGCGCCAGAAACTCCTGAGCGTCCTTGACGTTCAGAAGGGACTGGGCCTTCTCGACCGTATCCTCGACGTTGGCCTTGGCGGCGGCCATGTTGAGCTCCACGAGACGCTCAGTGGCATCGAACATCGTTTGCGACAGAGCGAAGAAGGCGTCCATCTGGCCTTTTTGCATTTCGGAGAATTGCGCGGGCGTGACGTACATGGTGGACTCCAATGATTAGTGGCCGGCGGCCGACGCTTACCGAGGCGCATTGTTGCGCCGCACAAATCCATTTTCTGTTCGGGCCTATGAATCGTCAAGCACTTTTTTGTCGCGACGCAGCATCGCCCCTCAGGGCCTCATCGGCAAGCCTCGTTCTCCCGCCCGCCAGGCCGCGCGGGGCGCGACTTCCAGCGGTTTTCTAAGCCCCGCCCGCTCCCGCCTACAATGGGGAACCGATCCTGGAAAACCTCTGCGCCGGTGTCCGTGAAGACTGATTCGAGTCACTGTCCTGTTCCAAGCCTTGCCGCCGGGCCGAGTTCGCCTTGGATCGGGCGCGGACAGCGCGGGTCGTCTGCGTCCGAGTCGCGCCGGCGCGGAGAAGTCCCCGCCGCAACCGGGGGGCTGCGTTGACGCAGGCCGGCGCTCGCTGGCTGGCGGCCGTTCCCTTCATTTTTGTCCTGATCTGGAGCACGGGATTCATCGTCGCCAAACTCGCGGCGCCGCATGCGCCGCCGCTCACCTTCCTGCTCTTGCGTTTCGCCGGCGTGATCGCGGTTCTGCTGCCAGTGGCTCTGGTAATGGCGGCGCCCTGGCCGCGCGGCGCGCGCGAATGGGGGCGGGTGGCGGTGGCCGGCGTGTTGCTGCAGGCGACCTATCTCGGTGGGGTGTGGGCGGCGATCGCCCTGGGCATGCCGGCCGGCGTGTCGGCCCTGATCGTCGGCGCCCAGCCGGTGCTGACTGCTGTGTTTGCCGCCGCCGTCGGCGAGCGGGTTGGGCCGCGCCATTGGGTCGGTCTGCTGCTGGGGTTTGGCGGCATTGCCCTGGTCTTGTCCGACCGGCTCACCCTTGCCGGCGCTGGCCCGCTGGCGCTGGCGGTCAACTTGCTGGCCTTGCTTGGCATCACGGCCGGCACTTTGTGGCAGAAGCGCCATGGCGCGGCGGTCGATCTGCGCACCGGGACCTTGATCCAGTTCGGCGCCTCGTTCCTGGCCCTGCTGCCGTTTGTGCTGGCCTTCGAGACCCCGCGAGTGGAGCCGGTGTGGGAGTTCTGGCTGGCGCTGGTATGGTCGGTGCTGGCCTTGTCGATCGTGGCGATTTTCCTGCTGCTTTTTATGATCCGCCGCGGTCGCGCGACCCAGGTGGCGAGCTATATGTATTTGACCCCGCCCACCACGGCGCTGATGGCCTGGCTCGCTTTCGACGAGCGACTCGGCTTCGCAGCGTGGTTGGGCATAGCGCTTTCGATGGCCGGGGTGGCGCTGGTTGTGAGCTTCAAGGAGCGTCGATGAGTTCGGCCGCCAGGTGCTTGGCATGAGCGCCGGATCGCCCGCGCCCGGGCGCGCTCCCGCAGGCCCAACTGAGATCGTCGATGCGGCGATCACCTCGCGTCGTTCGATCCGCGCCTTCCTGCCGACCCCGGTGCCGCGGGCCACGATCGAAGAAATCTTGGCAGTGGCGAGCCGCGCGCCGTCGGGCACCAACACCCAGCCGTGGCGGGTCACGGTGCTTACCGGCGCGGCCTTGGCGCGACTCTCGAGCGCGGTGCTGGCGGCCTACAACGACCCGGTCGAACGCGCGGCTCATGTCGAGGAGTACGCGTATTACCCGCGCCGTTGGGTCGAACCCTTTCTGGCGCGGCGGCGCAAGGTCGGCTGGGATCTCTACGGGCTGCTCGGGCTGGGCCGAGAGAACAAGGCCGGCATGCACGCCCAGCACGGCCGCAACTACCTCTTCTTCGATGCGCCGGTGGGCATGATCTTCACGATCGACCGCGTGCTCGAGCAGGGCAGCTGGCTCGATTACGGCATGTTCCTGGAGGCGCTCATGGTGGCGGCGCGCGCGCGCGGGCTCGATACCTGCGCCCAGGCTGCCTTTACCCAGTTCCATCGCGTGATCGAACGCGAACTGGACCTGCCACCGGAGCAGATGGTGGTGTGCGGCATGTCGCTGGGCTGGGCCGACATGAGCCGCATCGAAAACAGCCTGGTCACCGAACGCGAACCGGTGCCATCGTTCGCGCAGTTTTTGGAGTAAAGATGTTGCGTATTGCAGTGATCCCGGGCGACGGCATCGGCAAAGAGGTGATGCCGGAAGGCTTGCGTGTGCTCGATGCAGCCCAGCGCGCCTTCGGCATCGAGATGGCGTTCGACCATTTCGACTTCGCCTCGTGCGACTGGTTCGAGCGCCACGGCGAAATGATGCCGGCCGACTGGAAAGACCGGATCGGTGGCCACGACGCGATTTTCTTCGGCGCCGTCGGTTGCCCGGCGCGG
Organism: Pseudomonadota bacterium; assembly: GCA_023443095.1. Lineage (GTDB taxonomy): Bacteria > Pseudomonadota > Gammaproteobacteria > Burkholderiales > Burkholderiaceae_F > JAEZVV01. The sequence continues at coordinate 8,841 of JAEZVV010000109.1, forward strand.
GTGCCCGACCACGTTTCCTTGTGGGGATCGCTCCTGAAGTTCCGGCGCGAGTTCGACCAATACATCAACTTGCGGCCGTGCCGCTCGATGCCGGGGATCCGCTCGCCGCTGGTAGACCGCCAGGGCCGCGAACGGGCGCCGGGCGAAATCGACTTCTGGGTCGTGCGTGAGAACACCGAAGGCGAATATTCGAGCATCGGCGGCCGCATGTTCGAGGGCACCGAGCGCGAACTCGTGATCCAGGAGACGGTGATGACCCGCGTCGGGGTCGACCGCGTCCTCAAGTTCGCGTTTGAACTGGCCAGTTCGCGTCCCAAGAAACACCTGAGCTCGGCCACCAAGAGCAATGGCATCGCGGTCACGATGCCGTACTGGGACGAGCGCTGCGACGCGATGGCCGCGCACTACCCCGCGGTCAAGGCCGACAAGTTCCATATCGACATCCTGAGCGCGCACTTCGTGCAGCGGCCCGAGTTCTTCGACGTCGTCGTCGGCAGCAACCTGTTCGGCGACATCCTGTCCGACCTCGGCCCCGCCTGCACCGGCACGATCGCGATCGCGCCTTCCGCCAACCTCAACCCGGAGCGCAACTTCCCCTCGCTGTTCGAGCCGGTGCACGGTTCGGCGCCCGATATCGCGGGCCAGGGCTTGGCCAATCCGATCGGCCAAATCTGGAGCGCGGCGATGATGCTCGACTGGCTCGGCCACCCGGCGGCAGGCGCCGCCGTGGTGCGGGCGATCGAGGAAGTCCTGGCGGCCGGCCCGGCCCATGCGCCGCTCACCCGAGACATGGGCGGCAGCGGCAGCACGGCCGACCTCGGCCGGGCCATTGCCGCGGCGGTGCGCGCCTGAGGCACAGCCGAGCGCCGTCGTGCAGCCGGCGCAACAGCTACCCGTCCCGGGCCCGGGCGTGCCCGGCGACGCGGTAGCGGGCTCCTAGCATCGGGCCTGGGCGCGCCCTCCGGCGCGCGGGAGAGCCCATGTCCCCCCTGATCGCCGACCTCCTGGCGCTGGTCGTTGTCGTCGCAACCTTCGCTTTCATCATCCGCGGCGCCGAAGTGCGCCTCGCCCTGCTGGCGGGCGGCGCGGTCCTGGCGCTGCTGTCGCTCGATCCGGCCGCCTGGTTCGACGCCTTTTCGCGGTCCATGACCCAGGCCGGTCTGATCACGGTGATCCTGCCGGCCATCGGTTTCACCGCCGTGATCAAGCTGGCGGGCTGCGACCAGGAACTGGTGCGGCTGGTGGTGCGGCCCCTGCTCAAGCTGCGCGGCTACATCATTCCGGTGGCGATGCTGGCCACCGTGGTCCTCTCGACCGCGATCACCAGTGCCGCCGGGGTGACGGCTGCCGTCGGGGTGGTGCTGATCCCGGCCATGATCGCGCTCGGGGTGCACCCGGCGATGGCGGCGGCGGCGGTGTTCGCCGGCACCTGGGGCGGAGCCTTCTCGCCCGGTTCGGCGCACGGCGCCCTGATCTCCAAGATCTCGGGAGTGCCGGTGATCGAGGTGATCGTCACCCACCTGCCAGCCTCCGTGCCTGCGGCGCTGACCGTCGCCCTGGTCCTGTATGTGCAGGCCAAGCTGAGGCGCGAGGATGCCGGCTGGACGCCGGAGCGGGCCGGCGCCGCGCCCGAGATCGCCCCCACCCTGGTTGCCGACAAGCATGAGCCGGTCCATCTGCTCAAGGCGGCAATGCCCGTCCTGCCGCTCGCGCTTTTGCTGCTGACCGTGCCGCAGTTCGGCCTGACCACGGCTTGGCTGCCCAAGGGGCTGTCGGTGCTGCAGGCGATAGTGATCGGCACCGTGCTCACCGCGATCGTGGGTCTGCTGTCGCCCGCGGCCGTGACCAAGAAGTTCTTCGAAGGCATGGGCGAGTCCTACGGCAGCGTGATGGGCATCATCATTGCCGCGGGGGTGTTTGTCGGTGGCTTGTCGGCGATCGGCGCGATCGACAGCCTGATCGGCATGCTCAAGGAAACCCAGGCGGCGGCGCCGATCGCCGCCATGTTCGGGACTTTCCTGGTCGCGGTGCTCTCGGGCTCGGGCGACGCCGCAGCCTTGGCCTTCAACGAGGCCGTCTTGCCGCACGCGGCCCAGCTTGGCATCAGCCAAGTCGACCTCGGTTCGATCGCCTGGCTGGGCGGGGGGTTAGGGAGATCCATGTCGCCGGTGGCGGCCGCGTGCGCCATCGCTGCGGGCTATGCTGGTGTCAGCGTCTTCGACGTTGCCCGCCGCAATGCGCTGCCGGTCCTGAGCGCGGCGGTGGTCGCCGTCGTCATACTCGGTTTTCTGTGATTTCCGGAGCTCCCATGCGTCTATTGCTGTTGTCCAACTCCAAGCGGGAAGGTTCTGCCTATCTCGAGTGGGCGGTGCCCCACCTGTCCGACTTCTTCAAGCCCGCCGGCGTCGACAAGATCCTGTTCGTGCCCTATGCCGGGGCCACTTTCGGCCCTGACGAATACGTCGAGAAGGTGCGGCCGGTGTTCGCCCAGCTCGGCATCGAGGTCGAAGGCGTTCATGCCGCGGCCGATCCGGTAGCGGCGGTGATGGCCGCGCAGGCGGTGGTCGTGGGTGGCGGCAGCACCTGGAAGCTGCTGCGCGACGTACGCCAGACCCGCATCCTGCGCGCGATCCGCCAGCGCGCCCTCGAGGGCATGCCTTACGCCGGCTGGAGCGCGGGTGCCAACCTCGCCTGCCCCAGCATCATGACCACCAACGACATGCCGATCTGCGATCCGGGCGGCTTCGATGCGCTGGGCCTGATCCCGTTCCAGATCAATCCGCATTACCTGCACGGCAACCCGCCGGGCTTCAAGGGCGAGACCCGCGAAGAGCGCATCAACGAGTTCGGCGCACTTAACCCGAGCGTGGTGGTCGCCGGTCTGCGCGAATGCACCGGCTTCCGCCTCGAGGGCAAGGCGCTGTCGCTGCTGGGTGACGGCGGCCCCTGCCGGATATTCCGCTACGGCCAGGCGCCGATCGAGCTCGAAGTCGGCGACGACGTCCAGTTCCTGATGGACGAGGTCTGAGTTCTGCCGCGGCGGGGTGCAAGGCCTCGCCGCCTGAGGCCCGGCCGGTCCGGGCCTGCCACCGCTCGAGCCTGGCACGGCTCGACTGCCCCGTCTGCTTGCCGTCGGGACGTATTCCCGGTTCTTCCTCAACCGATCTGCGACGAGAGGGTCGTCTCGTATTCGAGCGATTCCTCCAAATCGAAGATTAGGGTTGACATCTAGATAGAATCCCTGGTGAGTGGGGCCGTTCGAGCCCTGCCCTATCGGACTATCCAAGGAAGACCTTCATGAAGTATGCAATTCGAGTGTTGGCGAGTTGTGCGGCATTGGCCATGGCCGGTGCCGCCTCGGCACAGGCCTTTCCGACCAAGCCGGTGACGATGGTGGTGCCGTTCACCGCGGGTGGTCCGACCGACGCCGTCGGCCGTGCTCTGGCGCAAGCCATGAGCAAAACCCTCGGCCAGTCGGTTGTGATCGAAAACGTCGGTGGAGCGGGCGGCACCGTCGGGGGAGCCAAGGTCAAGAACGCGGCACCGGACGGGCATACCGTGCTGCTGCACCACATCGGCATGTCGACTGCGCCGGCCCTGTATCGCAAGCTGTCGTACAACCCGCAGACCGATTTCGAGATGATCGGCCTGGTGGTCGATACCCCTATGACCTTGATCGCCCGAGCGGACTTCCCGGCCAAGGACATGCCGGAGTTCCTCTCGTACGCGAAGGCCAACAAGGCGAAGATGAACCTCGCCAACGCTGGCATCGGTTCGGCATCGCACTTGTGCGGCATGTTGTTCATGAGCGCGATCGAGACTGACTTCACGCCGGTGCCGTTCAAGGGCACGGCCGATGCGATGAACGCTCTGCTTGGCAAGCAGGTTGACTTCATGTGCGACCAGACCACCAACACCACCGGCCAGATCAATGCCGGTTCGGTCAAGGCCTATGCCGTGACGAGCAAGCAGCGGGTGGCGACCCTGCCCAAGCTGCCGACCCTGCAGGAAGCGGGCCTCAAGGGCTTCGAGGTCGGTGTCTGGCACGGGGTGTACGCGCCCAAGGGCACGCCCAAACCCGTGATCGACAAACTGGTGGCTTCGCTGCAGGCCGCGACCAAGGACGCTGATTTCCGCCGCCGCATGGGCGATCTCGGTGCCACGGTTTACCCGGTCGATCAAGTCAACCCGGCGGTCCTGGGGGCGCATCTCAAGGCCGAAGTCGAAAAATGGGGGCCTGTTATCAAGAAAGCGTCGATCTACGCAGATTGACTATTGCCCCCACAGGCGCAATGGCGGCATGATTCCGCCTTGCGCCTGACTTGGGCGCCAGCGTGGGCCCGGAAATGTCCGGCGCCGGCTGCAAGAATGCATCGGAGGGCAGAGTGCGACGTGCTCTGACTGTTTTATTCGGCTTGATGCTGGCGACCACCGGGGTCACCGTTCAAGCCAGCCCGGCCAAGACGGCAAAACCCGCGGCCGAGGCGTCCAAGGCCAAGAAGCCCGCTGTCAAGAGCGCAAAGAGCACTAAGAGTGCTAAGAGCCGTTCGACGAAGAAGGTGGTCCGTGTGTTGCCGGCGCGCCCGAGTGAAGGCATGCAGGCCGGGCTGCACAAGACCCAGGACGAACTCGACCTCAAGTCTTCAGTGGCCCTCGTCGTCGATCAGGACACCAACGAGGTCTTGTTCCAGAAGAATTCCGACGCGGTCCTGCCGATTGCTTCGATCACCAAGCTGATGACCGCTCTCGTCACCGTCGAGGCCAAGCTGCCGATGGACGAGGAACTGCAGGTCAGCGTTGCCGAACGCGTACCGGAATCAGCCCGCTCCAAGCTTCAACCCGGAGTCAAAGTTACCCGCGCCCAGGCCATGCACATGGCGCTGATGTCGTCCGACAACCGGGCAGCGCATCTGCTGGGCCGCACCTACCCGGGCGGTCTCGACGCTTTTGTCGAGGCGATGAACGCCAAGGCCAAACTCCTGGGCATGGGGGACTCCAGCTTTGCCGAGCCTACCGGTTTGTCGATCAACAACCGCTCGTCGGCCGGCGACCTCGTTCGCCTGGCAACGGCGGCCTATCAGCACCCGCTGATCCGCGAATATTCGACCACCTCGCAGGCCGACATGCAGGTGGGCAAACGCATGGTCAAGTTCGGCAGCACCAACCGGCTCACCTCGGATCCGCGCTGGGACATCGGCTTGCAGAAGACCGGCTACACCTCGGCCGCCGGCCGCTGTCTGGTTATGCAGACCGTGATCGAGGGCCAGCGCGTGATGATGGTGTTGCTGGATTCGGTCGGGAAGTTCTCCCGTCTGGGCGACGCCCAGCGCATCCGCGCCTGGCTCGAGGCGCAGAAGCACCACAGCTCGGGTGGCAAGGCGGTCCTGCTCGAGAACGGAGCGGCGGGCGCGCTTTAAGTTGGCCGGCGATAAGGGAAAAGGCGATGCTCGGCATCGCCTTTTTTTGTTGCGCAGTGGTCAGCCGGTGTAGCCGAGCCCGGCCGAGATCCGCGCCGCGGTGGCGAGCAGCTCGCTGATCCACTCATCCTGCATCCGTTCCGACGGAGCAGACACCGACAGGCCGGCAATCACGCGGCCGCTGTCGTCGCGCACGGCAGCGGCAATGCAGCGCACGCCGAGTTCGAGTTCCTCGTTGTCGCGCGCAAAACCGTTGGCGCGGACGAAGGACAGCTCGCGTTCGAGCTTGTTGACGTCGGTGATGCTGTTGCGCGTATGGCCGGCCAGGCCGGTGCGGGCGGCGTACGAACGCACCATCCGCGGGTCGTCCTGCGCCAGAAAGAGCTTGCCGCTTGAAGTCAGGTGCAGCGGCGCGCGGCCGCCGATGGCACGCACCACCTGCATGCCGGAGCGCTCCGAATACGAACGCTCAATGTAGACGATCTCCTCGCCTTGGCGCACCGACAGGTTGACGGTCTGGCCGGTCTTGCGATGCAGCTCGCGCATCGGGTCGAACGCGGCTTCTCGGACCGAGAGGCGGGCCTTCACCAGGTTGCCGAGTTCGAGCAAACGCATGCCCAGGCGGTAGGTGCCGGCGGATTCGCCGCGATCGACAAATCGACCCACCACCAGGTCGTTTAGTATTCGATGCGCCGTCGACGGATGCAGCTCGGTCGAACTGGCGAGTTCTTTCAGACTGACCGGATCGGAACGTGCGGCCAGAGCGTCGAGCAGCCGCATCATGCGGTCGATCACCTGGACCGCGGTCTTGTCTCTCGGAGTCGTCGTGCTGGACATGGTCGGGTGCGTCGCGGAAAGGCGAAAGAGCTATCGTGGTGTTTTATATCACGATACGAAACGTTGGCGAAGTCCAAACCGCGAAATTCGGCCCTCGCGGAACGGCATTATGGCGGCGGCGTGTCGCATGGCGGCGACGTTGCCCTGAAAGGATGGTTCAGGCGTGCGAGTCGGTCTGTTCGTCACCTGCCTTGTCGATTCGATGAGGCCGGAGATCGGTTTTTCCACTCTCAAACTGCTTGAAGGCGCGGGCTGCACGGTCGAGGTCCCGGCCGGACAGACGTGCTGCGGCCAGCCCGCCTACAACTCGGGCGATTCGGCCACCGCGCGCAAGCTCGCACGCAAGCTGCTCGACGAGTTCGAAGGTTTCGATTACGTCGTCCTTCCTTCCGGCTCCTGCGGCGGCCAGATCAAGGTCCATTACCCCGAACTCTTCCGCGACGATCCCGATCTGCGCTCGCGCTTCGATGCGCTGGCAGCCAAGACCTTCGAGCTGACCGATTTCCTCGTCAAGGTTCTCAAGCTCGAGTCGCTGCCGTCGAGTTTTTCCGGCCACATCACGTATCACGACTCGTGCTGCGGCCTGCGCGAGCTGGGCGTGAAGGAGCAGCCGCGCGCGCTGCTGGCCAAGCTGCCCGGCGTGAAACTCACCGAGATGAAAGACGCCCAGCAGTGCTGCGGCTTCGGCGGCACCTTCTCGATCAAATACGGCAACATCTCGGGCGCAATCGTCGACGAGAAGTGCCGCAACATCCAGGCCAGCGGCGCCGACGCAGTCGTGCTCGGCGACCTCGGTTGCATGCTCAACATCGAAGGCAAGCTGCGCCGCACCGGGGACGAGAAGACTCGCGTCCTCCATATCGCGCAGGTGCTAGCGGGCGACGTTTAACGAGGCGCGCATGCAAAGCCAATCGGTGCATTTCAAGGAGCGCGTGGCGGTCAAGCTCGCCGACCCGCGCCTGCAGAAGAACCTCAAGAAGCTGGCCGAGAAGTTCGTCACTGCGCGCGCGGCCGCGATCACCGAGCTCGACGACTTCGAAGGCACGCGCGCGGCCGCGGTCGAGCGCCGCAACCGTGCGCTCGCCTCGCTCGACATCTGGCTCGAGACTTTCGAGAAAAATGCCACGGCCCGCGGAGCGACCGTCCTCTATGCCGAGTCGCACGAAGCGGCCAGTGCCTTGATCGTCGGGATCGCGCAGAAGCACGGCGTCAAGAAAGTCACCAAAAGCAAATCGATGGTCTCGGAAGAGATCCAGCTCAACCGGGCTTTCGCCGCCGCCGGAGTAACGCCGGTCGAGACCGACCTTGGCGAATACATTCTTCAGATCAATAACAACGAGCCGCCCTCGCACATCATTGCGCCCGTCATCCACAAGGACAAGGAGGAGATCTCCGAGCTCTTCGCGCGCACCCATCACACGCCCAAGAAAGACGTCATCACCGAGCTCACGCGGGAGGCGCGCGAGGTTTTGCGCGATCATTTCCTCTCGGCCGACATGGGGGTGACCGGCGCCAACTTCCTGGTGGCCGAAACCGGCACTGCCGCCATCGTCACCAACGAAGGCAACGAAGGCATGTGCACCATCGTGCCCAAGGTGCATGTGGTCCTCACCGGAATCGAGAAGGTCCTGCCCACGCTCGAAGACCTGGCCACCCTGATGCGTCTGCTGCCACGCTCGGCCACCGGCCAGCCGATCAGCAACTATTTCTCTCTGCTTACCGGCACCCGCGCCGCGGGTGAAATCGACGGCCCCGAGCACATGTATTACGTGCTGGTCGACGCCGGCCGCACCGGTCTGCTGGGAGGCGACTTCCAGGACATGCTGCGCTGCATCCGCTGCGGCGCGTGTATGAACCACTGCCCGGTCTATCAAAAGATCGGCGGCCACGCTTACGGCTGGGTCTATCCGGGGCCTATGGGTTCGGTGCTCACGCCCAGCTTCACCGGTGTCGAAAATGCACTCGACCTGCCGCAGGCCGCGACCCTGTGCGGCCAGTGTTCGGTGGTGTGTCCGGTCAAGATCCCGCTGCCCGACCTGCTGCGCAAGCTGCGCGAGAAGCAGTTCGAACGCGACCTGCGCCCGTGGTACGAACGCGCCGCCTTGCTGGGCTGGGGCTGGGTCGCGCAACATCCGGTGCTTTATTCGGCCTTGTCACGCATCGCGGTGCGGGTGCTGGCCGCAATGGGCGGGCACAGAAAGCGGCTGCGTTCGCTGCCGCTGCTGGCAGGATGGACCGATACCCGCGATCTGCCGGCGCCTTCAGGCAAGACCTTCCGCGAGCTCTACCGCGCTCGGCGGCGGCATTGAGCCGCCGGCCGCCGGTTCCCCGGTCGGCGCGGGCGGTCTGAATCCTCATTGCGCGGGTGAAGGCGCTGGCTCAGGCAAGGCCGCAGCGACCAGTTCGGCGATGTCGCTCTGCCGGATGGCCTCACCCTGGCCCAGGCCGGCGATGGCGTCGCCCATCATCGTGGCGCAATAGGGGCAGGCGGTGGCGATCGTCGCCGGCGACTGCGGCAGGGCCTGTTCCAGCCGGGTCAGGTTGATGCGGCGACCGATGCGCTCCTCCATCCAGAAGCGCCCGCCGCCCGCGCCGCAACACATCGCTTGGTCGCGCGCCAGTGGGAACTCGAGCGGGGCATCGCGGGTGACGGCGGCCACGGCCGCGCGCGGCGCTTCGTATTCGCCGTTGTGCCGTCCCAGGTAGCAGGGGTCGTGGAAGATCACCCGCTCGAAGCGACGCTCGGGCCGGATGCGGCCGGCGGCGATCAGTTTGGCGATCAGCTGGCTGTGGTGGACCACCTCGTAATGGCCGCCGAATTCGGGATACTCGTTCTTGAGTGAGTTGAAGGCGTGCGGGTCACAAGTGACGATGCGGGTGACGCCGAGCTCGTTCAAGCTGTCGCGCAAGCCGTAAGCGAGGGTCTGGAACAACATCTCGTTGCCGGCGCGGCGCACGCATTCGCCGGTCGATCCTTCGCGTGCGCCGAGGATGGCAAAACGCACCCCGGCCGCCTGCAGGATCTTGACGAAGGCGCGAGCGACTTTCTGGTTGCGCTCGTCGAAGGACTGCGGCGAACCGACGTAGAAGAGGTAGTCGAGCTCACGCGCCTGCTCGGGCGAAGTCAGCACCGCCACACCCAGGCCTTGAGCCCAGTCGCCGCGAGTATCGGCCGGCAAGCCCCAGGGGTTGGACTGGCTTTCGTAGCCGTCGAACACGGTGCGCAGTTCGGCCGGGAACTGGCCCTCCATCATGACCTGGTGCTGTCGCAGGCGGAAGAACTTGCCGAGGTGTTCGAGTTCGATCGGGCAGGCGTGTTCGCAATAACCGCAGGTGGTGCAGGCCCACAGGGTATCGGGGGAGATGACCGGACCGATCAGGACGGGCAAGGTGTCGAACTTGCGCGCCAACAGCGGTCCGCGCTGCTCGAGCAGATGGTGCTTGAGGCTGTCGTTCACCCATTTCAAGGAAAGCGGCTTGCCGGTGAGAAAGGTCGGGCACGAGGTCTTGCAGCGGCCGCATTCGGTGCAGGTGAAGACGTCGAGCCCGTCCTTCCAGCTCAGGTCGGCAGCGGTGGCGGCACCGACCTTGACCTCGGCGTCGCCTTCGTCGGCCATCAGACGATCGAGGTCGACCGTCGGCACCTTGCGCAGCGGGGTCTTGCGGCTGAAATAAAGCGTCGGCAGAGCGGTGACGATGTGGAAGTGTTCGCCCACCGGCAGCAGGACCAGGAAGCCGCAGACGAGCAGGATCTGGATCCAGTAGAAAGCGCGGTAGCCCAGTTCCAGCGCGGCGGGCGACAGGCGCTCGAGCTGGTCGGCGATGGCGCCCCCCGCGAAGGCGGCCGATCGTTCATGAGCGATCGCGGCATCGCTGCCCGCCAGCACGGCAAAACGGAAGCCGTCGAACAGGAAGTCGGTCAGCATGATCGAGAGGATCAGCCCCAGCACCAGCAGCGCTTCGCGGTTGCGTTCGAGCCGTGCCGGCTTGAGCAGCAGGCGGCGCCACAAGGCGTAGAGCACGGCGAGCGTGACCGCGATTTCGATCCCGTCCTTGAACCCGGCGTAGACGCTGCCCAGCGTACCGGGGTAGACAAACCCGGCGTTGTAGCCGATCGCAAACAGCTGGATCTTTCTCACCAGCAGGGTCATGAAGCCGACGAAGATCACTACGTGCATCCAGCCTGCGCGACGCTCGTTTTCGATCATCCGTTCCTGGAACAAGCCCAGTCGCAACACTTTGCTGATGCGCTGCCAGGGGTGGTCGAAGCGGCCTTCGGGCTGGAGTCGGGTGAGGATGCCGAGCTTGCGCCAGGCCAGCGCGACGAAGGCCGCGCCGCTTGCGAGCAGGATCAGGCTGATGGCTAGCGGTCCCAGAGCTTTTCTCCCGGTGGTGGCGCGGCCGTACCCGCCCGGGGAGGCCGTTTCGCCAAGGAGCATTCTCAGGGAAAACGCTTAGGTCAATCCTGCCGGCTCCGAAGACTTGATGGGAGCCAAACGCGGAGCGCGGGAGTGTGTATTTCGTCGCGCGCGCGCGACAGCCCTGCTGGCGGTGCCAGCAGGGCCGGGGACTTATGAGGCGGTGTCGGCGCGAGGCGTGGGCAGGGCGTCGGCGACGATTTCGGCGATGTCGCGCACCTTCATGTGTTCGAGCTCGCCGGTTTCGGCGCGGGCCGTCTCGAGCATGGTCAGGCAGTGCGGGCAGCCGACCGCGACGTTTTTGGTGCCGCTGGCTTCGAGTTGCTCGAGCCGGATCACGTGGATGTGTTTGGTCTGGTGAGTGTCCATCCACATCTGACCGCCGCCGCCGCCGCAGCAGGTGGCGTTGGCGCCGTGTTCGGCCGCTTCGCGTCGCACCAGTCCCTTGATGCCGTCGAGCGCGGCGCGCGGGTTGGCGTAGTCATTGTTGTAGCGGCCGAGATAGCAGGGGTCGTGCAACACGACTTCGTGTTCACTCTCGAGCGCAGGGCGAATCTTGCCCGCCGCCATCAGCTCGGCGATCAAGCGGGTGTGGTGGATCACCTCGAACTGGCCGCCTTCGAACTGGGGGTACTCGTTGGCGATCGTGTTGAAGCAATGCGGGCAATGGGCGAGCACGCGCTGGAACTGGTACTTGCGCATGTTGCCGATGTTTTCGTCGGTGGCGGTCTGGTAGAGATACTCCTCGCCCAGGCGGCGGCCGGTGTCGGCGTGGCAGCGCTCTTCGCGCATCACGCCAAACGAGACTCCGGCTTCCTGCAGGATATTGACCATCGCGCGCGCGATCTTCTGGTTGCGCTGATCGTACGCGGCCGAACAGCCCACCCAGTAGAGAAACTCGACCGGCTTGCCTTCCTCCATCAGCGGCACCTCGAGACCGTGAGTCCAGTCGAGGCGGCTGCCGGGGTCCATGCCCCAGGGGTTGCCCACGCCCTGCATGTTCTGCAGGGTGTGCGCCACGCCGGCCGGGAACTCGCCCTGCTCGAGCGCCAGATGGCGGCGCATGTCGACGATGGTGCCGACCACGTCGATGCGGGCCGGGCAGGCTTCGACGCAGGCAGCGCAGCTGGTGCAGGCCCACAGTTCGTCGGCGCCGATCACGTCGCCGATCAGGCTCGTGCCTTCGACGTCGCGACCGTCATGCTCGTGCATGAAGCGCTTCAGCTTGCCGATCAGCTGCTTGGGGTTGAGCGGGGTGCCGGCGGCAAACGCCGGGCAGGCGGCCTGGCAGCGACCGCACTCGGTGCAGGCGTCGAAGTCGAGGCGCTGCTTCCAGGTGAACTGCTCGAAGCGCGAGATACCGAAGCTCTCCTGCTCTTCCAGGTTCTCGATCTTGGCCAGGGCGCCACGCGCGCCGAGACGCTGCCAATAGATGTTCACCGGCGTGGCGACGATGTGAGAGAAATACGTGAAAGGGATCAGCGCCACGAAGGCGAGCGCCGCCAGACCGTGGAAGACCCAGGTCCACAGGTGCAGGCCGGCCAGAGCCGCCGGCGCCAGCGTGGCTGCGAACACACCGGCGAGCGCATTGCCCACCGGCGACCAGGCGGCCCAGGCCGGCTGCTGGGCCGCCAGCCGCGCGCCCTCGATCACGAAGCCGGTGGCGACGATCACGAACAGGGCGGCCAGCATCCAGGCGAAACGGCTCGAGGCCTCGAGGCGAGGCGAGCGCTGCACGAAACGGCGCCAGACCGCCATGCCCAGCCCGATCAGGAAGGCCAGCCCGGCGAGATCGAGCACGAGCTTGTAGACCAGGTAGACCGGTCCCTGCAGGAACTGCCAGCCGAAGATCAGCTTGGCGATGTCCCAGTCGATGGTCGCGAGCGCGGTGCCGAGAAACAGCAGGCCGAAGCTCCAGAAGATCGCGGCGTGCATCACGCCGGGGAAGGGCTGGCTCAGGATCTTCGATTGACAGAGCGCCTCCTTGAGCACGGCGGCGATGCGTTGCGGCCGCAGGTCGAGGCGGTGTTCGGGCGCCCCGCCGCGCCACAGGCGGACGTGGCGCCAGACGCCCCAGCAGAAGATGGCAATGGCTGCAAAGCCGACGAC
>JAEZVV010000115.1 GCA_023443095.1 Pseudomonadota bacterium
CACTAAGACCTTGCGCGCTGCCGAGTTGCTGCGACAGACCCGAGCTCAGGCCACGGTACTCGACGATTCACGTCGCAAACTGATGGCGCAGACCAGCGAACTTGCCCGCCTCAACAGCTCACTGACCCACAAAACGATGCGGCTGGAAGACATGGCCGAGCGTCTAGCCGAGCGCCAGAACGAACTGGCAATGGTCAAAGAATGGTTCCAGACGGTGATCGAATCGGCTCCCGACGGCATGGTGGTAGCAGGAGCCAACGGCCATGTCATCCTGGCCAACAACAAGTTCACCGACATCTTCTCCTGCTCTCGCGAAGCGCTAACCGGTGCGCCCCTTGAGGATCTGGCGCCGCGCGAGCTCCAGCAGGTGATCGCAACCGCGTTCTGCGAGCCTTCTCCTTCTTCAGGGACAGTGATCCTGCTCGAACTCGACCTCGCCTTACCCGAGAACGAGTCTGTCCGTCGTCACTTCCTTGAGATCACTTGGTCGCGCCTGCCACAGCAAACCCAGGTCGGCGACGCCGTCTGCATCAACATCCGCGACGTCACGATCCGTGAACAGCTGAAGATCGAAGTTGCCCAGGCGCAGCGCGACGCCGACCGGAAACGGCAACTGATCACTGCGATTTCCGATGCACTTCCCCTGGCCGTCTTCCAAGCCAGGAGTTCGCGTGACACTCTTCAGATCGAGTTCGTCAGCGAGCAGATCGAGTCGCTGATCGGGGTGAGCGCCTCGCGGCTGATGCAGGACTCGACCTTGCGTTTCCTGCACTCTATCGTGCCGGGCGACGATGCTCAGACCCTTCGCTTGCAGCAAGCGACGCGGACCATCTTGGACGGCGGACCCTGTGTGCCTCACAGCCGCACTTCACTGATCCAGCTCGGCGGGCGCACGCGATCGATCCGACTGCACGCCATACCCTGCCGGACCGATGACAGACAGGAGATCCTTTGGCATGGCTATTGCGAGGACATCACCGAGCAGGACCGCGACCGACAGATGCTGCAGAACATCCTGGACGAGGCGCCTTCGATCGTCTTCGTGAAGGATCTCGATGGCCGCTACCTGCTCACTAACCGCGCTTTCGACCGTTTCTTCGATCTTGAACGCGGTGCGGCGGTCCAAAAGGACGACTTCTCCATCTTGTCGAGCTCGGACGCCAACTCTGCGCGCGGCCACGACCAAGTCGCTTTGAGTTCCCCCCGGCCCCAGCAGTTCGTAGAGGACATCCGCGTCGGCAACAAGGTACACAGCTTCCAGTCGACCAAGTTCCCCTTGCTCGACCATAACGGCCGGGCCTACGCAATCTGCGGCATGGCCAACGATGTTTCTGAACAGAAGGCGGAAGAGGAGAAAGTGCGGACAGCCATGCGGATGGCCGAAAAAGCCTCGCGCATCAAGACCGACTTCCTGGCCAACATGAGCCACGAGATCCGCACTCCGCTCAATGCTGTGATCGGCCTGTCGAGTCTGGCGTTGAGAACGCCGCTCGACGCTCAACAGAAAGACTATCTGCGCAAGATCGCAACGGCAGGCAACCATTTGCTGGGAGTGATCAACGACGTGCTCGACATCACCAAGATCGAGGCCGGCAAACTCGAACTCGAGGAACTCGAGTTCTCGCCGCGCCAGGTGGTCGAGCGAACGCTCGACCTGGTCTGCGAACGCGCCGCAAACAAAGGGCTGGAGGTGATCTGCACGATTTCAAGCAACGTGCCAGAGCGAGTGAAAGGAGACTCCCTACGCACGCGGCAGGTGCTGACCAACTTCCTCAGCAATGCGATCAAGTTCACACAGACCGGGGAGATCGCCGTCACGGTCAGCGCCGAACTAGCAACCGATGCCGTCATCCTGGAGTTCAGTGTCAAAGACACGGGCGTCGGCATCAGCCCCGACGATATTCCCCGCCTGTTCGAAGTCTTCGAGCAGGGCGACGGCTCCACCACCCGACGGTTCGGAGGCACTGGCCTCGGTCTCGCCATTGCCAAACGCCTGGCCCAAGCAATGAGAGGTGAGGTGTACGCAAGCTCCAATCCAGGCTTGGGGTCGCACTTTGCTTTTAAAGCTCCCTTCAGACGGGTTGCCACAGAGGTGGCACCTCAGGCAAGACTCGCTCTCAGGAGTAACGCGCGAACCCTGCTCGTCGAACCGCGCCCGACCACCCGGGACTCGATCCTGCACCTGCTCGCCGAGATCGGCCTCAACGACATCGAGACCGTAAGCACCCCCAACGCCGCGCTGGCGCGGCTGGTCACTGCCGACCAAGCGGGTTTTGCCCTCGGTCTGGTCGATATCGACAGTTTCGGACCTCAAGACCAGGACTTCTTTGAACGAGCAAAAAGCGGTTGTCTCGAGCCCCCTCCCGTCTGGATCGCTTTCGCCGGCGGCGGCGCCCGCGCCGCCAAGCTAGCCTCCGCCCGGCTGCCCGGGGCTCGGGTGTTGTCAAAGCCGCTCAGCCGCGACCGACTGCTGTCCGAACTGACTTCCGTTCTCAACGGCACGCCTCCGACTTCCAGCCCCGACGATCTGGAGCAGGACGACGGCGCCCTGCACGCCCAACTCGCCGGGCATCTGGTCCTTGTTGTCGACGACGATCCGGTCAACATCCAGGTAGCGGTCGAGCTTCTGCAAGTGGCTGGCTGCTGCGTGCACCAGGCCAGCAGCGGCGCCGAGGCGCTGACTCTGATCAAGGACAACGTCTACGAAGCCGTCTTGCTCGACATGCAGATGCCGGACATGGATGGCATCGAAACTTGCCGCGCAGCCCGTGCCCTGCCGCACGGTCAAGGTCTCTACGTCATCGCCATGACGGCCAACGCTCTTGCACACGACCGCGAGCGCTACCTCGCCGCCGGCTTGGACGAACACCTTGGCAAACCCATCACGCCGCAAGCCTTGTGGAAGGCGGTTGCTCAGGCCATCAAACACGGCAAGTCCGCCACTCCCCCGGTTATCCCGAGCGAAAACCGGGGTGTGCCTGCCATCGAAGGCATCGATCGTTCCGCCGCACTGCGGTGCGTCGCCGGCAATACCGCGGCCTTGCAGCGCATCCTGGGCCTGTTCGCTACGCACCACGGCAGCGCCATCGAGCGAGCCCGCGTTGCACTCGCGGCTAACGGGAGCGAACCGATAATTAGGGTTGCCCACACCTTACACGGCGCTTGCGCCAATATCGGCGCCATCGAGCTCTCGGCAGGCTGGAGCAAGATCGAACAAGCGGCAAGGGAGAACTTCGATGTCGACGCGCTCGACCGCTTATTGAGTGCGATCGAGCCCGCGTTTGCTCGCTGTCTGGCCGGAATTAGGAGCGCCCTCGGACAAACACCGAGCGCTGCCGAAGCACCTTCCCCCACTGCAGACCTGAGCGCCGCGTGCAAACGCCTCGTCGACCTGGCGCAGGAAGGTCGGGGGGAGGTGCTCGATCTGCTCGAAGCACATCAAGCAGCGCTCGTTCAAGCCTTTCCCTCTGAGGCGTCAACAATCCTTGCTGCTGCCCAGCGTTTCGATTGGGACGAGTTGATCAGGCGCTTGCAGCGCATCGCCACCAGTGGAGCCGATCATGAATAAAGGCGGCGATTCCGATCTCGGTTCGAGCCCGGCGCGACGTCAGGACCCGCAGCGAGCTCTTCTAGTCCTCGACAACACCTCCTTCAACCGCGACCGGATGCGTTTCCTGCTGGGCGACGAAGTCGAATGCTTGTTTGTCGCCAGCGAGGAGGCGGCCCTCCTGGTCGCCCGCACCTGTCCCCCCGACCTTGTCTTGCTTGAGGGCAGCCAGACCGATCGCGATGGCTGCCGGCTCTGCCGACGCATGAAGGCGATTGTCGCGATGGCCGACGTGCCGGTCCTTGTCTTGACGCCGTCAACTGACTTCAATTGATTGGGCTAGAAGATGATGAACACCTCCTTGCCTCACTCCTTGCTGTCCGAGCCTCCGGCGCCGGACCGCCACCGCGTCCTAGTGGTCGACGACAGCCCCGACAACCTCGCCCTGATGCGCTTTCTGCTCAAAGACGATTACGACGTTCGTCTGGCCAGTCATGGTGAGGCCGCACTCAAGCTGGCGGCGACCGTATTGCCCGACATCATTGTTCTCGATGTGATGATGCCGGAGATCGATGGCTACGAAGTCTGTCGCCGTCTCAAGGCCGATCCGCTGACCGCAGAGATCCCCGTGATCTTTCTCTCTGCTCGCACCGATCACGAGGATGAAGCACTTGGCTTTGCTTCCGGCGCCGTGGATTACATCTACAAGCCGATCTTCCCGCCGATCTGCCTGGCACGGATTCGCGGCCAACTCAGCAGCAAGGAGACCCGAGACCGACTCCAGCGCTACAGCTCGAAACTGGAGCACGACATCGAGGCCAAGGTCGCCGAGGTCGTCAGGGCCCAGGAAGCGACCATTCTGGCGCTCGCAGCCCTAGCCGAAACGCGCGATGCCAGCACCGGCACCCACTTGCTGCGGACTCAGCACTACGTGCTCGCTCTCGCGCAACGCCTGCGCCACCACGAGCGCTACTGCGACTGGCTCACCGATTCCAACATTGCCCTGCTGTTCAAGTCGGCACCGCTGCACGACATCGGCAAGGTCGGCATCGCTGACGCAATCCTGTGCAAACCCGGACGCTTGACCGCCGACGAGTTCGAGCAAATGAAGCAACACACCACCTTTGGCGCGAGTTCGCTAGCCAAGGCAGAACAACTGCTCGGCGCCGAGATCCCGTTCCTGAAGATCGCCAAGGAAGTCGCTTTGCACCACCATGAACGATGGGATGGCACGGGTTATCCCGCCGGCCTGCGCCGCGAAGCCATTCCGATCAGCGCCCGTCTGATGGCGGTGGCCGACGTCTACGATGCCTTGATCACGCCACGCACCTACAAGCCGGCGATGACGCACAGCCAGGCGCGGGAACTGATAGTGCACGGCTGCGGCACGCATTTCGATCCCGCGGTGGTTGATGCCTTCCTTGCCTGCGAGCCCGAGTTCCTCAGAATCTCGGAGCACTACGGCGAATCCGCCTCTGCACCGGACACGCCACGGCCACTCCCGGGACTTCCCGCCGCCCCCACCGAGGGAAACTGATGTCCGCCTCCTGCCCCCCTGATTCCCCCCTTGTAGCGGAAGATCATCCTTCGACCGTTCTCGTGGTCGACGACGATGTCACCACTCAGGCAGTCCTTCAGAACCTGTTGTCGCCCCATTTCCGCGTCCGCTGCGTCAGCAATGGCAAGCAAGCCCTGGCGACCATGGCTGCCGCCGAGCACGGCATCGACATCGTCCTGCTCGACCTGATGCTGCCCGACCAGTCCGGTTTCGAGGTCTTTGCAAAGCTGCAAGCCGGCGACCAGCTCCAAGGCATTCCCGTGATATTCCTCACCAGCCGAATCGAAACGGAAAACGAGGTTCACGGGCTGGAGCTCGGAGCGATCGACTACATCCACAAGCCCATCGACGGCGAACAACTGCTCGGGAGGCTGCGTCGGCACCTCAGGGCCAAGAATTTGTACGACTTCGTGGTCGCCCAGAAGGCCTTCCTGGAAGCCCTGCTCGAAGAAAAGAGTCGCAGCCTCGACGAGATTCGGCGCAAACGCCCGCATTAGATGCCCCGACTTCTTCCCCTCGGCCTCCCCAGAAGCCAAGCGCATCGAAGAAGCTTCCCCACTCCCGATACAGCATTGGCACTTCGTCTTATAGAAGATGGCCAGCAACGGATCCTGAATGCAAGTCAACGTCATCGTCGCTGACGACCACCCCCTGATCATCGATGGAGTCAGACTCGCCCTGGCCCGCGACTCACGAATCCGTGTCGTGGGCGCCGCCACATCGGTATCTGAAGTTTTTCATCTACTTGCTTCGACACCGTGCGATGTCCTGTTGACGGACTTCCAGTTCGGCGCCGACGGCCAGGCTGACGGGCTCACCTACTTGAAACGCGTGCGGCGTTTGTTCCCGGCGCTTAAAGTTGTCGTCCTTTCGATGTTTGCCGGCGAAGCGCTGGCGCGCACTGTCAGAACCGTGGCGATTAATGGTTCGGTGCCCAAGACCGCACCCATGGCAGTGCTTGTACCCGCCGTCATCGGCGCTTACGAGGGCCGCGAATGCCATCTGAACCCCAGCGGCAGCCCCGTCGAACGCATGGCGTCCGTGCAACGTCCCAAAGACAAACTGCTCTCGCCCCGCGAAGAAGAAGTCTTGCGCCTGTATCTGAGCGGCTTGTCGCTCGCCGAGATCGCCCATCACCTCAATCGCAGCATCAAGACGATCAGCTCGCAGCGGATCGCCGCCCGCAGGAAGCTGGGCGCGACATCCGACGCAGAACTGGTGCGCCTTGGCCTGGCGCTGTTTCCGGAACTGGGGGCGCTCCCTCATGACAAGGCCTGAGAACCGACCCCCAGGGGTCGTTCTGATCGTCGACGACGATCCGATCGCACGCGCCGCGCTGCAAGCCCAGCTCAGCGCGTGGAAGATCCACTCGATCGAATGCGGAAATGCGTTCGAGGCGCTCGTCGGGCTTGCGCGTGCCTCGGGCAACGTCGACTGCGTCATTGCCGACTACGAACTGCCGGATATGAAAGGCGACCAGTTGGTGAGCGCCATACATAATGGGCTTGCTGACGGACGCCCCCCGCCTCCGGTCGTCATCGTGAGCGCAAGCACCAATGCCGAATCGCGCCGGCGTTGTCTTGATGCAGGTGCCATTGCCTACCTCGTCAAACCCGTCGATGCGCAGGCGCTCCAGGTGCTGGTTGAAGCCACTCCGCAAGCGCCGATGCTTGGCCGCAGCGCGCCCGTTCCCCCGCTTCAGCTCAATGCGCTTGCCCGCCAATGGCGGCACAGTATGAGAAGCGACGGGGACACTCTGCGGGCCTTGATCGCCGAGAACGATCTAGAAGGCGTCGCCCAGCTCGCCCATCGGATCGCGGGATCGGCCGCGGTCGTCGGCTGGAGCAAGCTCCAGCAACAGGCTCTGGCGACCGAGCAAGCCGCGCGGTCGGGCCGCACCATGCCCACCAGCGAAGTCGAAGCGCTCGCGTTCGAGCTGTATCAGCGGGCGCTCTGACTGGATGCGGGCTCAAGCCCCCTGTTGCTTCTCATGCCTGCCCTATCGCCGTAACTTAAGCGCACTCGACTTCTTGCTCTCATAAAATTCATCGAAAGCAGAAAAAAAAACTCGTCGGCCGCTTCGTCGATTTCGGCTCTCGAACGCTCGATCAACGCCGGCACGGCGGAAATCGTGCAGGGGCACAGGGCCTGGAAAGACAGGCTCACCGATTTCCTCTGCCTGCACACCAGCACCTTGGCCTCCCCCGAGAATCGATTGACTTCATTGGCTGCGCGGTAAGCCGCTGCTTCCTGTTCGACGGAATCGTCCAGCGTCAGGAAGTCCAGGCAGTCCAGTTGAAAGTAACTGGGATCCTGTCCGTCCAGCGTGATCGTGTAAGTGCGACCCGAGTCGCCAAAGACTATGTCCGGTCCCTCAAGCCTGGCGGAGCAGCAGCCTAATCGCTGCAAGGACGAAAGCCAGTCCTCGGCCTTGAGTCCTTGCCTCGTTGAGGAGCAGCCGCTCTCAACCCGGCGGAACACCCCTAGTTCAGGGGCCGACCACGCCTTTTTCCGCAACTCGAACATGAACAGGCGGATCGCATCGATCAACGACTGTCCGCCGAGAAAAAACTGCGTCGGACATTCAAGGTCCGAGATACAGACCGAGGCCACGGCCTCGCCGTCGAGAGTGTCCACCGTAAGCTTGGAAAAACGCGTATTCCGAGTGATCCCGTTGGCCAGAGCCACGGCTTCGCGCGCTTCAGATTCCGTCGCCGCGCTCCAGAAACCGCGGCAGGACAAGTCAGCAGCAGGGCCAGCGCCGGTCGAGCAGACTTCGAAACCCCATCGACCGATCGAGAACCGAGCAAAACCCGAACGGCTTAGCCCTGCCAAGGCCTGTTTTTGGTAATCGGAGAAAAAGGTGGGGGATGGGCTAGTCATACGTGTTCGTCAAGTTCGCGCGGGCAGGCATCAGACCTGCGCCAGGCGCCGCCGCAAAAGAAAAACATCGCGGTCCGGACGGGAGACGGGGATCGGCGCCACACGGCCTCGCGCCTAAGCGGCGGCGGCACGGTGACACGCTCTCAACCTTGCGAGGTGAGAATCCGAAGCTATCGCTCGTTTCGAGCAAAAGCGCTCGGAGTCGTCCGAAAATCACACACGAACCGGCCCCCTCCGCCAACTTGAGGCCGGAGAACATCGCTAGCAGCCGCCTCTCGACGTCTGCGCAGACTCGTTCTCGCCGTAACATTTTCGCGACAGTCGATCGAACCTATCGGTGCCTGATTGTCGAAAACCCGATATCTGGATTTCCGCTCTCACTAGACTCGGCTTCCACAGCAACAGAGCCGGCGGAGATTTCCACGTGAATTCGCAGAAGATTTCACCGCACGGGCAACTCGCCCGCGTATGCGCGCTCGTCATCGGGCTCGCGCTGGCCGCTCCCGCTCGTGCGTCGATGTTTGCGGGTGAGACGCTCGACAAGGTCGCCGACATCCTCGCGATCGCGATCCTGTTCATCGTGCCGGTGGTGCTGATCGTGCTTTTCTGGATGGTCCACGTCCTGCCCGAGAAGATCGCGCACAAACGCCACCATCCACAACGCGACGCCATCCACACCTTGTGCTTGCTCTCGCTCGTCTTCGGCGGCTTGCTCTGGCCGATCGCCTGGCTCTGGGCCTACACCAAGCCGGTTGGTTACCGCATGGCTTACGGCACCGAGAAACACGAGGACTACTACGCCGAGCAGGGTGAAAAAGCCAAGGCCGGTGAGCTGCTGCAACACGATCTTGAGCATCTGCGCAACGAACTCGATCACATGGCCAGCAAGGGCAGCCTGCCACCCGAGCTCAAGCGCCTGCGCGAAGAACTCGACGGCCTGTCCGCGGCGGCGCCGGCTGAGACCAAGACCACCGAGGGGAAGGTCTGATGGAACTGCTACTGGTTGGCATCTACTCGTTCTTCGTGTGGCTCATTTTCATCAAGTTCAAATGGCTGCCGTGGAACACGACCTCGCAGGTCATCGTTGTCATCATCCCCATCGTCGGCATCGCGGCGCTGATCCTTCTGCTCAACATCTACGCGCCCTCCTCGGCCGACGTGCGGGTCTACAAGTTCACCATCCCGGTGGTCTCCCAGGTCAAGGGGCGGGTGCTCGAGGTTCCGGTCGAAGAAGGCAACCGCCTGGTGAAAAAAGGCGACGTGTTGTTCCGCATCGATCCCCTGCCCTACCAGCTCGATGTCAACGTGCTCGAGGCCCAGCTTGCCAATGCTGAAGCGTCCCAGCGCGAGCTCGAAGCTTCGGCGGCCGGCGCCAAGGCCAAGGTCAGCGAATCCCGCAGCGCAATCGCCCAGGCCACTGGCCGGGTGAAGGAAGTCGAAGCCAAGCTGGCGCTGGCCCGCTTGCGCGTGGACCAGAACCGCGAGCTGGTGGGCAGCGGCGCGGGCGACCAGTTCGCTCTCGACCAAGCCGAGTCCGACGTCAAGCAACTCGAAGCCCAGCTCGACTCCGCGCGCAGCGTCGAAGCCCAGTCGCGTGCGGCCGAGATCCAGGCGCTCGCGAGCGAACAGCAGGTCGTGCAAAAGCTCGGTGCCAAGGTCAACGGCGAGTTCGCCCAGGTCGCCCAGGTGCGCGCCCAGCTCGCCAATGCCAAGTGGCTGCTCGACCAGACCGTCACGCGTTCGCCCTGCGACTGCTACGTCGTCAACCTGCAGCTGCGTCCGGGCGCCTTCGTCGCCGGCATTCCCTTCAATGCCGTCATGACCCTGGTCGAGGCGCGCGGCGAAGTGATCGCCCTATACAACCAGAACGAGCTGCATCAGGTGGCTCCGGGTAATGAAGTCGAGTTCGCGCTCCAGACCCTGCCCGGGCAGATCATCAAAGGCAAGGTCGATTCGGTCGTCTGGGCCCAGGGCCAGGGCCAGCTGCCCGCCAGCGGCACCCTGCCGATGTCGGGCTTCGCAGCCCAGCCGCCGGGGCGTTTTGCGGTCAAGTTCGACATCGCCGACAAGGACAAGGACTTGTTCCTCGCCGCCGGCGCCGTCGGCAACGCCGCGATCTACACCGAGCACGCGGAAAAGATCCACATCGTGCGCAAGGTGATCGTGCGGGTCGGCTCGTATACGAACTACCTGATCCTCAAGCTGCACTGAGCACGATGCGCCCGACCCGAATCGCCATCGCCATCGCCAGCGGCCTGTCCGTCGCCGCCTGCGCGCTCGCGCCACCGCCGGCGGCGCCCGAGCTGGTCCCGCTCGCCGCCCCCAACCTCAAAGCCCCGTCGACCTGGGCTGCGGCCGGCGCCGCGCCGGGGGCCGTCGCCGACAACTGGCTGGCCAGCTTCCAGGATCCGCAGCTCGACGCCTTGGTGCGCGAAGCTCTTGCCTACAACGCCGACCTGATGGCGGCGGCCGCGCGAGTCGAACAGGCCGCCGCTTACGTCACCCTCGCCGGCGCCACCCTCTACCCCCAGGTCAGTCTGCTGGCGCGCGGAGGCGGAAAAATGAGTGGCGATTCCTCCGGCCTGCAAGGCGTCGCTCTCATTGCCAGCTGGGAGATCGACCTCTGGGGACGGGTGCGCGCCGGCCGCGCCAGCGCCCAAGCGCAATACGCCTCGGCCACCCTCGATATCGAATACGCCCGTCAGTCGATCGCCGCGCTCACCGCCAAAAGCTGGTTCCTCGCCACCGAAGCGTCGCAACAGAAGGCGCTGGCCGAGGCCATGCAAGCCGCGGCCGAACGCCTGCTCAGCCTGACCCGCGACCGTGTTCGCGTCGGCAAGGCGAGCGACTATGACCTGGCGCTGGCGTCGGCCAGTCTGCAGACTTACCGCGACGCGGTCGAACAGCTCGAACTCGCCCGCCTGCAGGCCTTGCGCGCGCTGGAAGTCCTCGCCGGCCGCTACCCCGCGGCCAGCCTCGCCGTGCCGACCCAGCTACCGACTCCGCCGGGGCCGGTGCCGGTGGGCATTCCGTCCGATCTGCTCGAGCGGCGCCCCGACGTGGTAGCAGCCGAACGCCGCGTGGCGGCCGCTTTCTACAGCACCGAACAGGCCAAGGCCGCCCGCCTGCCGCAGATATCTCTCACTGCCAGCCTGAGTTCGATCTCGAGCGAGCTCTTCGTGCTCAAGGAACGTGACAACCCGGTCGTCAGCGCGGGTGGCAGCCTGCTCGCGCCGATCTTCCTTGGCGGCCAGCTGCAGTCTCAGGTCGAGATCAAGTCGGCCGAGCAGAAACAGGCAATCGCCGACTACGGCCGCATCAGCACCCGCGCCTTTGCCGACGTCGAAGGCGCTCTGTCGGCGAGCTTCGCCGCGGATTCGCGCGACCGCATCCTGTCGCAGGCGGTGCTCGATCGTCAGCGCGCGCTAGACCACACTCTGGCCCGCTACCGCGTCGGCTCGCAGGACATGCGCGCCGTCACCCAGGAACAGCTGGGGCTTTACGCGGCGAACTCGGCACAGCTGCGGGTGCGGGCCGAACGCCTGGTGCAGCGCGTGAACCTGCACCTCGCTCTCGGCGGCAGTTTCGACCCCAGGCTGCCGGCGCAGCCCTGATTCCCGCGCCGATCAGCCAGTGACCAACAGGATCCACGCCGTGCCTATCACCAGGAAAACGGCGAGGAAGAACAGCGTCAGGATCAGCCCCAGGCGGTAGAGCTCGCGCTGGCTCAGGTAGCCGCTGCCGACGATGATCACGTTCTGGCTGCCACCCTGGGGCGTGATC
>JAEZVV010000011.1 GCA_023443095.1 Pseudomonadota bacterium
TCCCGCACCTGGCGCAGCGCCTCGAGCAGGCGCGCCCGCGCGGGCGGCTCGACCCCCTGCGCCGCCAGCCATGCCCGCAGCACCAGCGCCTGGCGCGCCGGCGGCAGGGCCAGCAGCCGATCGACCCTCAAAGTCCCGGCCGCGACCGTGCCCAGGCAATGCGTCAGGTCTTCCGCCGCCACCGAACGCAAGACCTCGGCCGCCTCGGCCACCAGTTCGATCGAGCGCGCGCCCGCGGCGCGAAAGCCGGGGCGCGCCGCATCCATCAGCGGCAGGACCTGCCGCCGCAGCGCATTGCGCAAGAGCCGAGTGTCGTCGTTGCTGTCGTCGTCGACATAGGCCAGGCCGCAGGCTGCGACATAGTCCTCGATCTCGCTGCGCGGGGTATCGATGAAGGGGCGCAGCAGCCGCAGCGATCCATCGGCAAAGGCCCGATCCGCGGGGAAGCCCGCCAGGCCATCGGGCCCCGCACCGCGCATCCATTGGATGAGAAAAGTCTCGAGCCGGTCGTCGAGATGGTGGGCCGTGAGCACCACGCGCGCGCCGTGTGCGCGCGCCGCCGCCGCCAGAGCCTCGTAGCGCACGGTCCTAGCGGCCGCCTCGATACCCTGCCCGCGCGCCTTGACCTTGACCCGGACCAGTTCGAATTCGGCGCCAAGACGCTCCGCAATCAACTCGCAGTGTTCCGCCCAGGCGTCGGCCTGACGGCTCAGGCCGTGGTGAACGTGAACCGCCAGCACGCGCCGGAAAGCTGCACCGCGCTGGCGCGACAGCCGCGCCACGAGGTCGAGCAAGGCCACGGAATCGCGTCCGCCCGACAGACCGAGCACGAGCGGCGCCGGCTTGGTTTTGGCGGCTCCGCGCCGCGGCGCGCTCAGCAGCGAGGTCTCGGGCGCCGCCGGCGGCTGGACCGCGCCCAGCGCCTCTCGCACCCGCCCGATCAGCCGGGCTTGAAGCGGATCAACCGATGTCGGTCGTGTTCTTGAACTTGCCATAACCCATCAGACGGGCATGACGGGCCGCCAGCAGGTCCTTGGTTTTCATGCCAGCGAACTGCCGCAGCGTGTCCGACAACGCGCGCTTGAGCGAGGCCGACATCTGCTTGGGGTCGCGATGCGCGCCGCCGAGCGGCTCGGCGACGATCTTGTCTATCAGTCCCAGCGCCTTCAGGCGAAGAGCAGTCAAGGCCAGGGCCTCGGCTGCCTCGGGCGCCTTGGCCGCGCTCTTCCAGAGGATGGAGGCGCAGCCCTCAGGCGAAATCACCGAATACGTCGCGTATTGCAGCATCAACACGTGGTCGGCCACCGCGATTGCCAGCGCCCCACCCGAACCGCCTTCGCCGATGATGGTCGAGATGATCGGCACCTTGAGCTGCGACATCTCGAACAGGTTGTGCCCGATCGCCTCGGACTGGCCGCGTTCCTCGGCATCAATGCCGGGGTAGGCGCCGGGCGTGTCGACAAAGGTGAAAACCGGCAGGCTGAACTTCTCCGCCAGCTTCATCAGCCGCAGCGCCTTGCGATAACCCTCGGGCTTGCTCATGCCGAAGTTGCGCAGCGTGCGCTCCTTGGTGTCGCGCCCCTTCTGGTTGCCGATCACCATCACGGGCTGGCCGTTGAAACGCGCCATGCCGCCGACGATAGAGGGGTCGTCGGCAAAGCTGCGGTCGCCGTGCAGCTCGTGAAAGTCGGTGAAGATGTCGTTGATGTAGTCGAGCGTGTAGGGGCGCTG
The DNA here is from genome assembly GCA_023443095.1 of Pseudomonadota bacterium. GTDB lineage: Bacteria > Pseudomonadota > Gammaproteobacteria > Burkholderiales > Burkholderiaceae_F > JAEZVV01. The sequence continues at coordinate 1,732 of JAEZVV010000011.1, forward strand.
CGGATGGCGCGCCAGCATCGACACCTGCCAGGGTGACAGCTTGGCGTAGATGTCCTTGATCAGGCTGTGGCTCTTTTTCTGCAGGCGCTCGATCTCCTCGGAGATGTCGACCGCGGAGTCGTCCTGCACAAAGCGCAGCTCTTCGATTTTCTGCTCGAGCTCGGCAATCGGCTGCTCGAACTCCAGGAATGTGGTCTTTGCCATGTGTCTCTCTCAGTATTCGACCGGCACCGGGTCCAGACTGCGCCACAGATACCAGGTTGCCACGCTGCGCCACGGCGCCCAGGCGCCGGCCAACTCCACCACGCGGCGGCGTCCTTCGCCCCGCACGAGGCTGGCCGCAGCTTCGCCATCAAAATAGTTTAGACCGATGGCCTTGAGCAGGCCCAGGTCGTCGAGCGGCAGCACATCGGGCCGCAGCAAGTTGAAAATCAGGAACATCTCGGCAGTCCAGCGCCCGATGCCGTGAATATCGACCAGTTCGGCGATGATGGTCTCATCGTCGAGCTCGGGGAAGCGGCTCGGATCGACCCGCCCCGAGAGGAAGTGATCGGACAGGTCCCGCAGGTACGCTACCTTGCGCTCCGACAAACCGCAGGCGCGCAGCGTTGTCATGCGTTTGCGGCGCAGTTTCTCCGGAGTGAGCTCGGGACAGCTCTTCACCACCCGCGCCCAGATCGAATCGGCCGCCTTGACCGAGATCTGCTGGCCAACGATGGAACGCGCCAGCGTGGCGAAGGCATCGCCGCGGGAAGCCAGGTTCACCCGCGGATGCTGAGCGATGATGGCTCCCATCACCGGGTCGGCGGCAGCGAGTTCCTGCGCCGCCCGCTCCCAGTAATGAGGCTTGAGCATGGCCTGGCTCAGGCGCGCCGCCAGGTGGTGCCGGCCGCCGTATCCTCGAGCACGATGCCCTGAGCGGTGAGTTCGGCGCGGATGCGGTCGGCTTCGGCGAAGTTGCGAGCTTTCTTGGCCGCAGCGCGGGCTTCGATCAGCCGCTCGATCGCGGCGCCATCGACCTGGGCCGCCGCGCCACGCACGAAGTCCTCGGGCGAACGCTGCAGGAAGCCCAGCACCCCGCCCAGCCGCTTCAGCTGCCGCGCCAGCGCGGGCGACTTGCTGCGGTTGATTTCGCTCGCCAGCTCGAACAACACGGCCGTCGCCTGCGGCGTATTGAAGTCGTCGTCCATCGCCGCGGCAAAGCGCTGCGCGTGGGCTTCGGACCAGTCGAGCGGCAAGTCGTCGGCGGGCGCGTCGCGCAGCGCGGTATAGAGCCGCATCAGCCCGGCACGGGCCTCGACGATCTGGTCGGGCGAAAAGCTGATCGGGCTGCGGTAGTGTGAGCGCAGCATGAAGAAACGCAGCACTTCGGCGCCGTTGCCTTCGCCGAACTTGGCATTGGTTTCGGTCAGCGCGTCGCGGATCGTCCAGAAGTTGCCGAGCGACTTGCTCATCTTCTCCTCGCCCACACGCAGCGGGCCGGAGTGCATCCAGACATTGGCAAAGGGCTGGTCGAACGCACCTTCGCTTTGCGCGATCTCGTTCTCGTGGTGCGGGAAAATCAGGTCGGGGCCGCCGCCGTGGATGTCGAAATGCTCGCCCAGCAGCTGGCTCGCCATCGCCGAGCATTCGATATGCCAGCCGGGACGGCCCGGCCCCCATTTCGACTCCCACTGCGGTTCGCCCGGCTTGGCCCGCTTCCACAAGACGAAGTCGAGCGGATCGCGCTTGGCGCGGTCGACCTCGACCCGCTCGCCCGCGCGCAGCTCGTCGAGCGTGCGGCCCGAGAGCTTGCCGTAACCGGGAAAGCTGCGCACCGCGTAATCGACGTCGCCGTCGCCCGCCTGGTAGGCCAGGCCTTTCTGTTCGAGCAGGCCGACCAGGTTCAGCATCTGCGGGATGTAATCGGTGGCGCGCGGCTCGTGGTCGGGCGCAAGGCAACCCAGCGCCAACATGTCGTCCTGCATCGCGCGGCCGAACTCAGCCGTCAGCTTGCGCCAGTCACCGTTGAACTCCGCGCGCTCGGCCGCGCGGCGGATGATCTTGTCGTCGATGTCGGTGATGTTGCGCACGAAGGTGACCTTGAAGCCGCGCGCGACCAGCCAGCGGCGGATCACGTCGAAGGCGACGAAGGTGCGGCCATGGCCGATGTGGGTGTAGTCGTAGACTGTCACGCCGCAGACGTACATACGCACGTGACCGGGCTGGATCGGGGCAAACGGCGCCTGGCTGCGCGTGAGCGTGTTGTAGATCTCGAGTGCCATGGGCGGTGACTTCGCGGAAGTAGGCCCTCGGCCGAGGGCGTGTCGATGGACGTGGGCCGCGCTCGGGCGAGGGCGGCGGGAAGCGGGTTGCTCGAGGCTCGATCAACAACAGCGCATAACGTGCATCGGCAAGGGCAGGAGTGCTTTGTTTAGAATGCGCCGCAGTATAGCCGCCGCCGTCCTGTCGCCCAGGGCGCACGCCATGAAGCGACCCTTCGCGCCCCACCCGATTTTCGCCCTGCTGCTGGCCGCCGCCCTAGCGGGCGGCCCCGCTTGCGCCCAGACCTCGCTCACGCCCGGCATGCCGCTGGTGGCGGCGCCGGCCGAACCGACGCCGCTCGAACAGGTCCAGCAGCTGGTCAAACAGGGCCAGCTCGACAAGGCGCTCGCCCGCGCCGACGCCGCCATCGCCGCCAACCCCAAAAACGCCCAGTTGCGTTTCGTGCGTGCGGTCGTGCTCAACGACCTGGGCCGCACGGCCGATGCCAAGGCCGGCTTCGAGCAGCTGATCCAGGACTATCCCGAACTGCCCGAGCCCTACAACAATCTCGCTGCGATCATCGCCGCCGAAGGCCGCCTGGTCCGTGCCGAACAACTGCTCAAGTCGGCGCTCGAAGCCAGCCCGAACTTCGCTACCGCACACGAGAACCTCGGCGACCTGTATCTGAGAATGGCGGCCGAGGCCTACGCTCAGGCGGTCAAGTTCGCGCCCAACAACCGCCAGGCCGCGGCCAAGCTCGCCCAGGTACGCGAGCTCGGCAAACCCTCCGCCAAGCCGCGCTGAAGCCGGCACAAGGACTGATCCCATGAAAACGATCCGCGCGACACTCGCCGCCCTCGCCTGCTTCGGCCTGGCCCACACCGCGCTGGCGGCCGACCCGCGGGTCGCGCTCGACACCAGCGCCGGCCGCATCGTGCTCGAACTCGCCCCCGCCAAGGCACCCAAAACCGTTGAGAACTTCCTGGGCTACGTCAAGCGCGGGCACTACAACGGCACCGTGTTTCACCGAGTGATCGGCGGTTTCATGATCCAGGGCGGCGGCTTCACCCCCGACATGAAGGAAAAGCCAACGGGCAAGCCGATTCCGCTCGAGGCCGCCAACGGCCTCTCGAATACTCGCGGCACGCTGGCGATGGCGCGCACCAGCAACCCCAATTCCGCCACCGCGCAGTTTTTCATCAACGTGGCCGACAACCAGCGCCTCGACGCCAACCAGGCTGCCGACGGGCATGGCTACGCCGTGTTCGGCAAGGTGGTCGAAGGCATGGACGTGGTCGACAAGATCCGCACTGTCCCCACCGGCCGCCGCGGCATGTTCAGCGACGTGCCGCTCGAGCCCGTCACCATCAAGTCCGCCAAGCTCATCGACTGAAAGGAAATCCCATGATCCGAATGACCACCAACCACGGCATCATCGACATCGAACTCGACTTCGAAAAGGCGCCCAAGTCCGCCGCCAACTTCGAGCAGTATGTCAAGGACGGCCACTTCGACGGCACGATCTTCCACCGAGTGATCAACGGCTTCATGATCCAGGGCGGCGGCTTCGAACCCGGCATGAAGCAGAAAGCCACCCGCGCGCCGATCGAAAACGAAGCCAACAACGGCCTCAAGAACAACAAATACACCCTGGCGATGGCGCGCACCGGCGACCCGCACTCGGCCACCGCCCAGTTCTTCATCAACGTGGCCGACAACGACTTCCTCAACCACACCGCGCCCAACGCCCAGGGCTGGGGCTACGCCGTCTTCGGCAAAGTGGTCAAGGGCACCGAGGTGGTCGACGCAATCAAGGCGGTCAAGACCAGCAAGAGCGGCTTCCACGCCGACGTTCCGGTCGAAGACGTAGTGATCGAGAAGGCCGAGATCGTTTAAGTGACGGCCGGCGCGCTCGACCCCACCCCGCCGGCGCAGGCGGTGGCGACTTCGGTCGCCCCGCTGACCAACCCGGTCTTCATCGCCGACCTGCACCTGGCGCCCAACAAGCCGGCGACTCTGGCGCGGTTTGCCCGCTTCATGGCGCAGGACGCGCCGCGTTACGCCGAACTCGTGATCCTGGGCGATTTCTTCGAGTTCTGGGTCGGCGACGACGCGGCCGCTCAAGCCGGCCCCGTGATCGCCTGGCTGGCGGCAGCCAGCGCACGCGGCCAGCGCGTCCTGCTGATGCACGGCAACCGCGACCCGCTGCTCGGGCGCGACTTCGAACGAGCCACCGGCGGCCAGTTGATCGCCGACCCGATCGTGGTCGAGGTGGTCGGCACGCCGACCCTGCTCGCCCATGGCGACGCCTGGTGCACACTCGACCTCGCCTACCAGCAGTTTCGCGCGATGGCGCGCAACCCCGAGTGGCAACGCGCCGTGCTTGCCAAGAGCATCGAGGAGCGCATCGCCATGGCCCGCGGCGCCCGCGCCGAGAGCGAAAGCGCCAAGAGCATGAAGGCGGCCGACATCATGGATGTCACCCCCGCCGCGGTCGAGGCCGCCCTGCTCGAGGCCAGCGTCACCCGCCTGATCCACGGCCACACCCACCGGCCGGCGACCCATTACATCGACTCCGCTGCCGGCCGGCTCGAACGCTGGGTCCTGCCCGACTGGGAGTTCGAAGCCGGAGCCAAACGCGGCGGCTACCTCGATTTCGTCGGGAACCAGCCGCGCCTGGTGTTTTTCGTCGCCTGAAGCTGCACGCCCCGACGACTGGGCGATCGCTCAGTCGTCGACCAGCTTGTTGAGCACCTGGGTATCGAGGGCCGGCGCCTCGACCCGCACCACCTCGACCTCGATGCCCGCGCGCGCCAGGGCGGCCTGCAGGTCTTCGATCTGCTTTTGCTGGCTGCTGGCGTGTTCGATCAGCCCGTGCAGCGCCTTGACCAGCGGATCCTCCGCCCCCTGCACCAGACCGTAAGCGGTAAAGCGCGACGGCGCCGCCTCGGGCGCACTCGGCGGCGCATCGCGGCCCACCACCCGCGCCGGATTTCCCACCGCTGTGGCGCCGGCCGGAACCGGCTTGACCACCACCGCGTTGGAACCGATCCGCGCGCCCTCACCCACCGTGAAGCCGCCCAGGATCTTGGCGCCCGCGCCCACGATCACTCCGCGCTCGAGCGTGGGGTGGCGCTTGGTGCCGGTGGCGAGCGAGGTCCCACCCAGGGTGACGCCGTGATAAATCGTGCAGTCGTCGCCCACCTCGGCGGTTTCGCCGATCACCACTCCCATGCCGTGGTCGATGAAGACCCGTCGACCCACCGTCGCGCCAGGGTGGATCTCGATTCCGGTGATAAAGCGGCCGACATGCGAGATCCAGCGGCCGAACGTGGTCCAGCCCGCGCGCCAGAGCCGGTGCGCGATGCGGTGGAACCAGAGGGCGTGCAGGCCCGGATAACAAAGGAAGACCTCGAGCTTGGAGCGCGCCGCGGGGTCGCGCTCGAAGATGCAGGCGATGTCTTCGTGCATGCGTCTGAACATGGAATCCTCTTGTGAACCGCGCAGTTTATTCGCCGCGGCGCACGGTCTTGCTGCCGATCCGCTCGGCCCGCGGGCGGATGATCGCGGCGCACACCCCGCGCAGCAGGTCGACCTCGGTCATGGTCAGACCCGCCCGCGCGAACAGCCGGCGCAGGCGCGGCAACAGGAACTTGGGTTCCTCGGGTTTGTGGGCGCCGATGGCGATCATCGCCTGCTCGAGGTGAGCGTAAAAACCTTCGATCGCGGCGACCGTGGCCGGCGGGTCTTCCTCGAAGCGGCGCTGGCCTTCACGCAACTCTCCCGAGGCGCGCAGGGCGATCTGGCATTCGTAGGCGGCCACCTGTACTGCTTGCGCCAGGTTGAGCGAGGGAAACTCCGGGTTGGCCGGAATCGCGCAACAGGCCTGGCACAGATCGACCTGCTCGTTGGTCAGGCCCGAACGCTCGGTGCCGAATACAAACGCGAGCTCGAGTGTGCCGGCGGTGGCGAGGAGCTCGCGCGCCTGCCCCGCACAGCTGCGCAGCTCGGCCATCGGCGGACCGTAGAGCCGGTCGTAGCCGCTCATGGCCCAGGCGCGCGTCACCCCCTCGAGCGCGTCCGAGAGCGTGGCGTGACAGCGGCTCGCCGCCAGCACGTCCGCCGCCGACGTGGCGAAGGCGATCGCGTCGGGGTGTTCCCGGTAGTCGGGAAAGCGTGGAGACACCACGTGCAGCGAAGCGAAGCCCATGGTCTTGATCGCACGCGCGGCGGCGCCGATGTTGCCGGGGTGGCTGGGCTCCACCAGCACGAATCTCACTCGTTTTGCATCCTGCTCGAAAGCCAATTGATCTGCGTCCATTAGAATCACCGGTCCAGTCTAAACGCCGCGGGCCCAGCCCAAACGGTGACCCTCATGCATCCGATGCTAAACACGGCCGTCAAGGCCGCCCGCAAGGCGGGGTCCATCATCAATCGTGCCAGCCAAGATATCGACATCGTTCGAGTCGGGCAGAAAGGCCGCGCCGACTTCGTCACCGAAGTCGACCACGCCGCCGAAGCGGCCATCGTCGAGGTCCTGCGCAAGGCCTACCCCGACCATGCCATCCTTGCCGAGGAAGGCGGAGCCTCGGGCGAAAGCGAATACACCTGGATCATCGATCCGCTCGACGGCACCACCAACTTCATCCACGGATTCCCGCAATACGCGGTCTCGATCGCGCTCCAGCACCGCGGCCAGATCACGCAGGCCGTGGTCTACGACCCGACCCGCAACGAGATCTTCACCGCCACCCGCGGCGCCGGCGCCTACCTCGACGATCGCCGCATCCGCGTCTCCAAGCGCGACCAGATGCGCGAAGCTCTGATCGGCACCGGCTTCCCGTTCCGCGAGATGAGCCAGATCGACAGCTACCTCGAGATGTTCAAGGCTGTCGCCGCCGAGACCTCGGGCATCCGCCGCCCCGGCGCAGCCGCGCTCGACCTCGCCTACGTCGCCGCGGGCCGCCTCGACGGCTTCTGGGAAGCCGGCCTCGCACCCTGGGACATGGCCGCGGGCAGCCTGCTGATCCTGGAAGCCGGCGGCCTCGTCACCGACTACACCGGCGAACCGGGCTACATGGAAAGCGGCAAGATCGTCGCCGGCAGCCCCAAGATCTTCGGCCAGTTGCTCAAGCTCATCCAGGGCGCCAAGACCTCGCCTGCCCGTTGATGGTCGAGGTGGCGACCGCTGCCGGCGCGGAGTTTGCCGGCCACACTCCGATGATGCAGCAATTCTTGCGCATCAAGGCGCAGCACCCCGGCGTGTTGCTGCTCTACCGGATGGGCGATTTCTACGAGCTGTTCTTCGACGATGCCGAGCGGGCGCACCGCCTGATCGGCATCACCCTCACGCGCCGCGGCACCTCCAACGGCAAGCCAATCCCGATGGCGGGCGTGCCGGTCGTTTCTCTCGAGCAATACCTGGCGCGCCTGGTCAAGCTCGGCGAAAGCGTGGCGATCTGCGAGCAGATCGGCGATCCCGCCACCAGCAAGGGACCGGTCGAACGCAAGGTGGTGCGCATCGTCACCCCCGGCACCTTGACCGACACCGGGCTGCTGGCCGACAAGAGCGATTCGGCCCTGCTCGCCATCGCCCCTCCCGCCAAACGCGGAGCCGATTACGGCCTGGCCTGGCTGGTGCTGTCGTCGGGTGAACTGCGCGCCACCAGCGTGGCCGCGTCCCAGCTCGCGAGCGAACTCGCCCGCATCGCACCCAGCGAAGTGCTGGCGCCCGAGGCGATCCGCGACAAGCTGCCGCCCTTGGACGCGGCGCTGACCGCGCTGCCCGACTGGCACTTCGACGCCGAGCGCGGCGCGGCGCAGTTGAAGCACCAGTTCGCCGTCGGCGCGCTCGACGCTTACGGCGTGGCCGAACGAGTTGAAGTGCTGGCCGCGGCGGGAGCCCTGCTCGGCTACGCCCACGCCACCCAGGGCGAACGCCTGCCGCACGTGGCCTCGCTCACGCTGGAGTCGGGCGCCGAGTACATCGGGCTTGACGCCGCCACCCGCCGCAACCTCGAGATCAGCGAAACCCTGCGCGGCGAAGACGGCCCCACCCTTTTCAAGCTGCTCGACCACTGCGCCACCGGCATGGGCAGCCGCCGCCTGCGCCACTGGCTGCACCACCCGCTGCGCGACCGTGAGCAGGCTGCCGCCCGCCACGAGGCGATCGCCGCCATGCTGGCGCAGAGCGAACGCCTCGCCGCGCTCGGGCGCGAGCTCGAGGCGATGCCCGACATCGAACGCATCGCCGCCCGCATTGCGCTCGCCAGCGTCAAGCCGCGCGAACTCGCCGCCCTGCGCGAGGCGCTGCCGCGCGTGGCCACCGTCGCCGAACTGGCGGGCGGTTTTGCCGCGCCGCTCGCCCTGGTGCTGGCGGGCGATCTGGCGCCGCCGACCGAACTCGCGACCCTGCTCGCCCGCGCCCTGCTCGCCGAACCCGCCTACCAGGTGCGCGACGGCGACGTGATCGCACCCGGCTTCGACCCCGAGCTCGACGAGCTGCGTGCCCTGCGCGACAACACCGGCCAGTTCCTGATCGATCTCGAGACGCGCGAACGCGAACGCACCGGCATCAGCAACCTGCGCGTCGAATACAACCG
>JAEZVV010000082.1 GCA_023443095.1 Pseudomonadota bacterium
TCGAGCTGGTCGGCGGCGATGCCGATGCCGCGGTCGCTTACGGCGATGCTGATTCGCTGCGGATCCGAGCGGATCTCGATCCTGAGCTCGGCCTCGCCGTCGGTATAGCGGATCGCGTTGCTCATCAGGTTGAGCAGCGCCTGGCGCAGGCGGTGTGGGTCGGCCCAGACGCGGTCGGGGCCGTGGCAATCGAGTTCGAGCCGGTAGCGGAAGCGGCTGCCCAGCTCGCGGTCGATGTCCCTGAGCAGCGCGGCGAGCCGGACCGGGGCCGGTTCGATCTGCAGCATTCCCGCCTCGATGCGGGAGATGTCGAGCCAGTCGCCAATCAACTCCTGTAGTCGATAAGTGTCGCGCTTCATCTCGGCGATCACCTGGCGCCGGAAGTCGGCCGACCATTGCGCGTCTTCGCGAGCCAAGGTGTCGATGCTGACCTTGAGCGCAGTCACCGGGGTCTTGAACTCGTGGGCGGCGACCGAGATCAGGTTGTCCTTGAGACGTTCGGTTTCGGCGTTGCGAGTGATGTCGCGCGCCAGACAGGCGCGGCCGAGCACGGCGCCGGCGCCGTCGTTGACCTCGAACACCGAGACCGAATATTCGCCCTGGATCAGGCCGCCGCGCCGCTCCTGCAGGGTGGCCTGAGTGATGTGGCCGGAGAACAGGCCGCGCAGAGCTTCTTCACTCGCGCCCCAGCGCGATCGAGCCAGCACCAGCAGCCGCGGCCAGGCCAGGCCGGCGAGCCGGTCCGGCTCCAGCCCGAGCAGGGTCGCCGCGCGTGTGTTGACAAGGCGGACGCGGCCGCACGCCGACACCAGGACGAAGGCGTCGCTCATGCTTTCGAACACGGCGCCCATGGTCTGGCTCTGTTCGCCGGTCTCGAGCAGCAGTTTGCGCACGTTGAGCACGATCGCGAGCGATCCGGCGAGCTGCTCGAGCGAAGCCAGACAGGCGCGGTCGAGCGGCGAAACGCCCTGCGCCACCAGGGTGCCGAAGCGGCTCGGACCGAAAGCGACGGCAAGGCGGGCCTGGCAGGCGTCGGACACAGGTGCCGGCACGGTCGAGGGTTCGAACTCCAGCCGCGAGAGGCCGAGCAGGCTGCGAAAGCGCTCGATCGTCGGCTCGATCGAATCGCTCTGGCGCTGATGAGCCGGCAGCGCCAGCAGCCGCGCCAGCTCGGCCATCTCGCCGAGCTTCCCGTGCAGGCGGGCGGTGCGCTGGTCGACCAGGTCGGCGAGGCTGCGGTTGGCATCGAGCAGTTGCTCGCGGCCGCGTTCGACCTGTACGGCCATGGCGTGGAAACGCTCGAACAGGACGTGGATCTCGCGCGCCGAGGAAGGCAGTTCGGCCGGCAGGGCGCCGGGCTCGCCGCGGCTGAGGCGGTCGATCGAACTCAGCAAGACGGCCAGGGTGCGGGTGGCGTGGCGGGCCGCCAGGGCTCCGATCAGGGCCGTCAGCAGGAGCACCGCCACCATCAGCGCCAGCGCGGAGCGTACGGCGTTGTCGGCGGCGGCCGCGAGGCGGGCAGTGGGAACGCTGATCCAGACCTGCCAGCCAAGCCGGTCGAGCTCCTGGTACGTGGTGAAGACGGGTTCGCCGCTAAGAGCCGAGGTATGGGTGGTCTGCCCGGTCTTGTGCTGGCGGGCGAGCGCGAAAGTCGGCTCTTTGGCGATGCTCATCGGCACGCCGTCGATGCCGATGCCGGGGAAGAAGACGGCGTTGCCGGCGGCGTCGGAGACGACGGCGTAAGCATCCTTGCCGAACTGTCTGGCTTCGATCATCGCCCACAGCGCCTGCAGGGCGAGCGGCGCCATCACGACGCCGCGCAGCGCGCCGCCAGCGTCGAAGAACGGAGTGGTGAGCACGACGATCAGATTGCGGGTGATGTTGCGGCCGTTGCGTATGGACGAGATCACGGGCGCTTTCAGTGCCAGGGTCTTCTGGAAATACGGACGATCCGAGTAGTCGGATCCGAGCGGAGAACGCGAGGGCGACAGGGGCGAGGCGGCCCTCATGATCCCGGCCGAGTCGAGGACGTAGAGCCCGGTGAAGCCGGGGAAGGATTCGAGCAGGGTCGACAGCAGGGCGGAAGTCGCCTGCGATGTATGCGCCGGTGCGGTCTCGAACTGATGGGCGAGCGCGATGGTGGAACGCTGGTGCTGGTCGATGTAGTCCTCGATCTCTCGCGCCAGCTCCTGGGCGAGTCGCATCTGCTGGCGCTCGGCCGATGCGCGGTTGCGTTCGATCTGCGAAAGCTGGAGCGTGGTCAGGACCGTCAGCGGCACCAGCGCGGTCAAGGTCAGAGCCAGCGCCAGATAGGTGGCGAATCCTGGGCGGAAGAGGCGGAAGCGGCTGGGCATCGGCGGGGCGAAGGGCCCCCCTGTGTAGAGCGAAACTCGGGGGCCGCTTTTGATCCGGGGCAGGGGCGGCCAGAGAACGCGGGCAAGTCCCCGGGCACGGCCCCGGGGACTTGCCCGGAGAGGAGGCGAGTGGAGCCGGGCTCAGGGCACCTTGAAACCGAACTGATGGCACTCGGCGCAGTAGTCGACCGAGGCCTGGTGCGATTTATGGCAGTCGTTGCAGGGGATCTTGCCCTCGTGCGACATATGCGGGTTGTGGCGCTCCTTGTTGGTACGGCTGGCGAGTTTTTCGTAACTCTCGTGGCAGCTCAGGCACTGTTGGGTGGCGAGTTTGCTCGAGGCCGGTGCCGCGGTCGGGGCGACGGTCTTGTGGCAGGCCTCGCAGCTGACGCCGCGGGCCTGGTGGCGGTCGGCGAGCGGGGCGCCGGCAGCGGGAGCGGCCCAGACGAGCAGGCTCAAGAGGCCGGCCAGGGCAGCACCGACGCCGGGCAACCGTGACCGCCACCAGCGGAAGTGGGGTGTTTCCATCGAAGTCTCCGGTCGCGCCGGACGGCGGCAGGCGTTGCCGCCGCCCGGCGAGGATCAGGCGATCGGCTTCTGCGCAGCCGCGTTGCGGCCGGCGATGCGACCCATCACGATGCACTCGGTCAGATTGCCGCCGCCCTGGTAGACGAACTTCAAGGCCGACGACAGCTCGCCGGCGGTGAACAGGCGCGGAATCGCTTCACCCTTCCAGTCGAGCACTTCGCGTTTGGCGTTGGCCGAGATGCCGCCCTTGGTGTTGGGGCCGCCGGCGACCAGGGGCAGGGCGTAGAACGGACCCTTGGCGACCGGGCCCAGCGTCTTTTCGCGGCGGCCGAAGTCCTCGTCCTTGCCCTTGGCGCAGAAGTCATTGAAGCGCGCCACGGTCTGGACCAGGTTGTCCTTGTTCATCAGCTTGCGGTTCTCGGGGTGGGCGGCGATTTTGCCCGCCAGCTCCTCGATCGAGTCGGCCTTGAGGATCCAGCCGCGGTTGATCGCATCCTGGTTGTCCTTGCTCCAGGGTACGAAGTCGTAGCCGGCGGTCGAGATGCCGAGCTCGGTGATCGAGCGCGCCGTCCGCAGGGTCTCGTCGAACACCAGCCAACTCGGCGAACGCGGGTAGATCAGCTGGTTGATGTCGAAGCGGATCGCTTCCTTGTAGAAGAAGTAGCGGCTCGGGTCGTCGGTGACCTTGGTTTCGGCGGCGTAACGCTTGCCGAAGTTGTCGACCATGATCGAGTTGGGGGCTCCCACCACCGGCGTGATCACGCCCATCTTCAAGCCATGGTGGCGGATCGGCGGGGCAAAGATGACGCGCGACGCCGCCTTGCCGGCTTTCATCATGCCGGCGCCGACGGCGAGCGCCATCGCGATGCCGTCGCCGGTGTTGTCGGGCGTGCCGTAGAAGGCCCAGCCTTCGACCCCTGGGCCTTCGATGAAGGCCTTGCGCATCGCCTTGTTGTATTCGTAGCCGCCGCAGGTGAGGATCACGCCGCGGCGGGCACGGACGGCAAAGCGCTTGCCGTTCCTTTGGGCGATGGCGCCGATCACTTCGCCCTTGTCGTTGGTGACGAGTTCCTGCGCCGGCGCTTCGTAGACGATTTCGACATTCTTGGCGCGGGCTTGGACACCGCCGTCGAGCACGGCCCAGAAGGCCTCGCCGTTCATTTTTTCAGCCTTGGGCAGCTTCCAGGTCGGCTTGCCGAAGCTGGCGCGGCCGCTGAAGCTCGACCCGAAGACTTCGTACTTGCAGGCTTCGGCGCCGGGGAAGGTGGGGAAGGCCGCGCCTTTGAAACGCGACATCGGGACGCCGTCGAACTCAGGGTCGAGCTTCTTGAGCCAGGCATGGTTCTGCGGCGCCCAGTCGGCCCAGGCCTGCGCCAGACCGTCGGAGACTTCGGGCTGTTCGCCTTCGAGCTTCCAGGGCAGGTTTTCGCCGCTGAACATGGCTTTGGCGTATTCCTTGAGCGCGGCCTTGTCGCCCGCGGGATTGGGGCTGTGGAAGATGCCGCCCGACATCCGGGTGTTCGAACGGAGCGTGGCCTTGGGCTGTTTTTCGAGAACAAGGACCTTGGCGCCGGCGTCGGCGGCTTCGATGGCTGCGCAGGCGCCGGCGCCGCCGTAGCCGATGATCAGGACGTCGGTGGTCTTGTCCCACTTCGGCAGCTTGCCGGCGGCTTGCGCCACTGGGGTGCCGAGTCCGACCGCGACCGCGGCGCCGGCGGCGCTTCCCTTGAGGAATCCACGTCGACTGATTCGTTCCTTGCTCTGTTCGCTCATGTCCTGCTCCGTTCTCGAGAGTCGCTTGAATGGCGCACCGGCTCCGGGAGGGTGGAGCGGCCGCACTCAGAGGAGGGCGTGCGACTCGGTGCGCAGACTCACGATACGAAGCCGGTCTTGCTGCCGGATTTCGGCGGCCGGCGGATTCGTTGCCATTTCATATCCGTCGCGCCGGGCTTGCCCGGGATCAAGCGCGGGCCGTGACGCCGGGCCGGGACTTGTTCATCCGATCTGTGGGCAAATCTGTTGAAAAGGCGGTCCAAGCCAGAGCTGCCGGGGCTTGCGACGGCTGCTCAAGAAATGGGCAGGCTGGACTCAGCGTGGCGAGCAGTCGCGCCCGACCTTCTCTTCGGCCTGGGCGATCGCACGGTCGGCCTTCTGCATGGCTTCGACCTTGACCGCCCGCGCGCCGAGATCGGCACGGGTGGTCTGGGCGCGTGCCAGGTCGCGCCGGCTGCGTTCGCAGCGGGCGGTCCGGTCGGCGTCGGCGCGCTGGGTCTTGTCGTTGGCGGCGCGCCGTTGTTGTTCGGCCGCCGCTTCTTTGTCGAGTGCCTTGACCCGTTCGGCTTCCTGGCGTGCCTGCGCCTGGGCGGCTTTGCGGTCGGCGTCGGACACCGGCGGAGCGGTGTCGACCGGGCGCGTCGCTCGGGTGCCGGCCGGGCAGTTGCCGTTGGTGTAGGTCGGGCGGCCGGCGCCGTCTTCGCAGCGCTGGATCGCTTGGGCGGTGGCGGCGCCGTACACCAGCGCGAGGCCGAAGGCGAGGCAGACGGTTTTCATGGCGGAGGCCCGGGTGGTTCAGCGCTTCAGCGGGAGGTGCAGCGGCGGCTCAGATCGGCCTCGAGCGACTTGAGGCGGGCGTCGATCTGGTCGCGGTCGTCCATCGAATAATACGGCCGGGTGACCAGGTAGGCGCGCGCCTGGCGCGCAGCCTTGATGTCGGTGCGCAGGCGTTCACAGTCGAGGGCGTTGCGCTGGCGCTCGTGTTCGCGCACCCGGGCTTCGTCGAGTGCCGCTTGTTCGCGCTGCTGGCGCATGCGTTCGACTTCGCGGTCGGTCTTCTGGCGGGCTTCGTCAGCCGCGGCGGGGTCGGGCGGGGGCGGCGCGGCCAGCGTGCGGACCTCGCGTGTGCTGGCCGGGCAAGGCGGGGCGGTATAAGTGACGCGGCCGCGCGGATCTTCGCAACGGACGATGTCCTGGGCGCTAGCTGGCCAGGACAGCAAAGCCGCCAGCCAGCAGACGCCCAGGCGCCGTCTCATGGCGTCCGAATCACGGCATCCCGACCGCTGCGCGCACCGCGTCGGCGGCGGTCTTGTTGAAACGGTACTGATAGTCGATCACGCGGGCGCCGGCGAGGTAGAGCTTGCCGGGGCGGACGCCGGGAGCGCCCTTGGTGGGTTCGATGAAGGCGAGCTTGGCGGCTTCGCGTTCGGCGTAGTTGACGCCGGTGTCGAGCGGGTCGACGCGGCTCGGGAAGTCCAGCACCACGGCACGGGTGCCGCCGACGACCCGCTCTTCCCAGCGGCCTTCGGCCAGCACTTCCTCGTTGGCGCGGGCGCAGAAGAGGGTGCCGGTCTTGGCGGCGTAGACCACCGCCGGGCCCTGTTTGGCACTGCCGTTGGGCTTGAAGTGCAGGGCATAGGGCTTGGCGCCGTTGCGGTCTTCGTACGACAGGCAGAAGGGAATGTTGCGCGAGAAGTTGGAGACCATCTGCGCCGTGTCCTTGGCGCCGGTGAAGGACTCTCGCTTGGGCAGCATCAGGACGTCGTCAAGGAAGCGGACCTCGGCGAGATAAGCGACGGCGCCGCTGGGGAAACGTGCGCTGCCGGCCTTGTTGGCTTCGGGTTTGGGGTGGTTGCTCTGGGTGCGGAGGAAGGCATTGACCGGCAGTCCGCTGACGTCGAAAGCCTTGAACGAGACTGCGACCCGGACCGGCTTGGCGCCGCCGAACTGCAGCACCGCCTGCCCCTTGTCGCCGGGGCTGGCGAAGCTGGGCTTGCCGACCGGGAAACGCTCGCCGTCGCGCACCAGGGTGTAGGCGTCGATATGGCCGTTGAAGCTGGTGGTGTCGGCGTCGGTGGTCGATTCGTAGACCGGCCACAGTTGGCCGTTCTGGTTGCCGTTGATGCGCAGCTGGGTCATGCGCGTGCCGTTGAAATAAAACACGCCGTCGCCGCGCAGCGCTTCGAAGGCCGACACCGAAATCGCCTTGGCGCCCGGCACCGCCACCGGTTCGGGCGTGGGGCCGTAGACCGGCAGCACGCTGGCCGGGGCGGCAGCGGCAGCGGGCGGCGGCGTCGGCGTCGTGGCGCAACCGGCCAGTACGAGAGCCAGGGCCGTGGCGGCGGCAAACTTGAGCTGCGGGAATTGCATCGAGTCCTCTCCTGAACAGGAACCGGCCCGTTTGGGCCGGCGCGGCCGGAATCCTACTCCCGCGACATGCTGCTGCGGCGCCGGCTGCGAGACGGATGAGCGTCAACGCGTTAAGGGGATGGCGGTAGCAGTTTTCCCGGGTTCATCAGCCCCAGCGGGTCGAGCGCGTGTTTGATCGCCCGCATCAGCTCGAGTTCGAGCGGCGCCTTGTAGAGCGCGATTTCGTCGCGTTTGAGCTGCCCCAGCCCGTGTTCGGCGCTGATTGAGCCGCCGCGGGCTGCCACCGCGTCGTGCACGATGCGGCGGATCCGGGCTTCGTGTTCGAAAGCCCGACTCACCGGCACGCCGGCGCGGGTTCCCATGTTGTAGTGCAGGTTGCCGTCGCCCAGGTGACCGAAGACCGAGGGGGCGATCCATTCGAACTCGCGTTCGAGTTCGGCGTTGGTGGAGGCGACGAACTCGGGGATGCTCGAGACCGGCAGGCTAATGTCGTGTTTGACGTTGCCTCCCGCCTTGGCGTGGGCTTCGGGGATGGCCTCGCGCAGCTGCCACAGGCTATCGGCCTCGGCCACCGACTGCGCCACCACCGCGTCCGCAATCTCGCCCGCCTCGAAAGCCGCCGCCAGCACGCCTTCGAGTTGAGCCGCTCCATGCGCCTCGCTTTCGTGATCGGACAGCTCGACCAGGGCGAACCAGGGGGAAGTGAAGGCCATCGGGATCCGCACCGCGGGCAGTTGCTCGGCCACTCTGGCCAGGCAGGCGTCGCTCATCAGCTCGAAGCCGGTTAGCTGGGGGCCGGTACCTGCTCGCATCCGATCGAGCAGGCTGACCGCCGCCTCGACCGAGGGCAGGGCGGCGAGCGCCGTCATACGTGCGCGCGGCACCGGGTAGAGCTTGAGCACCGCGGCGGTGATCACGCCCAGGGTGCCTTCGGCACCGATGAACAGATGTTTGAGGTCGTAGCCGGTGTTGTCCTTGCGCAGGCGGCGCAGGCCGTTCCAGACCTGACCCGAGGCCAGCACTACTTCGAGGCCGAGGCAGAGGTCGCGCGCATTGCCGTAGCGCAGCACCTGGGTGCCGCCGGCATTGGTGGCGAGATTGCCACCTATGGTTGCCGTGCCTTCGGCGGCCAGGCTGAGGGGGAACAGGCGGCCGGCCGCGGCGGCGGCCTGCTGGGCTTCGAACAGGGTGCAGCCGGCTTCGACGGTGAGGGTGTCGTTGGCGGTGTCGAGCTCGCGCACCCGGCGCAGGCGAGCCAGGCTGAGCACGATGGCGCGGCCGCTGTCGTCGGGCGTAGCGCCGCCCACCAGCCCGGAGTTGCCGCCCTGGGGAACGACCGGGACCCGGGCGGCGGCGGCGATGCTCACCACGGCCGCCACTTCAGCGGTGGTGGCGGGGCGCACTACCGCTTGGGCGCGGCCGTGGTAGCGGCCGCGCCAGTCGTTCACATAGGGCGCGGTGTCGGCGGCGGTCGTGTAGACATTGGCAGCGCCGACGGCCGCTTGCAGTTGCTCGATCAGATTCATGGTCAGTCAGGCTCGTCGGTGGCACGGCGCGCCTTGGCGGCACGTTTGTACGGGCGCAGGTAGATCAGCGCGGCGACAAAAAAGACGGCGGCAAACAGAATCTCGCCCGCGGCGGCCCAGCGGTAGGGCGCCGGTTCGAACACCCGCACCAGGCCTTCAGCCAGGTACAGCAGAACGATCAGCACCGCCCATTGCATCGAATCCGGCTTGAGTGCCGCCATGCCGCGCAAGGGAATCAGCAGCGGCAGGATTTTGAGCGCCAGCCACGAACCGCCCGGCCGGATCGGTGCGAACCACAGTTCGCACAAGACGCACCACACGGCGAGCGAGATCCAGCTGGCGAGCGCCACCCGCCAGGCCCTGCGCTCGCTCCGGCCGAGTTCGACCGTCATGCCGCCAGCTTCAGCGCGGCGGTGGCCAGACGCCGGCCGAGAGCGCGCGCCAGTCGCACTTCTTCGGGGCTGAGCTGGCCGCCGCGCTCGTGGGCGACATGGCTCGCGCCGTAGGGCGAGCCGCCGCTGTGCGTGGTGGTCAGGTCGGGCTCGGTATAGGGCAGGCCGACGATGAACATGCCGTGATGCAGCAGCGGCAGCATCATCGAGATGAGAGTGGTTTCCTGCCCGCCGTGCATCGAGTTGGTCGAGGTGAAAACCGCTCCCGGCTTGCCGGCCATCGTTCCCGCGAGCCAGGCGCCCGAGGTGGTGTCGAGGAAATGCTTGAGCGGTGCGGCCATGTTGCCGAAACGCGTGGGCGAGCCGAGCGCCAGGCCGGCGCATTGCTCGAGGTCGGCGAGTTCCACATAGGGGGCGCCGCTGGGTGGCTCGGGCGGTGCGGCGGTTTCCACTACCGGCGACACCGGCGGCACCGTGCGCAGGCGGGCGGCGACGCCGGGCACGCTGTCGATGCCGACGGCGATCGCTTCGGCGAGCTGGCGGGTGGCGCCGTGGCGCGAATAGAAAAGAACGAGGATGTCCATCGGGGGTAGGAAAGGGGCGACGGGAGCTATTATCGCCGCGGCCATGATCGCTATCGCCCAAACCCTGTACGACCAGTTCTCCGATTGGCTGCGCCGCCACCCGCGCGTGAAAGCCGGACGCGAGGTCCTCGCTTTCGCCGCCCGCCGCGCGCGCATGGCGCAGATGCAGCAGGTCGCCTCCAGCCTCACGCTCACCACGGTCCTGTCGATCGTGCCGCTGCTGGCGGTGGCGCTGGCGATGTTCGCGGCTTTTCCACTGTTTGCGGAATATCGCGAAGCCTTCGAGAAGCTGCTGATCAAGAACCTGCTGCCGAGCGAGTTCAACACCTCGATCCTGCGCTACCTGCGCCAGTTCGCGACCAAGGCGGCCGGGCTCACGGTTTTCGGCCTGGCGGGCCTGGCGGCGTCGGCGCTGCTGATGATCTTCACCATCGACGCCGCGCTCAACTCGATTTTCAACGTGCGCGACCAGCGCCCGCTCGGGCAACGCATCCTGATCTACTGGGCCCTGATCACGCTCGGTCCAGTGGTGCTGGGCGCCAGTCTGACCCTGACGTCGTATCTGGCCTCGATTTCGCTCGTCGGCGTGCCCAAAGGCGGGTTGCCGTCGTGGGGAGTGGGCCTGGCGCAGATCGCGCTGAGCGGCGTCGCCCTGGCCGTGTTGTATGTCTACGTGCCTTATCGCAAGGTCCGGTGGCATGACGCCCTGGTCGGTGGCTTCACCGTGGCGCTGATCTCCCAGCTGGTCAAGGAGGGTTTCAGCTTCTATGTCGGGACCGGCACGGTGACCTCGATCTACGGCGCCTTTTCGGCGCTGCCGGTATTTCTGATCTGGGTCTACATATCGTGGCTGCTGGCGCTGTTCGGGGCGGCGATCACCGCCACCCTGCCGATGTTGCGGTCGATGCGGTTTGCCGACGAGGTCAAGGTCGGCAACGGTTTCGTCACCGCCGTGGCGCTTTTGCGCGAACTGATGAACGCTCGTCGCGGCGGCCAGCCCGAAGTCGAACTCGGCGCCCTGGCGCGCGCCGTGATCAGCTTCCCCGAGGAAACCGAGCGTCTTCTGAGGCAGCTCGAGGCCTGCGGCTACGTCGCCGAACTCGCCGGCGATTACGGCGATCACTGGATGCTGCTGGCCGACCCCGCCACCACCAACCTGGTGGCGGCGTTCGAGGCGCTCGCGGTCAATCCCGACAACAGCCTCGTGACCGCCGCCGGCAGCGGCCTGCAGGGCTGGATGCAGCAGGGCCTGGCGGCCGACTGGATCGCGCGACCCATGGCCGACAGCTTGGCCTGAGTCTGGCGCCACTCGTGGTCGAGATCGGTTCGCCCCAGTTTGCGGAGGCGCGTTGCTTGCCAGCAACCAAATTCGGGCCGTGAAGCGAATCTTGCGTTCAAGGGCTTATCCGCCACGATGAGCGCAATAGCATCCCTCTCAACTCGTCACGCAGGGGCCGAGTCCACCGGTCTCAGGCCTGCCGTGATCGAACGGAGGGGTGGCAACGATGGCGATTCGACCGTGTTGTTCCCGGCCTCTGTCCGCGCTGGCTTTGAGCGCGGTCTTGTTGGTGCCGACGCTGACCGCTGCGCAGTCGGGGCCGCTTGATCCGGCGGCCGGCCGCTGGCAATACGCGGCGACGATTTACGCCTACCTGCCCACTATCCATGGTCATGGCCGCTTCCCGGTCGGCCCCGACGGATCGAACGTCTCGGTCGACGCCGACCAGATCATCGACAAACTCAAGTTCACGGTCATGGGTTCGTTCGACGCTCACAACGGCCGCTGGGGCGGATTCACCGACCTGCTTTATCTCAATGTTGGCGGCTCCAAGAGCCGCCCCGATCGGGGCATCGCCGGACCAGCGCTCGCGACGTCCGCCGATCTCGACATCAAGTCCACGGTCTGGACGCTCGCCGGTGAATACCGGCTGGCGTCCGATCCTGCCATGACCACCGATCTGCTGGCCGGAACGCGTTTGTTAAGTCTCAAGGAAAAGCTGAGTCTCAACCTTGCTGCGAGCGCCGGCAGCCGTAGCGCCGCCAGCGAGGTCAAGCAGACCGTCTGGGACGCCATCGTTGGCGTCAAGACTCGTTACCGGTTTGGCCGCGCCTGGTCAGTACCGTTTTACGCGGACATCGGCACCGGTCAGTCGGACCTGACTTGGCAGATCGGCGCCGGAATCAGTTATGCGTTTGGCTGGGGCGAAGCGAGTGCGAAGTGGCGCTACCTCGATTACCGGTTCGATTCGAACAAGCCGGTCGAGAGCCTCAGTCTCAATGGTCCGATGGTTGGCGCCACTTTCCGCTGGTGATCCGCCGTGGCAGCGATCCGCTTCCGGTTCGGCCCTGCAAAGTCGCACCCCGAAATCATTGCCATCAACACGGCTTCCAGGCACGAACGGGAGGCTGCGTCTAAACCACCGGGGGACAAGACCACGCGGTCCGCTCCCGGATTTCACCTCTAGCCATGGAGATGTGTATGAGATTCACGAATGTGTTTGCTGGGCTGGCCCTGTCCTTGTTCGCGCTGGGTGCCTCGGCCCAGACAGCCGGTGCCGGGTTCATCTCGGCGCCTGGCAAGGCGTTGGTGGCAGGCGAAATCAAGCTCGACGCCACCGTCACCGCCGTCGACGCCAAGAGCCGCCAGCTCACGGTGAAGCTGCCCGACGGCCAGTCGCGCATCATCGTGGCCGGGGCCGAGGTTCGCAACTTCGGCCAGATCAAGGTGGGTGACCGGGTCGAGGCGACGGTGGTGGAGGCGCTCACGCTCGAACTCAAGAAGGGTGGCGCCGGCGTGCGCGAGCGCGACGACAGCGTGATGACCGAACGCGCCAAGGCGGGCGAGAAGCCGGGTGCGGCGGTAGGCACCAAGACCACCGTCATCGCCGACGTGGTCAAAGTCGACCGCAAGGCCAAGACCGTGACGCTCAAGGGTGTGCGCGACTCGCTCGTGCTCAAGGTCGACGACCCCGAGCAGCTCAAGCTGATCGAAGTGGGGGACCAGGTCAAGGGCACCTATATCGAAGCGGTCGGTCTGGCTGTGGTGGCCAAGCCCGCCAAGTAAGGCGATGAAAGAGCCACGGTCCGCGCCGCGGACCGTGGTCAAGCCCGGCGGGTGAGGCCGGGCGCTGGCGCTTGCTAGAGAACGAGAATGAACGATCGGATCGAGCCGCAACTGATGTTGACGCCGCAGCCAGCGGGCTACAAACATCGCTTCCACGCGATGGTCAAACCCGCGGGTGCGCTGTGCAATCTCGACTGCACCTACTGCTACTACCTGCATAAAGAAGGCTTGTTGCATCAGCCGCGTGCGCCGCGCATGTCCGACGCGATGCTCGAGCAGCACATCCGCCAGTACATCGAGGCCCAGACCGGTGACGAGGTGGTTTTCTCTTGGCAGGGCGGCGAGCCCACCGTGCTGGGTCTCGATTTCTTTCGCACCGTGGTCGCGCTCCAGGCTAAATACAAGAAGCCGGGCCAGCGGATCGAAAACGATCTGCAGACCAATGGCCTCTTGCTTGACGTCGAATGGGCCGGGTTCCTCCAGCGGCACCGCTTCCTGGTGGGGCTGAGCTGTGACGGCCCGGCGCGCCTGCATGACCACTACCGCCTGACCAAGGGCGGAACCCCGACCCATGCCAAGGTGATGGCGGCGGCGCAGTTGCTGCGCGAACACGGCGTTCCCTTCAACGCTCTCTGCGTGGTCAACCGAGTCAACGTCAAGTTTCCGCTCGACGTCTATCGCTTCCTGACGCGCGAGCTGGGGGTGCGTCGGGTGCAGTTGATCTCCTGCGTCGAACCCAAGGTCTTTCACAACGTCGCGCCGCAGCACTGGGATACGGCGGCGATGCCGGTGGTGGGAACTCCGGCCGCCAAGCCGGGAACGCCGGACTCGGTCGTGACCGACTGGTCGGTCGACCCCGATGACTGGGGCCGCTTTCTGTGCAAGGTATGGGACGACTGGTATGGCCACGGCCATTTCGGCAAGGTCCACGTGGACTTGTTCGAAACGGCGGTGGCGCAGGCGATGGGGCGGCCGTCGCAGCGCTGCATCACGGCCGAGTTCTGCGGCAAGGGCCTGGCGGTTGAGCACAACGGCGACGTCTTTTCCTGCGACCACTACGTCTACCCTGAATACCGGTTGGGCAACATCGGCCAGACACATCTGGGGGCGATGGCCTATGACGGGCAACAGCGCGCCTTCGGCTTCGCCAAGCGCGACACCCTGCCGCAATACTGCCGGGACTGCGAACACCTCAAGCTGTGTTGGGGTGAATGTCCCAAGAACCGTCTGGTGCGGACGCCGGACGGCGAACCGGGGCTCAACTACCTGTGCCCTGGATTAAAAGCGTTCTACGCCCACATCCAGCGCGATCTGCGGGCGATTCTGAAGAGCCTGGCACCGACGTGAAGAAGAGCTCCTAGCCGTTTGCCGCAGCGCCGAAGCCAGGAAGCATCCACGCAGTCATGGGAGGAAAGCATGAAGCCATTCTTGATGCCTTCGGTCTGGAGCCAGGGGATAGACGGCGAGCGACCGCGCCGCTGGCTGACGACGCTGGGCCTTGCCAGCGGTCTGGCGCTGTCGGCCAGCGTCCTGCCGGCGTGGGCGTAATCGACGCCGTCGCAAACCAAGAAACCCAACATCGTCATCATCTGGGGCGACGACGTGGGTCAGTCGAACATCAGCGCGTATTCGCATGGCGTGATGGGCTACAAGACGCCCAACATCGACCGAATTGCCAAGGAAGGCGTGATGTTTACCGACTATTACGCCGAGCAGAGCTGCACCGCCGGCCGCGCCTCGTTCATCACCGGGCAGTCGGGCTTGCGCACCGGCCTGACCAAGGTCGGCCTGCCGGGCGCTACGCTGGGTCTGCGCAAGGAAGACCCGACGATTGCAGAGCTGCTCAAGCCCCAGGGTTACGTTACCGGCCAGTTCGGAAAAAACCACTTGGGTGACCGCAACGAGTTCCTGCCCACCGTGCACGGCTTTGACGAGTTCTACGGCAACCTCTACCACTTGAACGCCGAAGAAGAGCCCGAGCTGCCCGACTACCCGAAGGACCCGAAGTTCCGCGCCAAGTTTGGTCCGCGCGGAGTCTTGGATTGCAAGGCGAGCAGCCGCGATGACGCCACTGCGGATCCGCGTTTTGGCAAGATGGGCAAGCAGGTTTGTACCGACACCGGGCCGCTCACCAAGGCGCGCATGCTGACCATCGACGACGACATCGCCAATCGAGCGGTCGACTTCATCCAGCGCCAGGCCAAGGCCGACCAGCCTTTCTTCGCGTGGGTCAACTTCACCCACATGCATTTCCGCACGCACACCAAGCCCGAGAGCATGGGGCAGTCCGGGCCGAACCAGAGCCCTTACCACGACACCATGGTCGACCATGACAAGAACGTCGGCACGGTGCTCAAGGCACTCGACGATCTGGGGCTGGCTGACAACACCATCGTCATGTATTCAACCGACAACGGTCCGCACATGAACAGCTGGCCGGATGCGGCGATGACCCCCTTCCGCAGCGAGAAGAACTCCAACTGGGAAGGCGCCTACCGAGTGCCGGCGATGGTGCGCTGGCCGGGCAGGATCCAGCCGGGGCAGATCTCCAACGAGATGATCGCTCATCACGACTGGTTGCCGACTCTGGTGGCCGCCGCTGGCGACCCGCAGGTCAAGGACAAACTCTTGAAGGGTTACAAGGTCGTTGACGTCAACTACAAGGTCCACCTTGACGGCGACAACCTGATCCCCTACCTGACCGGTCAGGTTCCCAAGAGCCCGCGCGAGTCCTTCCTCTACATCAACGACGACCAGCAGCTGACCGGCCTGCGTTACGGCAACTGGAAACTCGTGTTCATGGAACAGCGCGCCCCGGGAACGCTGCGTATCTGGTCCGAGCCTTTCACTTCGCTGCGCGTACCTAAGATCTTCAACCTGCGCACCGATCCTTACGAGCGCGCCGACATCACGTCGAACACCTATTACGACTGGTTGCTGGATCACGCTTTCCTGGTGGTCCCGGCGCAGGCCTACGTCGGAGACTTTCTGGCGAGCTTCAAGGATTATCCCCAGCGGCAGAAAGCGGCCAGTTTCAATCTCGACGAGGTGGCATCCAAGCTAGGCGAAGGTCAGGGTAACTAATGCCGGCTGGCCGGGGCGCTTGTATCGCAGGCTGCCCCGGTTCGACCGCGCAGCCACCCGGAAGGAACTTTGATGACGTACGAACCAGGGCAGTGGGCACGTGTCTTTGGGGTGGTGCTGATCGCTTGGCTGATGACGGCGGCTAACGCCCAGGCGCAAAACGATCCCCTGCCGTCATGGAACAACACGGCGTCGAAGCAGGCAATTCTGGCTTTTGTCGACCGTGTCTCGCGGCCGGGTTCGGTGGACTTCGTTCCGGTCGAAGAACGCATTGCGGTGTTCGACAACGATGGCACCTTGTGGGGCGAGCAGCCGATGTATGTCCAACTCGCCTTTGCGATCGACCGGGTCAGGGCCTTGAGCGAGCAGCATCCTGACTGGGTCACTCAGGAACCGTTTGCCAGTCTGCTCAAGGGGGATGTCAAGGGGGCGCTGGCGGGTGGCGAGGCGGCGATTGCCAAAATCGTGATGGCGACCCACGCGGGTGTCAGTACCGGCGAGTTCGCTCGCATCGTTGCCGACTGGATCGCCTCGGCCCGTCACCCGGGCACCCAGCGGCTTTATACCGGGATGGTCTACCAGCCGATGATCGAGCTGCTGGCCTATCTGCGCGCGCAAGGCTTCAAGACCTGGATCGTGTCGGGCGGCGGCATCGAGTTCATGCGGCCGTGGGCCGAGAGGATTTACGGCATCCCGCCCGAGCAGGTGATTGGCAGCCGCATCAAGACCCAGTTCGTTCGCCGGGACGGCTCATCGGAACTGATGCGCCTGCCCGAAATCGATATGGTTGACGACCAAGCCGGCAAGCCGGTTGGCATCAACGCGGCAATCGGTCGCCGTCCGATCGCCGCGTTTGGCAACTCCGACGGCGACCTCGAGATGATGCAATGGACCGCCGACGGTGTCGGCCCGCGCTTCTGTCTCTACGTCCACCATGACGATTCCAGCCGCGAATGGGCCTATGACCGCGAGTCTCAAGTGGGCCGACTCGACCGCGGCTTGGACGCCGCCCAGGCCGGCGGCTGGACCGTGGTCAGCATGAAAAACGACTGGAAGCGGATCTACCCCGAGCGGCCACCTACCGCGCCTTGATCGCGCAACCCTGGTTCAGTCGGACCGCGACGCTGTACAAGGCGCCGACAGCTCGGCGTGTTCGTGGGCGGGATCGACCGCGATGTCTCGGCGTTCGCGTTCGAGGTCCGCTCTCTCGGTATCCGATTCCGAGCTCACCGAGATGTACTCGCCCGCGCCCGGAAACAGCAAGGGCGGTGGCCTTGCGGCCACCGCCCTTGCTTGCGCGAGGAGAGCGATCAGCTCGTCACGCTTATTCGACGATCACGACCTCCACCCGGCGCGCGGCGTCGGGGTTGCCGCTGCCTTGCGTCTGCTGCGGCTTGGCCAGCACGATCCGGCCTTCGTCCAGGCCCGCAGCCTTGAGCGCGCCGGCGACGGCGATCGCACGCTGCTTGGCAAGTTCCTGGTTCATCGCCAGATCGCCGCTGGCGTCGTGAAAGCCCGAGATCGACAGCTTGGCACCCGACTTGGCCGCGGCAGCCTCGAGCGCAGGCTTGATCCGCTCGAGATGATCGATCGGCAGCATCGCCGAACCGGTCTCGAAGTTGATCACTGCCACCGGTACCGGCACGGCCACCACCGCCACCGGGGCGCCGTGGTTGGCGGCGACCGGAGTGCCCTGGCCCATCGGCAGGATCGGAACGATCAGCAGGGCAACGATGTTGATGATCTTGATCAGCGGGTTGACGGCCGGGCCAGCGGTGTCCTTGTAGGGATCGCCCACGGTGTCGCCAGTGACGGCGGCCTTGTGCGCTTCCGAACCCTTGCCGCCGTGATGGCCGTCTTCGATGTATTTCTTGGCGTTGTCCCAGGCGCCGCCGCCGGTGGTCATCGAGATCGCGACGAACAGGCCGGTGACGATGGTTCCCATCAACACGCCGCCCAGGGCCTGCGGTCCAAGCAGGAAGCCGACCGCGATCGGGACGATCACGGGCAGCAGCGAGGGCACGATCATTTCCTTGATCGCCGCGCTCGTCAGCATGTCGACCGCCTTGCTGTAGTCGGGCTTGCCCGTGCCTTCCATGATGCCGGGGATCTCTTTGAACTGGCGGCGCACTTCGACCACCACCGAGCCCGCGGCCCGGCCTACCGCTTCCATCGCCATCGCGCCGAAGAGGTAGGGGATCAGGCCGCCGATGAAGAGGCCGACGATCACGTTGGGGTTGGACAGGTCGAACACGAACTTGAGACCTTGGGCGGCTTCAAGCGCGTGGGTGTAGTCGGCAAACAGCACCAGCGCGGCCAGGCCGGCCGAGCCGATGGCGTAACCCTTGGTGACCGCCTTGGTGGTGTTGCCCACAGCGTCGAGCGGGTCGGTGACGGCGCGCACCGAGTCCGGCAGCTCGCTCATCTCGGCAATGCCGCCGGCGTTGTCGGTGATCGGGCCGTAAGCGTCGAGCGCGACGATGATGCCAGCCATGGTCAGCATCGAGGTGGCAGCCACCGCAATACCGTAGAGGCCGCCGAGCTGGTACGAGACCAGGATCGCCACCACCACCGACAGGACCGGCCAGGCGGTCGAGCGCATCGACACGGCCAGGCCGGCGATGATGTTGGTGCCGTGGCCGGTGGTCGAGGCCTGCGCCACGTCCTTGACCGGCTTGAACTCGGTACCCGTGTAGTACTCGGTGATCACCACCATCAGGCCGGTGAGCACCAGGCCGACGATGGCCGCGCCGTAGAGCTTCATCGCCGTGAGGCCGGCCGGCAGCGCGACGCCGCCGAAGATCCACTGGGTGACCGGGTAGAAGGCAATCAGGGCGATCACGCCGGCGACGATCAGGCCGCGGTAGAGCGCGCTCATGATCTTCTTGCCGGGGGTGTATTTGACGAAGCCCGCGCCGACGATCGAGGCGACGATCGATACCGCGCCCAGGGCCAGCGGGTACATCACCGCGGCCATGTCGGCCGCGCCCATCATCAGCGCACCCACCATCATGGTGGCGATCAGCGTCACCGCGTAGGTCTCGAACAGGTCGGCGGCCATGCCGGCGCAGTCGCCGACGTTGTCGCCGACGTTGTCGGCGATCACAGCCGGGTTGCGCGGGTCGTCTTCCGGAATGCCGGCTTCGACCTTGCCCACCAGGTCGGCACCGACGTCGGCGCCCTTGGTGAAGATGCCGCCGCCCAGACGGGCGAAGATCGAGATCAGCGAGGAGCCGAAGGCCAGGCCAATCAGCGGCTTGATCGTCGAGTAGAGCGTCGCGTCAGCGGGAGCCAGCTTGAAGAGCAGCGCCATGTAGCCGGCCACGCCGAGCAGGCCCAGGCCCACCACCAGCATGCCGGTGATGGCGCCGCCGCGGAAAGCGACTGCGAGCGCTTCGTTGATGCCCTTGGAGGCGGCCTGGGCGGTGCGGACGTTGGCTTTGACCGACACGTTCATGCCGATGAAGCCCGAGGCGCCGGAGAGGATTGCGCCGATCGCGAAACCGATGGCCGTCGGCCAGCCCAGCGCCGGGATCAGGCCGATCACCAGGAACAAGACCACGCCGACGATGGCGATGGTGCGGTACTGGCGGCTGAGGTAGGCCTGCGCGCCCTGCTGAATGGCGGCGGAGATTTCCTGCATGCGAGCATTGCCCGGATCCTGTTTCAGGATCCAGCTGCGGGACATCCAGCCGTAAATCACGGCCAGAGCTCCTGCGGCAATCGCAAACCACAAGGGTGTGGACATCGGTTTTCCTCCTCTTCTCAGAGATTGGTTTTACTTGGATTGCTGAGATTCCGGCGGGCAGGCTGGTGCGCGGCCGCCAAAAAGAAAAGGGGCCGAGTGGCGGGCTTGCTGCTAAGACTGTCCTGTCCCTGCTTCATGCCCGCCGCTCGACCCCTGTCGCGCTGGAGTGTCCCGGCCTAGCTGGCCAGGGCCTCCAGGGCGCGGTTCTTGATTTCGTCGACCGCGCCCACACCGGAAATCTTCCGGTACTTGGGGGCGCCGGCGGCGCCGCTCGCGGCCCAGTCGCCGTAATAGCCGACCAGGGCGGCGGTCTGTGCGTGGTAGACCTCGAGGCGCTTGGTGACGACGGCCTCGGCGTCGTCGGCGCGCTGCACCAGCGGTTCGCCGGTCACGTCGTCGACGCTCGGGGTCTTGGGGGGATTGAACTTGAGGTGGTAGCTGCGGCCGCTGCCCGGGTGGGTGCGGCGGCCGCTCATGCGTTCGACGATGTCGGCATCGGGCACGGCGATTTCGAGCACGTAGTCGATCGTCACACCGGCGGCTTTCATCGCCTCGGCCTGCGGGATCGTGCGGGGGAAGCCGTCGAACAGGAAGCCGTTGGCGCAGTCGGGCTCCTTCAGGCGTTCCTTGACCAGGCCGATGATGATGTCGTCCGACACCAGCTGGCCGGCATCCATCACGGCCTTGGCCGCCAAGCCCAGCGGGGTGCCGGCCTTGACGGCGGCGCGCAGCATGTCGCCGGTGGAGATCTGCGGAATGCCGTAGCGCTCCTTGATGAACGTAGCCTGCGTGCCTTTGCCGGCGCCCGGCGGTCCGAGAAGTATGAGTCGCATTCCGGAAGTGCTCCCTGAAGTCTGTACCAATGTCTGTGTGGGCCCGGCTGCCGAGGCAGGTCCGGTACCGAGGGTGGACGGATTCTACCTACGATCCCCGCGCTAACGATGGCCGGTTTGCGGTCTCATTTGCGGGAAAACAAGCTGTGTGAGCAAGCGCGTCCCGAGTGTGGCGCACAAGTCAAACCGGCCGGCGGCGCCGGGAAAGGGACGGTTATGGAAGAAATCAGTCGATCCTGATCCATTCCCCCATCACCCAGTTGTCCGGACGGTGGACCGCGTTGACGTTGGCGCGCATCGCCCAGGGGATCACCTGGCGGTGCAGCGGCACATGGTGGATCTGCTCGTTGTGTTCGGCGAGCGCCTGCGTCACCAAAGACCGGCGTTTGACCGTGTCAGGTTCGACGGCGGCGGCGTCGATCAGGGCGTCGAGCTTGGGATTGACGTAGCGGCCGTAGTTGAAGCCGCCCTTGCCGTTCTTGGCGTCGGGGCTGTGCAGTACCGGGTCGAGCGTGGTCTGGGCGTCGGTGATCGCGCCGCCCCAGCCCAGCATGTACATGCTGGTGTCGGCCTTCTCGAGCTTGGGGAAGTAGGTGGCGCGCGGCATCGCGTTCACCTTGGTAGTGATGCCGGCCTTGGCCATCATCGCCGCTACCGCCAGGCAGATCTCCTCGTCGTTGATGTAGCGGTTGTTGGGGCAGTCCATCGTCACTTCGAAGCCGCTGGGGTAGCCCGCCTCGGCCAGCAGCTTCTTGGCCGCGGCCGGGTCGTAGGGACGGCGCTTTTCGATTTCGGTGCTCGAAGGCAGGGTCGAGGGGGTGATGCCACCGGTGGGCAGGGAGGCGTTGCGCATGGTCTTGGCCTTGAGCGCGTCGATGTCGATCGCCTGGTAGACCGCTTGCCGGACGCGTTTGTCCTTGAAAGGATTCCTGCCCTTGACGTTGGAATACAGGAGTTCGTCGCGCGCCTGGTCGAAACCGAAAAAGACGATCCGGTTCTCCTGGCCGTCGAGCACCTTGAGGTCCTTGTTGGCGCGCAGCCGCGCCAGGTCCTGCGGCGGCGGGTCAAGGATGAAGTCGACTCCGTTGGCTAACAGCGCCGCCACCCGCGTAGCGTCGGAGCTGATCGGGGAGTAGACGATTTCGTCGACGTTGCCTTCGAACTTTCCCCACCAGGCGGGGTTCTTCTTGAGCACGCTCTTGACGCCGGGCTCGCGGCTTACCAGGACGAAGGGGCCGGTGCCCATCGCGTTGCGCGCCGCGTAGGTCTCTTCCTTGGCCTTGAAGTCGAGCGGTTTCTCGACCTTGTGCCGGGTCGCCCAGGCCTTGCTCATGATGAAGACGGTGGCGACGTGTTCGAGCATCACGGGGTTGGGTTTGTCCTGCACGAACTCGACCGTGAAGTCGTCGACCTTCCGGGGCTTGCCCGCCGCCAGCGAATACTGGCGGATCTGGCTGTTGGGGTGGGCGGCGCGCTCGAAGCTGAAGACCACGTCGTCGGCGGTGAACGGCGTGCCGTCATGGAACTTGACGCTCTGGCGCAGGGTCATGCGCCAGAGCGTCGGGCTCACCTGGGTCCAGCTGACCGCCAGGCCCGGGACGATCTTCATGTCCTTGTCGCGGGTGACCAGCGTGTCGTGAACCTGCTGGGCGAACAAGTTGGTCAGCAGTTCGTTCTGCGAATAGGGATCGGCGGTCTGGTAATCGCCCTGGGATGCCCAGCGGAAGGTCTTGGCCTCGAGCGGCGAGGCCAGGGCGAGGGCTGCGGCAAGCGTGGCGACTCCAGCGAGCTTGAACATCGGTTCCTCCACGGGTTAATCCCGGTGCGGAGGAATCTAGCAATCGGGCTGTCAGGCGGAAAGCAGCGAACGCACCCGCTCGAGGTCTTCTGTTGTATCGACGCCCGCCGGCAAGGCGCCGGGCAGCTGCATCACCGCGATATGAAAGCCGTGCCAGAGCGCGCGCAGCTGTTCGAGGCTTTCGGCTTCTTCGATCGGCGCCCGCGCCAGGCGCGGGAACTGGCGCAGGAAGGCGGCGCGGTAGGCATAGAGACCGACGTGACGTAGGGCGCCGAGCGCGGGCGGCAGGGTCTCGCGCGACGCGGCAAAGGCGTCGCGCGCCCACGGGATCGGGGCGCGAGAGAAATAGAGCGCGCGGCCGCCCGCGTCGGTCACCACCTTGACCACGTTCGGGTTGAAGAACTCGGCGGCATCGTCAATGGCGTGGGCGGCGGTGGCGATGCTGCAGTCGGGGCGGGCGGCGAGCAGGTCGGCCACTTCGCCGACGACGGCAGGAGGAATCAGCGGTTCGTCGCCCTGGACGTTGACGACGATCGCCTCGTCGGCCAGGCCCAGGATCTGCGCCGCTTCGGCCAGGCGATCGGTGCCGGTGGGATGCTCGGGCGAGGTGAGGATGGCTTCGACCCCGTGGGCGAGACAGGCGCGGCGAATCTCCTCGCTGTCGGTGGCGACCACGACGCGGCCGGCACCGGCTTCGCGCGCGCGATCGGCCACGTGTACCACCATCGGCCGGCCGGCGATGTCGGCGAGCGGTTTGCGCGGCAGCCGGGTCGAGGCCAGGCGGGCTGGAACGACGGCGATAAAACTCACAGAATCACTCGCTGACGGGGTCGAGGCGGCGCGCTTCGGACTCGAGCATCACGGGAATGCCGTCTCGCACCGGGAAAGCCAGGCGGTCGGCCTGGCACACGAACTCCTGCTCGGTCTTCTTCCATTCGAGCGGGCCCTTGCAGATCGGGCAGACAAGCAGGTCAATCAGACGGGAATCCACGCGCACTCTCCTTGATGCGTTGGGCCACGAGCTCGACGAGGCGTTCGTCGAGCGTGAGTTCGAGGTTCACGACCATCACGCGGGGGTCGCGGGTGATCTCAGGCCGAGTCGCGCATTTTACGGCGTCCTTCTCGGTGATCAGGATCAGGTCGGTCGCAAGCTCGGCGAAAGGGTTGGTGGCAAAGTCGAAGTGATCGGGCAGCGGCAGCTCGGTAAAGCGCAGGTCGTGGCCGCGCAGCATGGCAAAAAATCGATCGGGCGCGCCGATACCGGCGGCCGCCAGCAGGCGCAAACCGTCGCTCCGCTGGCGCCGTGCGAGTTCGGCCAAGCTCAGGGCCGGGCCGCCGGCGAGCGGGCGGGCAGGGCCGAGCTGGCTGGTGGCGGCAAACCGCGGCGCCTTGCTGGTGAGGCTGTCTCGGCTGCCGTTGAGGACGATGGCGTCGACGCGGTCGAGCCTCGAGGGCGGCTCGCGCAGCGGGCCGGCGGGCAGGACCCAGCCGTTGCCCAGCCCGCGCGAGCCGATCACGGCCAGTTCGATGTCGCGCGCCAGAGCCAGGTGTTGCAGGCCGTCGTCGGCGATCAGGACGTCGCACTCCGGGTGGGCAGCCAGCAGCGCCCGGCCGGCCGCGGTCCGGGCGCGGGCCACGGCGACCGGAACCCCGGTACTGCGGGCAATCAGCAGGGGCTCGTCGCCGACTTCGAGCGCGGAGCTGGTGGTCGTGACCAGTTCCGGTGCCGCCTCGCGCCGGCCCCAGCCGCGGGAAATCACGCCGGGTCGGAAGCCGCGCGCCACCAGTTCACGCACCAGAGCGATCGTCACCGGGGTCTTGCCGGTGCCGCCGAGGTAGATGTTGCCGACTACCAGCACCGGTACCGGCAGCCGCTCGGGGCTGGAGTGCCGGTGACGCGAGAGCCGCCATGACACGACAGCCAGGAACAGCAGCGCCAGCGGCGCCAGCAGCCAGGCCAGCAGACCGCGCCGGGCCCACTGGCGATGGAGCCAGGCTTCGAGCCCGGCGCGCATCTACTTGGCGGCGCCAGCGGCGCGTTGGGTGGCGAAGCTGATGCGCACGATGCCGGCCAGCCGTGCCGCTTCCATCGCGCTGATGACCGCCTGGTGCGGCGCCTGGGCGTCGGCGTTGATGATGATCACGGTGTCGTCGCGGCCGCGTGCGGCGGCTTTCAAGGCTTCGGCCAGGCCGCGCATCTCGCTTGTCGGCAGGAGCTTTTTCTCGAGCGCGTAACGGCCGTCGGCGGTGATGGCGATGTTGATCTCGCGCGGCCGCTCGGTCGGCTGGGTGGCGTCGGCGTTGGGCAGCGTGATCTGCAGCTCGGCGTAACGCGAATACGTGGTCGAGATCGAGAGGAAGATCAGGACGATCAGGAGCACGTCGATCAGCGGGATCAGGTTGACCTCGGGCTCCTCGTCTGCGGGGCGACGGAATCGCATCTCAGCTGCGACCGGCGTAGACGGTTTCGACCAGGCGCTGCGACTGATCTTCGATCTCGACCAGGTAATCGTCGACCAGACGGCGGAAGTAGCGGTGCGACAACACCGAGGGCACGGCCACGATGATGCCGAACGCGGTGCAATAAAGCGCGATCGAAATGCCGTGCGCCAGCTGCGCGGGGTCGGAGCCGCCTTGCTGCGAGGCGAAGATCTCGATCATGCCGACTACGGTGCCGAGCAGACCGAGCAGCGGGGCGATCGAGCCGATCGAGCCGAGCAGGGTCAGGTAGCGCGAGAGCTGGTTGGCGACCAGGCTGCCGGCGGTTTCGGCCTGCTGGACTGCCTGGGCGCGGGTTGCCGGCGCGCCGCGCAGGGCGGCCGAGAGCACCCGGCCCAGGGCTGAATTCGCTTCGAGCTTGTCGACCACTTCGGGCGTGACCTGCTGGCGGTTGACCAGGGCGAGCACGTCGGGCAAGAGGCCGGTGGGTAAGATCCGGACGCGCCGGAGAGCGGCGGAGCGCTCGATGATGAGGGCGAGGGCGACGACGGAGGCGATGATCAGCGGCCAGATCGGCCAGCCGATGGCAAAAACGATGGCTAACAACTCGGTATTCCTTCAGCTTGAGGCCGGCACTTTACGGTGCCGGGGAGTGGCCCCGCAAGTTTCCACAGATGCTGTGGATAAGTATGTGCAGAACCTTGTGTCGATGGCCATAACTGCTTGTTGTGATTGAGTTTATGCAGTCTGCTCAGATGCTAGGCATGTAGATGAATCTCTTTTAAATCAAATGCTTACGATCAAATTATCGCATTTCAGACGGGCTTTGGGCTGGCAGGCCTTGCCGTCATTGGGTTTGTGGACAGTTGCTCTATGTCAAGCCCTATGACAGGCGATTTTGGCAGTGGGTATCCCGCATCGGCGCAAGGTGCCATGACGGTTTCGCAGCTCAACCGGGCCGTGTCCGGGGTGCTGGACCGGGGCTTTCCCTTGGTGTGGGTGCGCGGCGAAATCGCCAACTTCACCCGCGCGACAAGCGGCCATTGGTATTTCACGCTCAAAGACAGTTCGGCCCAGGTCCGCTGTGTCATGTTCCGCGGCCGCAACCAGTTGGTCGGGTTCAATCCGCGCGAAGGCGACGAAATCGAGGCGCGCTGCAACGTCGGCCTGTACGAACCGCGCGGTGATTTCCAGCTCAACGTCGAGTTCGTGCGCCGCTCGGGGCAGGGACGGTTGTTCGAAGAGTTCCTGAGGCTCAAGAATCGGCTGCAGGCCGAAGGCCTGTTTGACCCCGAAGGGCGGCGGGACTTGCCGCGTCTGCCGAGCCGGATCGGGATCGTCACCAGCCCGCAGGCGGCCGCCTTGCGCGATGTCCTGGCGACCTTGGCGCGGCGTGCGCCGTATGCCACGCTGGTGCTGTATCCGGTGCCGGTGCAGGGCGCCGGCGCCGGCGAGCGGATCGCCTCGATGCTGGCAACCGCAAGTCAGCGCGCCGAGGTCGAGGTCCTGCTGCTCGTTCGGGGCGGCGGTTCGATCGAGGACCTGTGGGCGTTCAACGAGGAAGCGGTGGCGCGGGCGATCCGCGCGTCGCGAGTGCCGGTGGTAGTGGGGGTGGGACACGAGTCGGACGTGACGATTGCCGATTTTGCCGCCGACCTGCGAGCGCCGACGCCTACGGCCGCCGCCGAACTGGTCGCGCCGGCGATCGAGGATCTGCTGGCGACAGTATCAACGCTGGCGGCACGGGCGCGGCGAGTGCTGCGACACCGCTTGCAGGCGGCTGCGCAGAGGCTCGATTACGCGGCCCGTGCGCTGCAGACTCCGCGCGCACCGATCGCCGCGCTCGAGGCGCGGGTGGCGGGTCTGCAGGCGCGCGCCGTCGGCGCGCTCGAGCGCTCGTTCGGCCAGGGGCGCTTGCGCTTGGCGCGCCTGCGTGGCGAGCTCGATCGCGCCCGACCGCGGGCCAGTTCTGTGAGATTGCAGCCGCTGGCAGGACGGATGGCGGCCGCGGCCTGGCAGGGCTACAACGGGCGCGCGCGACGGCTGGACTCGCTCGCCGGTCGCCTGACGGCGCTCGACCCGCAGGCAGTGCTGGCGCGGGGGTATTCGATTGCGCTCGACGCCGAGGGAAGAGCGGTTACCGACAGCGCCCGCCTAGCCTGTGGCGATGCCCTGCACGTGGTTTTTGCCAGCGGTGCCGCCGAAACTCGGGTGGAGGCGATCCAGACGACGTCTGGGGAAAGCTAGAATCACAGTCTCTCCCACCTTTCTGCATCGATTCGAGGAGTTCCCATGCACGCTGAAAAGACTCTCCCGCCCCTGCCGTACGCGATGAACGCTCTGGCACCGTCGATTTCGCAGGAGACGATGGAGTACCACTACGGCAAGCACCATCAGGCTTACGTCACCAACCTGAACAATCTGACGCGGGACACCGAGTTCTGGGGCAAGTCGCTCGAGGACATCATCAAGACCTCGTCGGGCGGCGTGTTCAACAACGCGGCGCAAGTCTGGAACCACAGCTTTTTTTGGTCGAGCATGAAGCCCAACGGCGGCGGCCAACCCAAGGGCGCCCTGGCTGAAGCGATCGCCAAGAAGTGGGGCTCGTACGAGGCCTTCAAGGAGGCCTTCGGCAAGAGCGCAGTCGGCAACTTTGGCTCGGGCTGGACTTGGCTGGTGAAGAAGGCCGATGGCTCGGTCGACATCGTCAATACCAGCAACGCCGCCACGCCGCTCACGACGGCCGACAAGCCGCTGCTGACGATCGACGTGTGGGAGCACGCGTATTACATCGACTTCCGCAACCGTCGCCCGGACTTCGTCGGCACCTTCCTGGAAAAGCTGGTGAACTGGGATTTCGCGGAGCAGAACTTCGCGTAAGTCGCAGCCGGATACCCGCAATCAAGGCCCCGTCTCCGGGGCCTTTTTGTTGCTGCGGATGGCGGGTCGCGGCCAAGTGCAGGTGGCACTAGCGAATGCGGTCAGTGGGTGATGCAGACCGTCTTAAAGGGGCTTTCCGCTGCGGAGGGTGGTCTCCGAAGGCAGGCCCACGTAGCAAAGAAAAAGGCAGGGCGGACCCTGCCTTTTAGTTCAAGCGCGCGTAAGGCTTAGGCGGGCTTGGGTTCCTTCTTGGCGGTCGACTTCTTCGTGCTCTTCTTCGTCGACTTGGTCGACTTGGCGGCTTCCGGCTTGGCTTCAGGCTTCGCTTCGGCCTTGGCGGCGGGAGCAGCGGCCGGAGCGGCGGCGGGGGCCGGAGCAGCCTTGGCGGCCGGGGCGGCCGGAGCAGCAGCGGGGGCCGGGGTGGCTTGCGCGAAAGCGGCACCAGCGAAGAGGGTCGAGATCAGAACGGCGACGAGCTTGGTCATTTGGGTTCCCTGAGCAGTTAAGTTCGGGCCGGAGGAGCGGTTCTTCCGGCTCCGGTCATGGGTGATAACGCGCTCGGTGGCAATCCGGTTGACGACAACGCGGAGGCGCTGTTTCCGGGGCCTCGTGCGGGTAAACTAGATTGGCAACCGGATCGACCGGGCGCGCCGGCGAAGTCGCCGCGCAACTGCAAAACTCGACGAACGGAGACCTGATGTACCAGCACATCACCGTGCCGAAGGACGGCCAGAAGATCACGGTCAACGCGGATTTTTCGCTGAACGTGCCCCACAACCCCATCATTCCGTACATCGAGGGTGACGGCACGGGCTTCGACATCACCCCAGTGATGATCAAGGTGGTCGACGCCGCGGTTGCCAAGGCTTACGGCGGCGAGCGCAAGATCCACTGGATGGAGATCTACGCTGGCGAAAAGTCGACCAAGGTCTACGGCCCGGACGTATGGCTGCCCGACGAGACGCTCGAAGTCCTGCGCGACTACGTGGTTTCGATCAAAGGCCCGCTCACCACGCCGGTCGGCGGCGGCATCCGTTCGCTCAACGTGGCTCTGCGCCAGCAGCTTGACCTCTATGTCTGCCTGCGTCCGATCCAGTACTTCAAGGGAGTTCCCAGCCCGGTCAAGGAGCCCGAGAAGACCAATATGGTGATCTTCCGCGAGAACTCGGAAGACATCTACGCCGGCATCGAGTGGGCGGCGGAGTCCGACGGCGCCAAGAAGCTGATCGACTTCCTGGTCAAGGAAATGGGCGTCAAGAAGATCCGCTTCCCGGAAACGAGCGGCATCGGCATCAAGCCGGTCTCGCGCGAAGGCACGCAGCGCCTGGTACGCAAGGCAATCCAGTACGCGATCGACAACGACCGCAAGTCAGTCACGATCGTGCACAAGGGCAACATCATGAAATACACGGAAGGCGGCTTCCGTGACTGGGCCTACGAGCTGGCGCAGAGCGAGTTCGGCGCGCAGCTGATCGACGGCGGCCCGTGGTGTTCGTTCAAGAACCCCAAGACCGGCCGCGACATCGTGGTCAAGGACGCCATCGCCGATGCCTTCCTGCAGCAGATCCTGCTGCGGCCGGCCGAATACGACGTGATCGCTACGCTCAACCTCAACGGCGATTACGTCTCCGACGCACTGGCGGCCCAGGTTGGCGGCATCGGCATCGCGCCGGGCGCCAACCTGTCCGATTCGGTGGCGATGTTCGAAGCCACGCACGGCACCGCGCCCAAATACGCCGGCAAGGACTACGTCAACCCGGGCTCCGAGATCCTGTCGGCCGAGATGATGTTGCGCCACATGGGCTGGACCGAAGCGGCCGATCTCATCATCAGCTCGATGGAAAAGTCGATCGCCAGCAAGAAGGTGACCTACGACTTTGCCCGACTGATGGAAGGTGCGACCCAGGTCAGCTGCTCGGGCTTTGGCCAAGTCATGATCGAGCACATGTAAGAAGCTCATTGAGTACGGCGCAGCCAAGCTGCGCCGCCATGACGAGCGTGGCTTCGGCGGCGCTCGTCATGGCTGTGGTACCAACAAAAAGCCCCGCTTGAAGCGGGGCTTTTCGTGGACCGGGACGCTTCAGGCAGCCTGGATATTCGACGCCTGCTTGCCCTTCGGGCCTTGAACCAGTTCGAACTGGACTTTTTGACCTTCTTTGAGGGTCTTGAAGCCGTTCATCTGAATCGCCGAGAAGTGAGCGAAAAGATCCTCACCGCCGTCATCCGGGGTGATGAAGCCGTAGCCCTTCGCGTCGTTGAACCACTTGACCGTACCTGTTGCCATTTTCAACCTTTCCACGATTGTCCGATGCGTCGCAGCCACGGACGAGCCGGCTAGCCGCGCCGCATTCCCCTCTTTGCATTTCGGGCAAAGGCCCGAAGCGCCCGCTGTTTTCGTCCTTCCCAGACTGGCAGCAATTTCGATTGTTCGAGGAAACCC
>JAEZVV010000140.1 GCA_023443095.1 Pseudomonadota bacterium
CCCATCGCCACCCCGCCGCACCAGCCGGGATTTGCCAGCGAGTTCGGCGACCGGGTGATGCTGATGGCGCACGGCCAGGTGAAGTCGGCCCAGATCGCGCTGAATCCGGGCGATCTCGGACCGGTAGACGTCCGGCTCGAACTGCGTGGCCAGGAAGCCAGCCTGGTGCTGAGCGCGCTTCACCCCGGCACCCGCGCCGCGCTCGAAGACGCCCTGCCGCGGCTGCGCGAGATGTTCGCCGCGCAAGGCCTCGCCCTGGCCGACGCACAGGTCGACAGCGGTTCGCGCGACGGCTCGCAGCAGGCGGACGAGGGCCAGCGACGCTCCGGCGATGGCGCTCCGTCCGGCCTCGCCGGCGCTGCCGGCGCCGCTCCGGCGACGGTCCAGCGGGCCCGCGGACTGGTCGACACTTTCGCCTGAAAACCCGGTCGCTCGACAAGGTCGCCGACTTTTCCTCGCCTTATTGCTCGATCGCCCGCCCTCAAGCCGGCCGACAATCTGCCGACTTGAGTGGGGATTCCCTCCCGACACACTGAGGTTTCCCCGCAGGAATCCCGATGGCAAAGAATCCGAGCCGAGCGCCCGACGCCCCCGCCGCCGCTGCAGCAATACCCCCGCCCGCCCGTCCCTGGAAACGGATCGCGCTGATCGGCGCACTCGTTTTCGTACTGCTCGCGGGCGGCGGCGCCGCGCTGTGGTACTTCTTCGGCCCCGCCCCCGCCACCACGGCCGAGACCGAAGCCAAACGAACGAACAAACCACCGGTGTTCGTCGAACTTGATGTTTTCACGGTCAACCTGCGCGACCGCGAAGCCGAACGCTTTCTGCAGACCAAGGTCGTGCTCGAAATGCGCGATGCGCCCACCGCCGAAGCGCTCAAAGCGCGCATGCCGGCGGTGCGCAACGAGATGCTGCTGCTGCTCTCGGGCAAGACCCCCGAGGACGCGCTCACCCGCGAAGGCAAGGAAAAGCTGGCGGTCGAGCTGATCGCTGCGGCTTCGAAGCCGCTGGCCGGCACGCCCGCCGAAGGCGGGATCGAGAAGCTGCTGTTCTCGCACCTGATCGTCCAATAAGCCGCGTCCATGGCCGAACACTTCCTGTCTCAGGACGAAGTCGATGCCCTGCTCGAAGGGGTCACCGGCGAGTCGCAGAAGCTGGAGCGGGAAGAACCCAGCGCCGGCATCCGCGACTACGACCTGGGCAGCCAGGAGCGCATCGTGCGCGGCCGCATGCCAACGCTCGAGGTGGTCAACGAGCGTTTCGCTCGCAACCTGCGGGTGGGCCTGTTCAACTTCATGCGGCGTTCGCCCGAGATTTCGGTCGGACCGGTGCGAGTAATCAAATATTCGGCCTTCCTGCGCGACATCGCGGTGCCGACCAACATCAACGTGGTGTCGGTGGCGCCGCTGCGCGGCTCGGGCCTGGTGATCTTCGATCCCAACCTGGTCTTCACGGTGATCGACAGCCTGTTCGGCGGCAACGGGCGCTTCCACACCCGGATCGAAGGGCGCGACTTCTCGCCGACCGAGAGCCGGATCATCCAGCGCATGCTCGACCTCACGCTCACCGAATACGCCAAGGCGTGGGGCGGATTGTTCAAGTTCAAGTTCGCCTACCTGCGTTCGGAGATGCACACGCAGTTCGCCAACATCGCCACGCCCTCGGAGATCGTGGTCGCCACCACCTTCAACATCGAGATCGGCGACGGCGGCGGCGAAGCTCACGTGTGTTTTCCGTACTCCTCGCTCGAGCCGATCCGCGACATCCTGTATTCGTCGCTGCAGGGCGATGCGATCGAGCACGACCACCGCTGGGTGCGGCTGCTGTCGCAGCAAGTGCAGTCGGCCGACGTGCAGCTGGTGGCCGAACTCGCCACCACCAACGCCACCGTGGGCGACCTGCTGCGGCTGCGAGCGGGCGACTTCATCGAGCTTCCGCTCAAGCAATCGATCCAGTGCAAAGTCGACAACGTGCCGGTGATGGACTGCCACTACGGCACCGTCAACGGCCGCTACGCCTTGCGTATCAACCAGCTGCTCAAACACTCGAGCTCCGGCGACAGCCCGGGCTCGACCGAGCCGAACTCCTGATTCCGAGCCCATGAACACGACCAACGACCGCATCGACGACGATTGGGCCACCGCGCTCGCCGAACAGACCGGCGCCGACAACGCCAAACCGGCCAACATCTTCCAGAACTTCTCCCCGACCGGCTCGCCCGCGGGGGAAGGCGGCGATCTCGACCTGATCCTCGACATTCCGGTCACGCTCACGGTCGAGCTGGGCCGCACCAAGATCCCGATCAAACACATCATGCAACTGGCGCAAGGCTCGGTGATCGAACTCGACGCACTCGCCGGCGAACCGATGGACGTTCTGGTCAACGGCTGCCTGATCGCCCAGGGCGAGGTGGTGGTGGTCAACGAGAAGTTCGGCATCCGGCTGACCGACATCGTCACCCCCAGCGAGCGCATGCGCCGCCTGCACAAGTGATGAGGCCCGCTTTCCCGGGCGGGCGCCTGGCGCTCGCCGCCTTGTTGGGGGTCGCCAGCCGCGGCTCGCTGGCCGCTCCGCCCCCGCCGGCGCCGGTCGAAGCGCCGGCGGTGCTGCCCATGATCATCGCGCTGGTTTTCGTGCTCGCCCTGATCCCGGCCGCGGTCTGGCTGCTCAAGCGCCTGGGCGCCGGCCAGGCCAGCGGAACCGCCGGGCTGAAAGTGGTGGGTTCGCTCTCGCTCGGCGCGCGCGAGCGACTGGTGCTGGTCGACGACGGTCGCGAGCTGATCTTGCTCGGGGTCACGGCGCAGTCGATCAACCGCATCGGCACCCAGCCGCGGCGCGAACCGCCGCCTGCGGCCGCAGGCTTCGGCGACCTGCTCAAATCCAAGCTCGACCGGCATGCGGGCTGAGCGAGTTTGGCGCTGGGCACTGGCGGCCTTGCCGCTGCTGCTTCTGGCGGGCGGCGCGGCCGCGCAGGGCAGCCCGCTGACGATTTCGAGCAGCCCGGCTGCGGGCGGCGGCACCACGTATTCGGTGCCGATCCAGACCCTGCTGTTTTTCTCGCTGCTCTCCTTCCTGCCGGCGATCCTTCTGATGATGACGAGTTTCACCCGCATCATCATCGTCTTCTCGCTGCTGCGGATGGCGCTCGGCACGCAGTCGACGCCCCCCAACCAGGTTCTGGTCGGGCTCGCTCTGTTCCTCACCTTCTTCATCATGGCGCCGACTGCGGAGCGGGTGTACGAGACCGCTTACAAGCCCTACGCCGAGCAGAAGATGAACTTCGAGCAGGCCATGAGTCAGGGCAGCGGGCCCTTGCGCGAGTTCATGCTCAAACACACCCGCAGCAACGACCTCGAACTGTTCAGCCGCCTCGCCCGGCTGGAGGAAAAAGGCCAGCAGGTCGAACGCGCCCAGGACCTGCCGCTGCGGGTGGTGGTGCCGGCCTTCGTGACCTCGGAGCTGAAGACCGCGTTCCAGATCGGTTTCATGGTCTTCATCCCCTTTCTGATCATCGACATGGTGGTGGCCAGCGTCCTGATGGCGATGGGCATGATGATGCTGTCGCCGGTCCTGGTGGCCCTGCCTTTTAAACTGATGCTGTTTGTGCTGGCCGACGGCTGGAGCCTATTGATCGGCTCGCTGGTGGCCAGCTTCCAGGTGTGAGGGGCTTGTGATCGACGATGTATTTGGCAAGCTGAAGGCCCGGCTCGACGCCGGCGGCGCGTCTTACCGGGTGGTCGAACATCCGGCTGCGGGCCGCTCGGAAGAGGTGGCCAAGATCCGCGGCACCGTGCTGGGCCAGGGCGCCAAGGCGCTGGTCTGCCACGTCAAGGGCCACGGCGTGAAGCTCCATGTGCTGGCGGTGCTGCCGGCCGACCAGCAGGCCGACCTCGGCCGGCTCGCGCAAGCGCTGGGCGGCAGCCGCGCCTCGCTCGCCAGCCCCGACGAGGTCACCGAACTGACCGGTTGCGTGTTCGGCGCGATTCCGCCGCTGAGCTTTCACCCTGAACTCAAACTCGTGGCCGACCCGCTGCTGTTCGAGCGCTACGACGAACTCGCCTTCAATGCTGGCACGCTGACGCGCTCGATCATCCTCAGGACCGAGGATTACCGCCGCATCGTCGCGCCGGCCACGGTCTCCTTCCTCCGCCTCGCGGCCGAGGTGGTCAAGTGACTCCGCAAAGCGTCATCACCCTCGGCCAGCAGGCACTGCTGATGATGGTCCTGCTCGCCGCGCCGATGCTGGTGACGGCGCTGGTGATCGGCCTGCTGGTCTCGATCCTGCAGGCGGCGACCCAGATCAACGAAATGACGCTTTCCTTCATTCCCAAGCTGCTCGGGATCGTGGTGGCGCTGGTGGTCGCCGGACCGTGGCTGATCACGTATTTCACCGACTACGTGCGGCGGCTGTTCGAGTCGATTCCCGGGGCGATCGGCTGAGCTGCGCTCAGTTGACGGCCGCATGATCACGTTCACCGAAGCCCAGCTCGCGGCCGGGTGGACCGCAATCTTCTGGCCGCTGGTGCGGGTGCTGGCGCTGATGTCGGTGGCGCCTGTGTTTTCTCACCGGGCGATCCCGGTACGGCTCAAGCTCGCGCTGGGAATCGCCATCGTTCTGGTGCTGGTGCCGGTCCTGCCCGCCACGCCTGCCACCGACGCGATGTCGGCCAACGGGATCGCGATGCTGGTCGCCAACATCGGGGTCGGGGTAACTCTCGGCTTCACCGTGCGGCTCGTGTTTGCCGCGATCGAGATGGCGGGCGAGGCAATCGGCCTGCAGATGGGGCTGTCGTTCGGCGCCTTCTTCAACCCCGCCGCCGGCAGCAACTCGAACTCGGTGGCGAGTTTCCTC
The DNA here is from genome assembly GCA_023443095.1 of Pseudomonadota bacterium. Taxonomy (GTDB): domain Bacteria; phylum Pseudomonadota; class Gammaproteobacteria; order Burkholderiales; family Burkholderiaceae_F; genus JAEZVV01. The sequence goes on from JAEZVV010000140.1 coordinate 4,853, forward strand.
GGCACCCTCGCGCTCCTGCTGTTTCTCACGATCGACGGCCACTTGATGCTGGTGCACGCCGTGGCCGAGAGCTTCCGCGTCTTTCCCGTGAGCGGCGGGCTCGCGCTCGACAGTTATCGCCAGGTCGCCCTGATGGGGGCCCAGGTTTTTTCCCTCGGTCTGTCGATCGCCCTACCCTTCGTCGCGGTGAGCCTGCTGGTCAACGTGGTGCTGGGCGTGATGGCGCGCATCGCGCCGCAGTTCAACATCTTTGCAGTCGGCTTCCCGCTCACCATCCTGGTCGGTCTGTCGACCCTGACCATGATCCTGCCCTACATCGAGCCGCCGCTGCGCGCCGCGCTCGAGCAGGCGCTCGCGCTCTGGGTCAGTTAAGCGGTTTGCACCGCGGCGGGGGCCGCGGCGACAATCTGCACCTGGTCCGGTGGCCCCATGAACTCGATCCCGCTTGATCTCGCCATTCCCGGCTGGCTGGTGCTCGCCGCCCTGGTGCTGGCCGCCGCGCGCGAACTGCGTGCGAGTCCGGCGCCCTTCCTGCCGGCCGGCGCCAACCAGCATCTGTGGCTGGGCACCATCGTGATGCTCGCCTTTGTGTGGTCGCTGCGCGTGCGTGCCTTGCCGGGACTGGAAGTGGGGCTCTGGTTCGGCCCGCTCGTGACCCTGATTTTCGGCCGCACCCGCGCCTTCCTGGCACTGCTCGCCGCGCTGGTGATCGACACCGGGCTCGGCCCCGAACCCTGGCTAAGCTTCGGTTTCAACGCCCTCCTGCTGGCCGCGCTGCCGGTCGCCCTCACCGCGGGCGGGCAGGCCTTGCTGGCACGCTGGCTGCCGCGCAACGTGTTTGTTTTCATGATCGGCAACGGCTTGTTCGTGGTGTTTGCCGCCACGGCGCTCACGGCGCTGGTGGACATCGCCATGGCCGTGGCCCTGGCCCCGGCCGGCAGCGATATGCAGGCGGGCGACGCGGCAGCGTATGCCCTGCTGCTGGCCTGGGGCGAGGCGCTGATCTCGGGCATGGTGTTTTCGGCCTTGGTGATCTACCGCCCGGCGCTGGTGCTGAGCTACGACCAGGACCGCTACCTGCCGCGCCGCGGCGGCCGGCCTTGAACCACCTCAATAAGCCGCCTCAATACAATAATGTCGCCCCGTCAGGCGCCGTGCGCCGACTGCGCGTCCCCAAGCGTCTCCTGGCCGGGCAAGGACTGTCCCATGATCATCGAATTCAACTCGACTCTCGCCGCGGCACTTACGCCGATCACACTCATCTCCGGTGTCGGCCTGCTCCTGCTGTCGATGACCAACCGCTACAACCACGCCACCGACCGCGTGCGGCAGCTGCTGCGCGAACGGACCGCGATCGCGCCCGCGCAAGACCCCCTGCTCGAGCAGGCGATCACCCTCATCTTCAAACGCGCCGGCCTGCTCAAAAACGCGATCCTCTGCGTTGCGATCTCGGCCGCGCTCTCCGGCGCGCTGGTGTTGATCACCGTGATCGAAGGCCTGGCGGGCGTGACCCTGCCCGCTGCCAAGGCCGTCATGCTGGTGAGCGCGGTCGGGCTGATCGTCGCCTCGACCGTGTATTTCGTGCTGGAAGTCTCGAGTTCGCTCAAGGCGCTGGGGATCAGCGTCAATCACTGAGCGCCTCTTGCCGGCGCCGACGCGACGAACAACGGCGTTGGCGTCGAGCGATTCAGCCGTCGCTGCCGCGGGGTGCGCTACGCCAGCAGAAGCGATCCGGGGACCGGGCCCCTTCTCGCTTTGCCGGCGCCAAACCGATTACTACTGCCGTGCCCGAATGATCGCCGCCTGCACCAGCGGGTCTGACACCGTATAAGTCTGCGTCACGCTAGGAACCGCACCAGGCGCAGCGAGCACTTCGTACCTGAAGGAATCGACGGTCGCCCCGGCGATATAAATGCCTCGCACCAGCGAGGTATCCGGGCTCACCGCCGACATCGCGAGTTGATCGGAGGAGCCCGTCACCAGCAACGGAATCGGGAAACGCATCGAATCGACCCGCATCGAGCCTATCGAGATGTCGGCTTCGCCTTGTGCATTGGTAATCGCGGTCAGGCTCACGTTCGTGTAGCGGTCGACCCGGCCGTTGTATGACGCGGAAAGCTCGCCTTTCGCGGTCGCGCTTCGGCCATCCGCCGACAAGGAATAGGCAATGGTCCCGGCCAGCAACTCCGTGTCGTTAAGCTGAGCCCCCGAATACCGATAAACCACATTGTCGAGCTTGAAGTTGCCGGTCTTCAAATAAACGGTTCCGGCGATGTTCTGCGTCACCGCATCCGCCGTCGAAATCGTTCCCGATACAAAAACGAAGTTCCCGTCGTTGCAGTTATTGACCGTTACGAACCGCTGGTTTCCGCTCTTTACCAGGCTCGCATTGCCGCCGTAGGGGCAAGACAAGGTTCCCGGCACATCGTTGAGAGCAATCACAAGACCGAACGCGGAATCGAGGACGGTGCCCGCAACCACGGCGCGCTGCACTCCCAGCGCTCCGACCCAGAACGCATCGAGATAATTGCTCGGGGTGATTCCTGCCGCCACGGGAACCGTCGGGGTCGGCGCCAAGGTTCCGCCCTGGTCTCCCCCGCCCCCGCAAGCCGACAGGGCCAGCACCGTCGCCACGCCGGCCGCTACGCGCAGGCGCGAAACTTCAATCAACATCGTTTCCCCCGAAGAAATAAACACAGAAACTCCTCGAAAAATTCGGGGGATTTTTGTCCGCCGCCCACTAGAGCGGCAATACAAAAGACTTTTTGTCTGATTGCCGCGACGCGATTCACGGCCCTTGCATTATTTTTGCCGGCCCACGCAAACGAAAAGTTCCGCCGCGCTCTCAGCGAAAAACCGCCAAGCCGTTGCATCTCCCGCACTAGAACTCGCCGCTTGCGCCGCGCCGCCAAAAAACCAGGGGTATCCATTGGTTCGGCCGCTAGACTGCGCCCACGTCCATCGCGCTCCGGAGCCCCATGTACGCGATCCGCAACATTCCCTTCGACGCGATCGAGATCGGCCGGCCGCTGACGGTAGCCCGCACGCTCTCCAAGACCGACATCGAGGCTCTGGCTTTTGCCAGCGGCGACCTCGGCACCTTCCAGGACGACGACAACGAACCCGTCCCGCGTTGCACCGAAGCGGTCGGCGCCGAATGCCTGATCGCCCACCTGATCAACCGCCGCCTGCCCGGGCCGGGCTCGGCCATCCTCGGCCAGGAGTTCCGCTTCCACAACCACCTCACGGTCGGCGACTCGATTTCGGCCACCCTGGTCCCGGTCGAGAAACGCGAGGCCGACCATGTCGTTGTGTTCGAGTGCCGCATCGTCAACCAGACCGGCGAGGTGTTGCTCGAAGGCCGCGCCACGGTGACCGCGCCGACAGCGCAGATTGAACGCGGCGACCTCGGCGCGACCGAGATGATCTTTCGCCACACCGACGTTTTTGCCAGGATCCTGCGCGCCTGCGAGGGGCTGCCGCCGGTATTGACGGCGGTCGTCCACCCCTGCGACAGCGATTCGCTGCTAGGCGCGGTCGAGGCCGCCCGGCGCGGGCTGATTCTGCCGGTGCTGGTCGGCCCCGAAGCCCGCATCCAGGCGATCGCCGCGGCCGAAGGCGTGGACTTGTCGCCGTGGCAGATCGTGGCTACCGAACACAGCCACGCAGCAGCGGAACGCTCGGTGGAACTGGCTCGCGCCGGCAAGGTCGACGCCTTGATGAAAGGAAGCCTGCACACCGACGAGCTGATGGCCGCGGTCGTAGCTAGCAGCACCGGCCTGCGCACCGCGCGCCGCATCAGCCACGTGTTCGTGATGGACGTGCCCTCGTACCCGCGGATGCTGCTGGTGACCGATGCGGCGGTCAACATCGCGCCCGACGCCCGCACCAAGGCCGACATCGCGCAGAACGCGATCGACCTGGCCCGGGTACTGGGCGTGATCGAACCCCGGGTCGCGGTGCTGGCGGCGGTGGAGACCGTCAACCCCGAGATGCAGGCTACGGTCGACGCCGCGATGTTGTGCAAGATGGCCGACCGCGGCCAGATCACGGGTGGACAGATCGACGGCCCGCTCGCCTTCGACAACGCGGTGAGCGAACACGCGGCACGCACCAAACACATCGTCAGCCCGGTGGCGGGCCGGGCCGACATCCTGCTCGTGCCCGACCTCGAGGCCGGCAACATGGTCGCCAAGCAGCTGCAATACCTGGCCGGCGCGGATTCGGCCGGCATCGTGCTCGGCGCGCGGGTGCCGATTGCGCTCACCAGCCGCGCCGACAGCGTGCGCACCCGGCTCGCTTCGGCCGCGGTGATGAAACTCGCGGCCCACGCCCGCCGCCGCGAAGGCCCCCTGCCATGAGCCAGGCGATCCTCGTCCTCAACCTCGGCTCGTCCAGCCTCAAGTCCTGCGTCTATCTCGTCCACGAGGGTCGGCTCGAACTCGAGGCCCGCGCTCAGTTCGACGCCTTGCCCGGCCAGCCGAGTTTTGTCGCTCGCAACGCAGCCGGGGTCGAACTCGCCCGCCGCCGCTGGGGGGCGCCGCTGAGCCACGACGCCGCGCTGGCCGAGTTGTTTGCGTGGTTGCGCGATCAGCTGGGCGAGCACCGCCTGATCGGAGTCGGCCACCGCGTCGTGCACGGCGGGTCACATTTCTCGGCGCCGGTGTTAATTGACGAGCAGCGGATCAAGCAGTTCGAGGCCCTGGTCCCGCTCGCGCCTTTGCACCAGCCCGCGAGCGTGGCCATGATCCGGCGCCTGGGCGAACTCGCCCCCGAGCTGCCGCAGGTGGCGTGTTTCGATACCGCTTTCCACCAGAGCCAGCCGCAGCTCGCCCAGATGTTCGCCTTGCCGCTCAATTACTGGAACGAAGGCGTGCGGCGCTACGGCTTTCACGGCCTGTCGTACGAGTTCATCGCCCAGGCTCTGCCGGAGTTCGATGCGCGCGCCGTGGCCGGCCGCACGGTGGTGCTGCACCTGGGCGCCGGCGCCAGCGCCTGCGCCCTGGCGGGCGGCAGGAGCGTGGCGACCACCATGGGCTTCACCGCACTCGACGGTCTGATGATGGCGACCCGCTGCGGCAGCCTCGACCCCGGTGTTCTGCTCTACCTGATGCAATCGCGCGGGATGGACGCAGCCGCAGTCGAGACTCTGCTGTATTCGGGCGCGGGCCTGCTCGGGGTCTCGGGCCAAACCGGCGACATGCGCGAGCTGCTGGCCTCGACCGCCGCCGCCTCCCAACTCGCGGTCGACCTCTTCTGCTACCGCATCCGGCGCGAGCTGGGTTCGCTTGCCGCCGCCCTAGGCGGGATCGACGCCCTGGTATTCACCGCCGGCATCGGCCAGCACCAGGCCGAGATCCGCCGCCGCGTCTGCCAAGACGCGGCCTGGCTCGGGCTCGAGCTCGACGACGAGACCAATGCCGCGGGCGGTCCCCGCATCAGCCGCGCGGGCTCGCCCACGTCGGCCTGGGTCATTCCCACGGACGAGGAAAAGATGATCGCGCGCCATACCCTGGCCTTGTTACGCCAGCGGGACACCTGCGGGACATCCCCTACCAATCCGGAGCAAGCGATCGGGAAGTGCGTGTTATCGTGAAAATGGTGCCTATCGGCGCCCGCGACATGCGGGCCGGCTCCCGGCTTCGTTGCCGGCGAGAAACTCCGGGCACCCCAGGCTTCAGACGAAGACTGGTCCGTGGCGTGCACCCGATCCGGCTGCGCGCCGGATTGCGGGTTCGCACGATCCCTTCCGCCGGACGCTGACAAACAGCGATCTCCGACGGGAATCCTGGCTGCCAGACACGCGCCCAGCGCCGTTTACGAGCAACCGTCTCATGCGAACCCGAGTGACACCGGGTATGGTGGTTAGCCGCGTTGCGCTTCAGCCGACGCCGCTCGCCGCCCGCGCGCCGCCCAGCCCGCCCCGGTTCCTAACAGGAGTCAGGATGCTGTCCAGGTTCTCGATCACCATCGTCGCCTTGTTCGCCGCTTGGGGCGTGATCGCGCCCGACGCCCTCGGCGCCACAGCCAAATCCGCGCTCGCCTTCACGACCCGGTACGCAGGCTGGTGGTACTTGTGGGTGGTGGCCGCCGCGGTCGGCTTCGCCCTGTTCCTGGCCTTCTCCCGTTACGGCAATCTGGTGCTGGGCGACGAAGACGAGGAGCCTACGTATTCGCGCGGCGCCTGGTTCTCGATGCTCTTTTCGGCCGGCATGGGCATCGGCCTGGTGTTCTGGGGCGCGGCCGAGCCGATCTCTCATTTCGCCAGCCCGCCGCCCGGCGTTGCCCCGCTCACGCCGGAAGCAGCCAATGCCGCCATGCTTTACGCCTTTTTCCACTGGGGCCTGCACCCCTGGGCGCTGTATAGCGTAGTGGCGCTGGCAATCGCGTTTTTCCAGTTCCGGCGCGGCGCACCGGCCACGATCGGTTCGACCCTGGCCGAACTGCCTTACGCGCCGGCGGGCACCACGGCCGTGGTCGACAGCCTGGCGGTGATCGCCACCGCCTTCGGCGTGGCGACCTCGCTCGGGCTGGGAGCGCTCCAGATCAACGCCGGCCTCGCCGCCGTCTTCGGTCTGCCGGTAGGCCAAGGCTGGCAGGTCGGAATCGTGCTGGTGACCACCCTGCTGTTCCTCGGTTCGGCGATGTCGGGGCTGGACCGTGGCATCAAGTGGCTGTCCTCGGCCAATTTGACGCTGGCCGGGCTGATTGCCCTGTTCGTGTTTCTGGTCGGCCCGACGGTGGCCGTCCTCGACACCTTCACCAATACCCTCGGCGCCTACCTCACCGATTTCGTGAGCATGAGCCTGCGCCTCACCCCCTTCTCGACCAACTCCTGGGTGAGCGACTGGACCGTCTTCTACTGGGCATGGTGGATCTCCTGGTCGCCCTTCGTGGGCCTGTTCATCGCCCGAGTCTCGCGCGGCCGCACCATCCGCGAGTTCGTCTTCGGCACCTTGTTTGCGCCAGCGCTCGCCGCCTTCGTTTGGTTCTCGGTGTTCGGCGGCACGGCCCTCAATCTGCAGATCTTCGAAGGCGCACCGCTGGTGGCCGAGGTCAAGACCGACCTCGCGACCGCGCTCTTTGCACTGTTCGATCTGTTGCCTTTCTCGGGCCTGCTGGCGGGACTCGCCACCCTGCTCGTGATCGTCTTTTTCGTGACCTCGGGCGACTCGGCCACGTTTGTGCTCGGCATGTTGTCCGAACGCGGCAACCCCCACCCGTCGCAGCGGACCAAGCTGACCTGGGGCCTGCTGGTGTCGGCCATCGCGATCGCCTTGCTGCTGGCCGGCGGCCTCAAGGCGCTGCAGTCGGCCGCGATCGTGTTCGCCCTGCCATTTGCGCTGGTGATCGTGCTGATGGCGGTTTCGCTCTTCCGCGCCTTGCGGATCGAACTCGAACTCAAGGAGCGCGCTGACCGCGAACTGCGGCGGCGACTCAGGCGCCAACTGGCGCAGCCTTCCGAATGAGGCCGACTGAACCCGGCCGATCCAAGCAATGACCCGCTCACCGCGGGTGCAATACAAGGAGTTCAGTCAATGTGGATGAAGATAGCAATCGGCATCATTGCCGCCCTGGTCGGCTGGGGGGTGATCGACCCCGCCTCGCTGGGTGCGGCGTCCTCCGTGGCACTGGCCACCACCACCCGCTACACCGGCTGGCTCTACCTGTGGGTGGTGGCGGCTGCGGTCCTGCTTTGCCTCTTCCTCGCTTTCTCCCACTTCGGCGACATCACCCTCGGCGAGGACGACGAGGAACCCGAATATTCGCGCGGCGCCTGGTTCGCCATGCTGTTTGCCACTGGCATGTCGATCGGTCTGCTGTTCTTCGGCGTCGCCGAGCCGATCTCGCATTACGCCAATCCGCCCCCCGGCGTCGCCCCGCTCACGCCTGAAGCCGCCAACGCGGCGGTGCGTTATTCCTTCTTCCACTGGGGCCTGCATCCGTGGGCGGTGTACTGCGTGGTGGGCCTGGCGCTGGCTTTCTTCCAGTTCCGCCGCAAGCATCGCGCCTCGATCGGCGAGGTGGTCGCGCAACTGCCTTACGCGCCGCCAGGCACCGCGGGTTTCGTCGACATGCTGGGGGTGATCGCCACCACGTTCGGCATCGCCACCTCGCTCGGTTTCGGCGCGCTGCAAATCAACGCGGGCCTCAACTCAGTGTTCGGGATGCCGGTCGGGCCCTGGTGGCAGGTCGGCATCGTGGCCGTGACCACGTTCGCCTTCCTCGGCTCGGCGCTCACCGGGCTGGACCGCGGCATCAAATGGCTGTCGTCGATCAATCTGTGGATCGCCGGCCTGCTCGCGCTCACGATCTTCGTGATCGGACCGACCATCGCCATCCTCGATACTTTCACCAACACCCTCGGCAGCTACCTCTCGGAATTCATCCGCATGAGCCTGCGCCTCACCCCCTTCTCGACCAACTCGTGGGTGAGCGACTGGACCGTCTTCTACTGGGCCTGGTGGATCTCCTGGTCGCCCTTCG
>JAEZVV010000118.1 GCA_023443095.1 Pseudomonadota bacterium
CTCTCCCACACGATGTGCACGTGCGACGCGCAGCGTCGCGTACACATCGTGTGTTGATTAAAAATTCCCGACGATCCATTCCTTCATCCGCCTGAGCGTCTGCGCAAACGAGCCCGACTGGTTGGCGATCCGGCGGCCGCGCAGCCGCTGCTGGTGCGCTTCGGCCAGCAGCCCCATGACCGTCGCGTAGCGCGGGCTGCGCACCATGTCGGCCAAGCTGCCTTCGTAACCCGGCCAGCCCACTCGCGCCGGCTTGAGGAAAACGTCCTCGGCCAACTCGTTCATGCCCGGCAGCAGGCTGGTGCCGCCGGTGAGCACGACCCCCGACGAGATCTGCTCCTCGAATCCGCTTTCCCGGATCGCCCGCTGCGCGAGGGTGAAAAGCTCCTCGACCCGGGGCTCGATCACCGCCGCCAGCGCCTGGCGCGACAACATGCGCGGCGGGCGATCGCCGATGCCGGTGATCTCGATCTTCTCGTCGGGGTCGGCCAGCACTTCCTTGGCCACGCCCCAGCGCAGCTTGATTTCCTCGGCGTCGGGCACCGGGGTGCGCAGCGCCATCGCAATGTCGCTCGTGATCTGGTCGCCAGCGATCGGGATCACCGCGGTGTGACGGATCGCGCCGCCGGTGAAGATCGCGATATCGGTGGTGCCGCCGCCGATGTCGATCAGCGCCACCCCGAGCTCCTTCTCGTCCGCAGTCAGCACCGACAGCGATGACGCCAGCGGCTGCAGGATCAGGTCCTGCACCTCGAGTCCGCAGCGACGCACGCATTTGATGATGTTCTGCGCCGCGCTCACCGCACCGGTGACGATATGCACCTTGACCTCGAGCCGCACCCCGCTCATGCCGATTGGCTCGCGGATGTCCTCCTGGCCGTCGACGATGAACTCCTGCGTCAACACGTGCAGGACCTGCTGGTCGGTCGGGATGTTGACCGCCTTGGCGGTCTCGATCACGCGAGCGACGTCGGTCGCGGTCACCTCGCGGTCGCGGATCGGCACCATGCCGCTCGAGTTGAAGCTCTTGATGTGGCTGCCCGCGATGCCGGTGTAGACCTCGGCGATCTTGGTGTTGGCCATCAGTTCGGCTTCTTCGACCGCCCTGCGGATCGACTGCACGGTCGACTCGATGTTGACCACCACCCCCTTGCGCAAGCCCTCCGAGTCCGATTGTCCCAGGCCTATGACCTGGAACCGACCATCGGGCAATACCTCGGCCACGGCCACCACCACCTTGCTGGTACCGACATCGAGGCCAACGATCAGATCCTTGGTTTCCGTTCTCATCACTTAGTCTTGGCTGGAAGAGCGGCTGCAAAGCCATTCGAATAACGCGCGTCGAGGCGGCCCGGTGCACCACCCAGCCGCGCCATCACCATCGGGTACTGCGCCACGAGCATGCCCAGCCTTTCGGCCACCGGCGTGTTGGCGCTGTCGCGCCCGAGTTCGATCCGGGTCGCCGGCATCTGCTCGCCCGCGACCAGCAGCGACCACGACGCGCGCTCGGAGACGTCGAGCTCGATAATGCGGGCGCCCAACTCCGCCACCAGAGCGGAAAACTCATAGAACCGCCGGGTCGCTTCCGGCGCGGCCGCGGCCGGCCCCGAAAGCTCCGGCAGCGGGCCGAAAAGATCGGCTTCGGCCGGGTTGGCGACAAAAAGCCTCCCCTCGTCCGACAACAAACGACCGTCGCCCCACACCCCCAGGGCGCGGTGTTCGCGCACATCGATCAGGAGCCGGTTCGGCCAGACCCGTCGCACCGAGGCTTCCGCCACCCAGGGCACGGTTTCGCAGGCGCGCCGGACTTCGTCGAGGTTGACGGTGAAATAGTTGCCGCGCACTCGCCCGGCGAGTCCGGCACGCAGGGTCTGTGCCGTGACGTGTTGCAACTCGCCCTGCACGCTGATCGAACGCAGGGTGAAAGCCGGCCGCTGCGCGAGCCAGAACAAAACGCTGCCCGCCAGGACGAGCACCGCCACCGCCATCAAGACGCTGGCGGTGATGTTCAGGGCGCGCGTCGAGATCAAGGATCAATCTCCAGCGACGCGGAGGCCGCGATTCTGAGCACCAGATCCTCGTAGCTCAGCCCCACGGCCCGCGCCGCCATCGGCACCAGCGAATGACCGGTCATGCCGGGCGAGGTGTTGAGTTCAAGCAGGCTGAAGCTGCCGTCGGCACGCAGCATGACGTCGATGCGGCCCCAGCCGCGCGCACCCAGCACGCGGTAGGCCTCGACACACACGCGCGCGATCTCGGTCGCCACCGTCTCGTCGATCGGCGCCGGGCACAGGTACTGCGTCTCGTCGCTGTAATACTTGCTGTGGAAATCGTAGTTCTCGCCGGGAGCGCGGATCTCGATGATCGGCAGCGCGCACGCCGACTCGCCCTCGCCCAGGATGGCGCAGGTCAGCTCACGCCCGACCACCATTTCCTCGATCAGCACATGCTCGTCGTGCTCGACCGCGGCCTCGAAGGCCCGCGCGAGTTCGTTGGCGTCGTGCCCTCTCACCTTGGTGATGCCGATGCTCGAACCTTCGCGGGCCGGTTTGACGATCAGCTGATCGCCGAGCTCGGCCACGACCTCCATCCAGTCGGTGTCGGCGTGGCCGACGCGCCAGCCCGGGGTCGGGATCCCGGCGGCGAGCCAGATGCGCTTGGTGGTGATCTTGTCGATCGCGATCGACGAGGCCATCACGCCGCTGCCGGTGTAGGGGATGCGCAGCAGTTCGAGCGCGCCCTGGATCGTGCCGTCCTCGCCGAAACGGCCGTGCAGCGCGATGAAGACGCGATCGAAGCGGGCTGCCTCGAGTTCGGCCATCGACTGCGTGCCCGGGTCGAACGCATGGGCGTCGACCCCGCGTGCCAGCAGCGCCTTCAGGACCCCACCGCCGCTCATCAACGACACTTCGCGTTCGGCCGAACGGCCGCCGAACAACACCCCGACCTTGCCCAGAGCCTTGGGATCGATATTCACTCCGCTCCTCCCTCGGTCAGCTTGGCGGGAATGCCACCAATCGAACCTGCACCCATCGTTACCACCACATCACCGGCCCGGACCGTCGTCGCGACGGTGGCGGGCAGGTCCTCGATTTTTTCCACAAACACCGGTTCGACCTTGCCAGCCACCCGGATCGCTCGCGCAAGCGAACGGCCGTCGGCGGCCACGATCGGCATCTCGCCCGCGGCGTAGACCTCGGTCAGCAGCAAGGCGTCGACCGTCGACAAGACCTTGACGAAGTCCTCGAAGCAGTCGCGAGTACGGGTGTAGCGGTGCGGCTGGAACGCCAGCACCATGCGACGGCCGGGATAGGCGCCGCGCACGGCGGCGATCGTCGCCGCCATCTCGACCGGATGGTGGCCGTAGTCGTCGATCAGCGTGTATTGGCCGCCGCTCGCCGCCGACAATTCGCCATAACGAGCAAAACGCCGGCCGACGCCGGTGAAACTCGCCAGCGCCGACTGGATCGCGGCGTCGCCGATGCCGAGTTCGGTCGCCACCGCGATCGCCGCCAGAGCGTTCTGGACGTTGTGCAGGCCCGGCAGGTTGAGCGTGACCGGCAGCGGCGCGAAGCCCTCGCGCAGGACAGTGAAGCTCATCGTCGTGGCCACCGGAACCGCGTCGACCGCGCGCACCTGCGCGTCTTCGTGCAGGCCGTAGGTCAGGACCCGTTTCGACACCAGGGGCAGGATCTCGCGTACGTGGCGATCGTCGAGGCACAGGATCGCGCTGCCGTAGAAAGGCAGGTGCGAGATGAACTCGATGAAGGCCTGCTTGAGCCGCGCGAAGTCGTGGCCGTAGGTCTCCATGTGGTCGGCGTCGATGTTGGTGACCACCGCCATCACGGGCAGAAGGTTGAGAAAGCTCGCGTCCGACTCGTCGGCCTCAACCACGATGTAGTCGCCGCCGCCCAGCCGCGCGTTGGCACCGGCCGAGTTGAGACGGCCGCCGATCACGAAAGTCGGATCGAGCCCGCCCGCGGCCAGCACGCTTGCCACCAGCGAGGTGGTGGTGGTCTTACCGTGCGTGCCGGCGATGGCGATGCCACGCTTCAGCCGCATCAGTTCGGCCAGCATCACCGCTCGCGGCACCACCGGTATGCGTTTGGCGCGTGCGGCCAAAACCTCAGGGTTGCTCGCGCCCACCGCGGTCGACACCACTACGGCGTCGGCCCCTTCGATGTGCTCGGGCGCGTGGCCGAGGTCGACCTTCGCGCCCTGCGCTGCCAGACGGCGAGTGGCGGCGTTGCTGGCGACGTCGGAACCGCTGACCTCGTAACCGAGGTTGAGCAGGACCTCGGCGATTCCGCTCATGCCGGAGCCGCCGATGCCGACGAAATGGATATGTTTGACTGCGTGTTTCATCGTGCTTCCCGCACTTTCACCGGTGGCTGCGGCATGGCGCAGGGCCTGGACGCCAGGGGCCCTCCCCCGGCGTGGCCGCCGATGCCGGCGAAATGAACTTGTTTGACCGCGTGTTTCATGCGGTTTCCTTCGTGATGTGTTCGATCGCATCGGCCACGACCTTGGCCGCTTGCGGTTTGCCGATGGCGCGCGCGCGCTCGGCCATCAGCTGCAGCTGTGGCCGCGTCAGACCGGCGAGCAGATCGGCCAGGCGCTGCGCATCGAGTTCGGTTTGCGGCAGGTGGATCGCGGCGCCGTGGCCCGCCATGAACTCGGCGTTGCCGCGCTGGTGCGAGGTGGTCTTGACCACCAGCGGCACCAGGACCGCCGCCACACCGGCCGCTGCGAGTTCGCTCACGGTGGTCGCACCGGCGCGGGCGATGACCAGGTCGCATTCGGCGTAACGCGCCGCCATGTCGTCGATGAAGGGCAGGACCTCGGCCTCGACTCCGGCTGCGGCATACGCGGCGCGAACCGATTCGACCGCACTCGTGCCGCACTGGTGGACCACTTGCGGGCGCGCTGGCGCCGGCAAACGGCCGATTGCCGCCGGCAGGGTTTCGTTGAGCACCTTGGCGCCAAGCGAACCACCGAACACCAGCAGCTTGAGCGGGCCGCTGCGGCCGGCGTAACGCTGGGCCGGCTCCGGCAGGGCGACGATTTCGCGTCGCACCGGATTGCCGCTCACCACACCCTTGTCGCCCGCGGCGACTGCAGCTTCACCGTCAAAGCCGAGCATCACCCCGCTCGCCAGGGGCTGGAGCAGCTTGTTCGACATCAGCGGCGCCGCGTCGCAGTTCATCAGCACCAGCGGCAGACCGCGGGTGCTCGCTGCCAGCCCGGCCGGCACCGCCACGTAACCGCCGGTGGTGAACATCACGCTCGGCCGGCGCGCCTGGATCAGGCGGCGGCTCTTGGCGATCGCCCCCAGCAGCTTGAAGCCGCCGAACAAAGCGGTCTTCAGCCCCTTGCCGCGCAGACCGGAAAAATCGAGCGCGTCGAAAGCGATGCCCTGCTTTTCGACCAGGCCGCGCTCCATGCCGGCTTCGGTGCCAACCCAGCTCACGGTCCAGCCGCGCGCGGCGAGTTCCTTCGCCACCGCCAGGCCCGGCATCACGTGGCCGCCAGTACCGGCGGCCACCACCATCAAGTGTCGGTTCGCGCTCATACGCGTCCTCCGCGCATCAGGATCCGGTTCTCGCGGTCGACCCGCAGGAGAATCGCAATGGCGCAAATCGTGGACAACAAGGCCGAGCCGCCGTAACTCATGAGCGGCAGGGTCAGGCCCTTGGTCGGCAGCAGGCCGGTGGCCACGCCGATGTTGATGAAGGACTGCACACCCAGCCACACGCCGACGCCCTGGGCGACCAGACCCGCGAACGTGCGTTCGAGCGCCACCGCCTGCCGGCCGATTTCGAAAGCCCGCTTGACCAGCCAGTAAAAGAGCACGATCACCGTCAGTACGCCGACAAAGCCAAGTTCCTCGCCGATCACGGCCAGGATGAAATCGGTATGCGCCTCGGGCAGGTAATGCAGCTTCTCGACGCTGCCGCCCAGGCCGACGCCGAACCATTCGCCGCGGCCAAAAGCGATCAGAGAGTGCGACAGCTGGTAGGCCTTGCCGAGCGCATTCTCCTCGCTCCACGGGTCGAGGTAGGCAAAGATGCGCTCGCGGCGCCAGGGCGAGAGCCAGATCACTGCGGCAAACGCCAGCGCCAGCGCGGCGGTGATGCCCGCGAAGAGCTTGCCGTTGACGCCGCCAAGAAACAGGATGCCCATGCTGATCGCCACGATCACGCCAAAAGCGCCAAGGTCGGGCTGCATCAGCAAAAGCGCACCGATCACCGCCATCACCACCGCCATCGGCAGGAAGCCCTTGCGGAAGCTGTGCATGTATTCCTGCTTGCGCACCGTGAAGTTGGCGGCGTACAGAACCGCCGCCACTTTCATCACCTCGGACGGCTGCAGGTTCAAGAGGCCGAGGGCGATCCAGCGCCGGGCACCGTTGACGCCTTTGCCCACGCCCGGGATCAGGACCACGACCAGCAGGCCGATCGCCACCAGAAACACCAGCGGCGCGAACTTCTGCCAGGTATTGATCGGCACCTGAAACACGGCGACCCCGGCGACAAATGCCACCGCCAGGGCGAACAGGTGGCGCACCAGGAAGTAGCTCGGCGCGGTGTTGTACTTGGGGGAATCGGCCAGCGAAATCGAGGCCGAATACACCATCACGGTGCCGATCAGGATCAGCGTCGCCACTGCAAACATCAGCGGACCGTCGACGCCCGAGGACACGCGCGTATCGCCCCGCCCCGCTCCCATCGAACCGAGGCCGGCAGCGGCCAGCACCGAGCCGCCCGGCTCGTAGTCGCGGCGGCGGGATGGGCGCAGTCGCGCGAGCAGGGTCTTCAGCACGGCAGACCGCTCTCGAGCGCGAGTTCGCGCACCGCATCGGCGAAAACCTCAGCGCGGTGGGCGTAGTTGCGGAACATGTCGAGGCTGGCACAGGCTGGCGACAGGAGCACGACGTCGCGCGGCTGGGCAAGCTGCGCCGCGCGCTGCACGGCAGCCTCGAGCGTGGCCGCGCGTTCAACCGGAAACAGGCAGCCGTCGAGCGCGGCGGCGATCGCATCGGCGTCCTTGCCGATCAGGATGGCGGCCCGGGCGTGGCGGCTCATCGCCGCGGCGAGCGGCCTGAAGTCCTGCCCCTTGCCTTCGCCGCCGAGAATGACCACCAGCGGGCGGCCTTCACCGCCCAGGCCGTCGAGCGCGGCGACGGTGGCGCCGACATTGGTGCCTTTGGAATCGTCGACATAATCGACGCCGTTGACCTGGGCCACGAACTGGACCCGGTGCGCTTCGCCGCGGTAGTCGGCCAGCGCATTGAGGACCGGCGCCAGCGGGCAGCCGATCGCCCGCACCAGGGCGATCGCCGCCAGCGCGTTCATGGCGTTGTGGCGGCCGCGGATACGCAGCGCGTCGACGGGCATGAAGCGGTGCACGAAGATCTCGCCCGGCAGCCCGGGCAGATCGGCCGCCGCCTTGCGTTTCTTGGCGGGCGGCGCCAGGTCTTCGGCCCAGGCCAGCCAGTTGATCCCACCTTCGACCGACACCCCGTATTGATCGGCCAGGCGCGGCTCGGCAAAACCGAAACAAATCGTCGCGCCGTCCTTGCGCGCCATCGCGACCACGCGCGGGTCGTCGCGGTTGATCACCGGCACCGTGCCCGGCGCAAAAATCCTGGCCTTGGCAGCGGCGTAGGCCTCAAAAGAGCCGTGCCAGTCGAGGTGGTCGTCGCTGAGGTTGAGCACGGTGGCCACGCTGCACTCGAGCGAGGTGGTCGTCTCGAGCTGGAAGCTCGAGAGCTCGAGCACCCAGACCGCGGGCAGGCTGTTCTCCCGCAGGTGGCGGCGCAGCTCCTCGAGCGCGCTGGGGCCGATGTTGCCCGCCAACGCAACGCTGAACCCGGATTCGGCGACCATCCGCCCCGCCATCACGGTGGTGGTGGTCTTGCCGTTGGTGCCGGTGATGCCTATCACCTTCGGCGAGTAGCCGCGGAAGTTCTGCAGACGCTTGAGTTCGCGGGCAAAAAGCTCGATCTCGCCCACCACGTCGATGCCGGCTTCGCGCGCCGCGGCCACCAGCGGCGCCGCCGCCGAATGCGTGGGCGAGAGGCCGGGCGAAATCGCGACCAGGCTCACGCCCTCGAGCAGACTCACGGGCAGTTCGCCGCCGTGAAACTCGAGCGTCGGCACCTCGGCCTGCAGAGTGACCAGTTCCGGTGGCGCCTGCCGCGTGTCGGCGGCGCGCAAGGCCCAGCCGGTATGCGCCAGGAAACGCGCACAGGCCAGCCCCGAGGCGCCGAGGCCGAGTACGAGGGCGGTCTTGAGGGTCGTGTCCATCAGCGCAGCTTCAGGGTCGAGAGGCCGATCAGGACCAGGACGATGGTGATGATCCAGAAACGGACCACGACCTGGGTTTCCTTCCAGCCCTTGAGTTCGTAGTGATGGTGCAGCGGCGCCATCAGGAAGATGCGTTTCCCTCCGGTCCATTTGAAATAAGCGACCTGGAGCATCACCGAGAGGGTCTCCATCACGAACACGCCGCCCATGATGAAAAGCACGATCTCCTGGCGCGTGATCACGGCGATGGTGCCAAGCGCACCGCCCAGGGCCAGAGCGCCGACGTCACCCATGAAGACCTGCGCCGGGTAGGCGTTGAACCACAGGAAGGCAAGCCCGGCGCCGGCGATGGCGGCGCAGATGATCACCACCTCGCCCGCGCCCGGGATGTAAGGGAAGAGCAGGTAGCGCGCAAAGTCGGCTCGGCCGACGACGTAGGCGAACACGCCGAGCGCGGCACCGATCATCGCCGCCGGCAGGATCGCCAGGCCGTCGAGACCGTCGGTGAGGTTGACCGCGTTGCTCGTGCCCACGATCACGAGGTAGGTGAGGATGATGAAACCCCAGATCCCGAGCGGATAGGCCACCCCCTTGAAGAAGGGCACGATCAGGTCGGAGCGGGTCGGCAGCGGCATGGTGAAGCCGCTCTGGATCCAGTCGAGCACCAGCGGAAACAGGGTTTCGGTCGATGGCGCAGCGATGGCGAAAGCGAGGTAGACGGCAGCGCCGAGGCCGATCAGCGATTGCCAGAAATATTTCTCCTTCGCGCTCATGCCCTTGGGATTGCGGTAGACCACCTTGCGGTAGTCGTCGACCCAGCCGATCCAGCCGAAACCCAGGGTGACGATCAGCACCACCCAGACGAAGCGGTTCGAAAGGTCCATCCACAGCAGGGTCGACAGGCCGATCGCAATCAGGATCAGCGCCCCGCCCATGGTCGGCGTTCCGCTTTTCTTCAGATGCGTCTGCGGTCCGTCGGTGCGCACCGCCTGGCCGATCTTGAGTTCGGTCAGCTTGCGGATCACCCACGGCCCGGCGGCCATGCCGATGAAAAGCGCCGTGATCGCCGCCAGCAGTGCGCGCAGCGTCAGGTAGTTGAAGACATTGAAGGCGCGGATGTCCTGCGCCAGCCATTGAAACAGTTCCAGCAGCATCTAGTGCGCCTCCCCGGGCGCGGCGGCAGTCAGAGCGGCGACCACCTTGTCCATCTTCATGTAGTTCGAACCCTTGACCAGGACCGTGGCCGGACTCGTCGCGGCGGTCGCGGCCGCAGCGATCAGCGCCGCGTGGTCAGGGAAGTGACGCCCCGCGGCACCGAAAGCGGCCACAGCTTCGAGCATCTGCGGCCCGGTCGCGAGCAGGGTTTCGATGCCGCGCGTGCGCGCGTAATCGCCGATCTCGCGATGGAACTCGGGGCCTTTTTCGCCCACCTCGCCCATGTCGCCCAGCACCAGGACCCGCGGCGCGGCAAAACCTGCCAGCAGATCGATCGCGGCACGCATCGAGTCCGGATTGGCGTTGTAAGTGTCGTCGATCAGCCGTGCGCCGTTGGCCAGACGGTGATGGACCCCGCGCCGCGCCACCGGCCGGAAAGCCTGCAGACCGGCTTTGATCGCCTTGGGCGCGATTCCGGCCGCAAGAGCGGCGGCGGCGGCGGCCAACGCGTTGTGCACATTGTGGATCCCGGCCACGGCCAGCCGCAGCTCGATCAGCCCGGCGGGCGAAGCGATCGACAGGCTGCTGCCGTC
Source organism: Pseudomonadota bacterium (assembly GCA_023443095.1). Taxonomy (GTDB): domain Bacteria; phylum Pseudomonadota; class Gammaproteobacteria; order Burkholderiales; family Burkholderiaceae_F; genus JAEZVV01. Next base: position 10,058 of record JAEZVV010000118.1, read on the forward strand.
GGCATCGAGCTCGGCGGTGGCAGTCAGCATGGCTTCGGCGTCGCGCGCGAAATCGACCACGCGGCGGGTGCCGGCCTGCTGGCGCCAGACGCCAGCGCAGGCATCGTCGGCCGGAAACACCGCTACCCCGTCGGGCGGCAGGTGGGCGATGACCTGGCCGTTTTCGACCGCGGTCGCTTCCACGCTCGCCATGAACTCCTGGTGTTCGCGCTGGGCATTGTTGATCACCGCCACCGTCGGTTGCGCCAGCTCGGACAGGTAGGCGATCTCGCCCGGATGATTCATGCCGAGTTCGACCACGGCCGCGCGGTGCTCGGGGCGCAGGCGCCAGAGCATCAGCGGCAGGCCGATCTCGTTGTTGAGATTGCCCTGGGTCGCCAGGCGTTTGTCCTCGCCCAGCGCCGCAGCGAGGATGCTCGCAATCATCTGCGTGACCGTGGTCTTGCCGTTGCTGCCGGTCACCGCAATCACGGGAATGGCAAAACGCGAGCGCCAGGCCGCCGCCCCCACGCCGAGCGCACGGCGCGTATCCGGGACCACGATTTGCGCAATGTCCAAACCTTCGATCGCGCGTTCGACCACCGCCGCTACCGCGCCTTTTTCGGCAGCCTGAGCCACGAAATCGTGGGCGTCGAAGCGTTCGCCCTTGAGCGCCACGAAAAGATCGCCCGCGGCCACGCTGCGGGTATCGGTCGAGACCGCGTCGAATCCTAGACCCAGGTCGCCGAGCACCTCGGCCTCGCCCAGCGCCCGCGCCAGTTCACCTACTGTCATCAGCATGCCTGCCCCTCCTGCTGCGATCGGGCCGTTTGTGCCGCTTGCGCCTGCTCCACGTCGGAGAAATGCAGCTTGCGACCGGCAATGTCCTGATAGTCCTCATGCCCCTTGCCCGCGATCAGAACGACGTCGCTCGCCTCGGCCTCGCGGATGGCCGTCGCGATCGCCATCGCTCGATCCGCGATGCAGCGCGCCCCCGGCGCCCCCTCGGCGACCTGGGCAACGATCGTCGGCGGGTCTTCGGTGCGCGGGTTGTCGCTGGTGATCACCACCACGTCGGCGCCCTGGGCCGCGGCCGCTCCCATCGGCGCCCGTTTACCGGGGGCGCGGGCGCCGCCGGCGCCCAGCACGACCCACAGCTTGCCGCCGCGCGCCGCTGCCAGCGGGCGCAGCGCGGCGCAAGCCTGGGC
>JAEZVV010000162.1 GCA_023443095.1 Pseudomonadota bacterium
GTGGTGGCGGCGGCGCGGCCGGTGCCGGCCAAGGCCGCCGCTGGCGAGTGGGAAGAGTTCTGAGGGCCGCTGGGCCCGGGATCGAGGAGGAATGACTAGGCATGGGAGCTCGTGATGATGCGAACGAATTGCTGGCGCGTGCCGCGGCCAGCGAAGCGCTGGCGCGCGAGTATTCCTTCTCGAACCACGATTTCGACCGGGTGCGCCGCCTGATCCGCGCGCGCGCCGGGATCGACCTCAATGCCTCGAAGCAGAACATGGTCTACAGCCGGCTCGCCCGCCGCGTGCGGGCGACCGGGCGGACCTCGTTTGCGGACTACCTCGACGACATCGAACGCGACGCGGGCATGGCCGGCCCCGAATCGCAGCAGTTCATCAATGCCCTGACTACCAATCTGACGGCTTTTTTCCGCGAGTCGCACCACTTTCCGCTGCTCGCCGAGTTCCTGCGCGGCCGCAGCAAGGCGCGGATCTGGTGCGCCGCCGCCTCGACCGGAGAAGAGCCGTGGTCGATCGCGATGACGGCGGCCGAAGCCTTAGGGACGGCGGTCAAACCGACCGTGTTGGCGACCGACATCGATACCAACGTCCTGGCAACCGCAGCACAAGGGGTCTACGGGCTGGAATCGGCCAGCGCCTGCGGCGAGGCCCGCCTCAAACGCTGGTTTTTGCGTGGCCGTGGCAACAAGGACGGGTTCGTGCGGATCAAGCCCGAACTGGCGGCGCTGGTGCAATACCGTCCGCTCAACCTTCTGGATCCGACCTGGCCGCGCGCGCGCGACATGGTCGAGGGTTTCGACGCAGTGTTCTGCCGCAACGTCCTGATCTATTTCGACCATTCAACTCAGCGCGAGGTGCTGACGCGGATCGCCGAGGTGTTGCGCCCGGGAGGACTTCTCTTCGTCGGCCACTCGGAGAATTTCACGGACTGCCGCTCGCAATTCCGTCTGCGCGGGAAAACCGTTTACGAGAGAATGCCTTGACCCCGCCCAAGACAACGCGGCCGCGGCCGCGAGGGGTCAGCGGCGAAGCGAGCACGCTGTATTTCGACCGCGATTTCGGCTGCCATGCGGTGAAGGTCCTGCCGGGCGAGTTTTTCGTCGACGGACCCGACGTGGTCCTGACCACCGTGCTGGGTTCCTGCGTGTCAGCCTGCATCTGGGATGCGGGTGCCAAGCTGGGGGGGATGAACCACTTCATGCTACCCGACGGCGTCAAGGAGGCCGACCCGACCGGACTGGCCGGCCGCTACGGCGTGCATGCGATGGAGTTGCTGATCAACGAGTTGCTCAAATGTGGGGCGCGGCGCGCCTCGCTGGTCGCCAAGGTTTTCGGCGGCGGCAACGTGATGGCGAGCTTCACCCTCAATGTCGGGGAACGCAACGCGAACTTCGTGCGGCAGTTCCTGGCGACCGAGGGCATCCGCATCGTGGCCGAGGATCTGCTCGATTCGCACCCGCGCCGGGTCGCCTTCTTCCCTGCCAGCGGCCGCGCCCTGGTGCGCAAGCTGGCCCGCGCCGACGCCTCGCTGGTGGAGGCCGAACAAAGTTATCGCAGCCGCATCGCCGCGACGCGCAGCGGCGACATCGAACTTTTCTGATAGTCATGAGCAAAATTCGCGTACTTATCATCGACGACTCTGCGCTGGTGCGCAGTCTGCTGACCGAAATCGTGTCGCACGCGCCCGACCTGGAAGTGGTCGGCAGCGCGCCTGACCCGCTGGTGGCCCGCGAAATGATTCGCGCGCTCAACCCCGATGTGCTGACGCTCGACGTCGAGATGCCGAAGATGGACGGGCTCGATTTTCTCGAGCGTCTGATGCGTTTGCGGCCGATGCCGGTGGTGATGGTTTCGACCCTGACCGAACGCGGCGCCGAAACCACGATGCGGGCGCTCGAGCTCGGCGCGGTTGATTTCGTTGCCAAGCCGCGCATCGGCGTGGCGAGCGGCATGAAGGACCTGGCGCGCGACATCGTCGAAAAGATCCGCATCGCCGCCAGCGCCCATCTGCACCGGCGCGCCGCGCCGGCGGCGAGTGTGGCGGGGGAGGTCCGTTCGCGGCCGGCAAGCTTTAGCCGAGTTTCGACCGAGAAGCTGATCGCCATCGGCTCATCGACCGGCGGCACCGAGGCGGTGCGCGAAGTCCTGGTCCGCCTGCCGGCGGACGCGCCGGCGGTCCTCATTACCCAGCACATGCCGCCCGGCTTCACCGCGAGTTTCGCCGCGCGCCTGAACGGCCTGTGCCGGATGACGGTGAAAGAGGCGGCGGCGGGCGAGCGGGTCCTGCCCGGCCACGTCTACATCGCGCCCGGCGGGCGCCACATGAGGCTGACCCGCTCGGGGGCGAGCTACATGATCGAGATCGACGACGCCGAGCCGGTCAACCGCCATCGGCCTTCGGTCGAGGTGTTGTTCAATTCGGTGGCCAAACACGCCGGCCGCAACGCCCTGGGGGTGATGCTCACCGGCATGGGCAAGGACGGTGCGGCGGCGATGCTGACAATGAAGCAGGCGGGGGCGCACAACGTTGCGCAGGACGAGGCCAGCTGCATCGTGTTCGGCATGCCGAAGGAGGCGATCGCGCTGGGCGCGGTCGACGTCGTGCTGCCGGTGACCCGGATCGCCGACCACATCCTCGATCACTTCCAGTCGGCAGGACCGCTGCATCGGGTCTAACCCTTGCCCGGGAGCGGCGGTGTCGCTTGCGTCGCTCCGCGCGGCTCTCTACAGTGCTGCCTGCAAAGTCCGCCGGGCGATCGCGAGGGTTCGCGCCTTCGAGGAAAGTCCGGACTCCGCAGAGCACCGTAGCAGGTAACGCCTGCCCGCCGCGAGGCGAGGATCAGAGCAACAGAGACGAGCCGATTCAGTTCGGGTGAAACGGGCAATCTCTACGGGGAGCAACACCAAATAGGCGGCCGCTGACCTGACTCGGGGAGGCCGCGGGTAGGTGGCTGGAGCCGGTGCGCGAGTGCCGGCCTAGACGAATGATCGCCACGGCATTGGCAACGGTGTCGCACAGAATCCGGCTTACAGGCGGGTCTTTGCTCCTTATCTTGGCGGCGGCTTGGGGCCGGCGCCTGCAATCTTCTAAGCCATGAAACTTCCCCGTGTTGTGATTATCGGCGGCGGATTCGCCGGCCTGGAAGCCGCGCGCAATTTCGCCGACGCCGCTGTCGACGTGGTCCTGATCGACCGCACCAACCATCACACCTTCCAGGCGCTGCTCTACCAGGTCGCCAGCGCCGGTTTGGCGGCGCACCAGATCGCTTCGCCGATCCGCTCCCTGCTCAAGCGGCAGAAAAACGCGTCGGTGCGGCTGGGCCTGGTCGAGCGGGTGGACGCCGACGCCAAGCAGGTCGTATTGAGCGACGGCATCCGGATCGACTTCGATTACCTGATCGTGGCCGCCGGGCTGACCAACTCCTACTTCGGCAATCCGCAGTGGGAGGCGATCGCGCCCGGCCTCAAGACGCTCGACGACGCCCACGAGATCCGCCGCCGCGTCCTGCTGGCCTTCGAACTGGCCGAGCAGGAAACCGACCCCGACATCCGCCGCGAACTCAAAACTTTTGTCGTGATCGGTGCCGGACCGACCGGGGTCGAACTGGCCGGCGCCCTGGCCGAGCTGGCCCGCGACACCCTGGCCGACGAGTTCCGCCGCATCGACACCACCACCGCACGGGTGGTGCTGATCGAAGGCGGGGACTATGTCCTGCCAAGCTTTCCGACCTCGCTGTCGATCAAGGCGCGGCGCGAACTCGAATCGCTCGGGGTCGAGGTCCATACCGGCCAGCGCGTGAACTCGCTCGACGCCAACGGGGTCGAGGTGGGCGACAAGCGCATCGGCGCCCGTACCGTTCTGTGGGCCGCGGGCGTGCGCGGGGTCGATCTGGGAGCTAGCCTGCCGGCCGAACTCGACCGCAACGGGCGCGTGATCGTGAGCCCGGCGCTGTTCTTGCCAGGCCGCCCCGACCTCTTCGTGGTCGGCGACCTGGCGCATTTCGATGTCGAGGGCGAACCCTTGCCGGCGGTGGCTCAGGTGGCGATCCAGATGGGGCGGCACGCCGCTCGCGCCATCCTGGCGCAGATTGCCGGCCAGGCGCCGGAGACGCTGCCCGGCTTCCGTTACGCCGACCGCGGGTCGATGGCGACCATCGGCCGCCATGCGGCCGTCACCGTGCTCGCCAACGGGTGGCGGCTGTCGGGCGTGACCGCCTGGCTGGCGTGGCTTTTCGTGCACATCCTGTTCCTGATCGGCTTCCGCAATCGGCTGTTCGTGATGATCGACTGGGCCTGGTCGTATTTCACCTACCAGCGGCATTCGCGGCTGATCCTCCCCGAATCCGGCGAGATGCCGCGTCGTGTGCGCGGGCAGGACTGAAGGTTTCACTTTCAGTTCCGTCGCTATCCCCTTCATTTCCTGCATATTTTCCTGATGGCGCGTCTGAGAATGACGCGCTAAGCCTTTGTTCCGATTGAGAAAAGTCACGGCGCTCGCCTTGACCGTGGTGAATCGGTGCTCTACAGTGGCAACTCGTGTGAAAAAGTGGGAAAAAGTGGATCGATAGTTGCCGGCCTCCGGCCGCGGCTAAGCGTCCAGTTCTCAGTGAAGGGGAGTGCGTGTTCCAGGGAGCTTCACAGCTGATGCTCGATTCCAAAGGGCGCATGTCGATGCCGAGCCGGCATCGGGATGCCCTCATGGCGTCGTGTGACGGCCGTATCACCCTGACCCGCCATCCCGACGGCTGTGTGCTGGTATATCCGCGCCCTACTTGGGAGGTGCGGCGCGAACAGATCGCGGCCCTGCCCTTCTCGGCCCGGTTCCTGCAGCGAATTGTGTTGGGCAGCGCGGTCGACCTCGAACTCGACAGCGCCGGCCGCATCCTCGTCCCGGGTGAACTGCGCTCGCTCTGCCAACTCAACCGCGAGGTGATGTTGATGGGAATGGGGGCGCATTTCGAACTCTGGGATGCCGTCCGCCTTGCCGAGGAAGAAAGCAAGGCGCTTGCAGGCGGCTTGCCGGAAGCCGCGGCGAACTTCAGCTTCTGAGAGTGAATGTCAGCGCCTCTGCTTCCGAACGCTCTTCGGCACCGTTCGGTGCTCGCCGATCGCGCGGTTGAGCACCTGATCACCCGCACCGACGGCATCTACGTTGACGGCACTTTCGGCCGTGGCGGGCACTCGCGCCTGATCCTCGAGCGCCTCGCGCCGAGCGCGCGCCTGATTGCCTTCGATCGCGACCCCGAGGCCATCGCCGCGGCGGCGCAGATCACCGACCCCCGCTTTTCGATCGAGCACGCCGCCTTTTCGACGCTGGCCGAGACCCTCGCTGCGCGCGGCATCTCGCAGGTCGACGGGATCCTGCTCGACATCGGCGTTTCCAGCCCGCAGATCGACGACCCGACGCGCGGCTTTTCCTTCCGTGCGGATGGCCCGCTGGACATGCGCATGGATACCAGCCGCGGCTTGACCGCGGCGCAATGGCTCGCCGAGGCGAGCTTCGACGAACTCAAACGGGTGATCGCGGACTATGGGGAAGAACGGTTTGCTTCATCGATTGCAAAGGCGATTGTTGCTCGCAGGGAGCGGGGGCCTATCGCAACCACATCCGAGCTTGCCGCTCTCGTGGCAGACGCCGCGCCGCGCAACCGCCGGGATCCGACCCAGCATCCGGCCACGCGCACCTTTCAAGGGATACGGATTCACATCAATCAAGAGCTTGAGGAGCTGTCGCTAGCGCTGGCCCAGGCCGGCCGCCTGCTCGCACCGGGGGGGCAGCTGGTGGTGATCAGCTTCCACTCGCTTGAAGACCGCGTCACTAAGCGCTTCATCGAGGCCAACGCTCATCCCGAACGCGGGCTCGACGCGCGTGTGCCGCTGCGGGCGAGCGAACTGCCGCAACCGCGCCTGACCCGGGTGCGGCGTGTCCTGCCCGACGCAGCCGAATGTGCCGACAACCCGCGTGCCCGCTCGGCCGTGATGCGAGTGGCCGAACGCACCGCCGAACCCTGGCCGGAGGGCGCTGGATGAAGGACCGCAGCGTCACGCTGATCGTCCTGACCCTGGCCGCGGCCTTGTTCGGCTGCGCGCTGCTGCTCGTCACCAGCCAGCACCGCGCGCGCAGCCTGTTCGTCGACCTCGAACGTGCCCAGGCCGAGGCGCGCAACCGCGATGTCGAGTGGAACCGCCTGCGGATCGAGCTCTCCCGTGCGGCGCAGCCCGGCTATGTCGAGCAGGCGGCGCGCCAGCTCGGCCTCAAGCCGGTGGAAAGCAGCCGCACTATCCTGGTGGCACCGCCGGCTGCGGCGACCAAGGAGGCGCCGTGAAAGCGCGCGCCGGCTCTGGCAAGCAACACGCGACGCCGCCGCGCGGCTCGCACCGTGCTGAAGGGGTGGCGTTTTCCGCCAACCCCCTGCTGACGGTCCGGCTGCCCGCGTGGCGCTCGAAGCTGCTGCTGTTTGTCCTGTTCTGCAGCTTCCTGTCCCTGATTGGCCGCGCGGTCTATCTGCAGGGCGGGGTCAACACCGAGTTCCTGCAGCGCCAGGGCGAAGCGCGTTACGCCCGCACCCTCGACGTGCCCGCGACCCGCGGCCGCATGACCGATCGCAACGGCGTGGTGCTGGCCTCCAGCGTGCCGGCCAAGGCGATCTGGGCGATCCCCGAGGACGTCGAAATCACGCCTGAGCAGACCCGGGATCTCGCCCGCCTGCTCGACCTGCCGGTGGGCGAACTGAAGCGCCGACTGACCGCCGAAGACAAGAGTTTCGTCTACCTGCGCCGCCAGGTCGACGCCGACGTGGCCGAACGCATTGCCGCGATGAAACTGGCCGGCATCCACGACACGCGCGAGTTCAAGCGCCATTACCCTGACGGCCCGGCCTCGGCCCACATCGTCGGATTCACCAATGTCGAGGACCGCGGCCAGGAAGGCATGGAACTGGCGCAGGAGCGCCAGCTCGCCGGCCGCCCCGGCAGCCGCCGCGTGATCAAGGACCGCCTTGGCCGCATCGTCGAGGACGCCTGGCTGCGCGAGCCGCTCGACGGCCGCGACCTCTCGCTTTCGCTCGACTCCCGCATCCAGTACCTGGCGCACGCAGCGCTCAAGGCGGCGGTCGAAAAAAACAACGCCAAGGCCGGCGCGGTAGTGGTGGCCGACACCCGCACCGGCGAGATCCTCGCCCTGGCAAACTGGCCGACTTACGACCCCAATGTGCGCGGACGGTTCTCGCCCGAACTGACCCGCAATCGGGTGCTCACCGACACATTCGAGCCGGGTTCTACGCTCAAGGCCTTTTCGATCGCCGCTGCGCTCGAAGTCGGCAAGGTGCGCCCCGACACCAAAATCCAGACCGCTCCCGGGCGGCTGACGATCGGCGACCGCAGCATCGGCGACGCCCACCCGCACGGCATCCTCAGCGTCGAGGAAGTGCTGGCCAAGTCGAGCAACGTCGGCACCGCCAAGATTGCGCTCGAGCTGCCCGCTCAGACCTTGTGGGACACCTATACCCGGGTCGGTTTCGGTCAGGCGCCGCAGATCGGTTTCCCTGGCGCGGTGGCGGGCCGGATGCGTCCGGCGCGTACCTGGCGTCCTATCGAGCAGGCGACGATTTCCTACGGCCACGGCATCTCGGTCTCGCTGATCCAGCTCGCCCGCGCCTACACCGTGTTCGCACGCGACGGCGACGTCATCCCCTTGACGCTGATGAAGACCGACGTGCCGGCGACGGGCACCCAGGTGTTCAAGCCCGAGACCGCCCGCGCGATGCGCAAGATGCTCGAGATGGCTACCGCGCCGGGCGGCACCGCCCGGCAGGCGCAGATCTCCGGCTACCGCGTCGCCGGCAAGACGGGCACCGCGCTCAAGGTCAAGCAGGGGCGTTACGTCAAGGACTACGTGGCGTCCTACGTCGGCTTTGCTCCGGCTTCCGACCCGCGCATCGTGGTCGCGGTGATGATCGACGAACCCAAGGGCGGCAGCATCTACGGCGGTGTGGTCGCCGGCCCGATCTTCGCCCAGGTGACTTCAGGTGCGCTGCGCACCCTGCAGATCGACCCTGACGGTCCGCTGCGCGACTCCAACGGCCAGTTGCTGGCGATGGAGGTGCAGCGATGAACGCGCCCGCCGTCCGTCCTTTGATCGACTGGCTGGCTGCCGTTGCGCCTGCGGCCCGCGCCTTGCGGCTCGACAGCCGCTTGGTCGAAGCGGGTGATGTATTTGTCGCCGTGCCGGGGGCCAAGACCGACGGCCGCGGTTTCATCGCCCGAGCGGTCGAGCGCGGCGCCGCCGCCGTGCTGGTCGAAGCGCCGGCCGGCGTGCTGCCGAATGACGTGCCGATGCTCGAGGTGGCGGGGCTCAGAAGCCTGCTCGGTCCGCTGGCGGCCGCTTTTTATGGTGAACCGTCGCGCGGCCTCTTGTCGGTGGCGGTGACGGGCACGAACGGCAAGACCTCGAGTTCGCAGTGGATCGCCCAGCTCTTTAGCGCCAGCGGCCGCCGTTGCGCCGTGATCGGCACGGTCGGCAGCGGTTTTGCGGGCGAGGACCTGAGCGCCGCCAAGCTCACCACGCCGGACGCGATTTCGCTCCAGGCCGAGGTGCGCCGCCTGCGCGACGCCGGCGCCCAGGCGCTGGCGATGGAGCTGTCGTCGATCGGGCTCGAGCAGGGGCGTGCGGCCGGCATGGCCTACGACATCGCCTTGTTCACCAACCTGACGCGCGACCATCTCGACTACCACGGCGACATGGCGGCGTACGAAGCCGCCAAGGCCATCCTGTTCGACTGGCCCGGGCTCAAACACGCGGTCATCAATGTCGACGATGCCGCCGGCCGCCGCCTGGCCGATCGTACCCTGGCGCGCGGAGTGACGACCCTCGTCACCACGCTCGAAGGCCGCGCCGCTCCCGCCGGCGCGCTCCGCCTGGCGGCGCGCGAGGTGAAAAACACGGCCCAGGGCCTGGCATTCACGGTCGACTGGCAAGGCCAGTCGCAGCGGGTCGAAGTCAACCTGGTCGGCAGCTTCAACGTGGCCAACCTGCTAGGTGTGTTGGGCGTGGCGCTGGCGGCCGGGATGGTCTTCGATCTCGCCTGTGCCCTGCTGCCGCGGCTGGCGCCGCCGCCGGGGCGGATGAAGCAGTTGACCGCGGCGCGGGCTCCGCTGGCGGTGGTCGATTATGCGCACACCCCCGACG
>JAEZVV010000172.1 GCA_023443095.1 Pseudomonadota bacterium
CTCTCATACTGACCTTTGAAATACGCTCTCGAATCGCAGTGCATGCCGCATCGATGAGCGCCAATATTTCGTCTTGACTCTTCATGGCTTCCTTGAAGTAGTCCGTGTTTGGTCTTTCGACGTATTCGAAATCGATCAACTCGTGATGGCAGCGCTTGCGTACCGCTGACAGAGCCTCATATATCGAATCCGGGTAGAAGGGCTTGTTGCGCTCGACCACATCGAGGAAGACGTTGTGCGCTTCGGCAAAGACCTTGGCGCGCTTGAGCATTCGCTCCTCTCGACTTTCGTTGGGATCAACACGATCCATGACGGGTCGCAGACTTGTTGTGGCATGGCGTAGCGCAACCAACTGCTCCCACGCCTCTTTGTAGATAGCGTATTCGTGCTCAAACTGCACATTGCTAACGTGTACCGTCTTCTGAACCGAGGCGTCGAGACGAGCCTTCAGTAGAAAACCTTGTTGGTCGAGCTGCGCCTTGAGCTCAGCGATTCGCCGGTCTCTCTCCTCGCCGTCACGACGCGCAATACGCTCGGACCACACCTTACTCAGGAACACTGAGAGACCTGCCAGAACTACGGCGGCACCGCCCGCCACCTTGAGTAGCTCTTGGTAGATGAGTGCAACGACTTCAGAAGAGGGCATTGTTGATGGTTCGTTGGTGGTTCGGTTGTGAGACCTAACGTTGAAGTGGTGGGACGGCGTAGCCGTCCCACACGAACTACCAGTTAACCATCCTGCTTGCACTTGGGCTCGGCCCAATATGCCGATGCCGCGTTTGGCAGAAGGTACTGGAGAGTGGAGGGGCCTTGCTCCGCGAATACGACTTTCAGCTTGCGACCCGGCTCGACTAGAACTGCACCAAAGCCTTGTTCCATCTTGTTGACTTGCAGCGAGGCACTCTGCTTTCCGTTGACAACGACGATTCGGTCCGCAAACACGAATTCAAACCGAACTCTGCCTCGGCCGAGGCACGCATTTGTGTCCTCGAGGGCGAACATCGTATGAGCGATGCCTTCTACCGAACCATCGTCGCGTTGCGACTGCGTATCAGACGGGACGTAGCCAATGACGGTAGGCCCCGTGACATGGACAGTGTGAACCTTCTGGTCCGCGTGCCCGCTTCCAGCAAGCGCCACCAGCATCAGCGCAGCGAGCAAACGAGTGAACGAGGTGCGGCTCATATGGGGAATATCTAACGTTGAAGCTGAGGGGACGAAACCGGCTGGCCTCTCGGAGCGATGATCAACTGCTAAGCGCATTCGGCCAGCCGGACGAGGCCCACTTGAGCGACCGGTTAACCATCTGACGGCACCTCATACGGAGCCACGCTTACCACCCTCGCTCTGCGAGCGCTGAACTCACCGGCAAAGAGGTAGCAGTGTTCTAGCTCGACATGCAATGCTGGATCACTCGCCTCCGGATCTTCGACGATCGAGAGGTTCAGCGACGACAGAACATTCTGCTGATTGAACCCCTCGAGCTTGAGCTCGAAGATGTCCTCAAACAGGAATACAACAACTGAGTCGCACTGCACCGTGGGAAAGCCCTCGGCGTCGACATCCGGACCCATGATCCAGCAGCGAACATGAACTTCAACCGAGGGTCTGCACTGGCCAGACGGAGCACTTGGCGCTCTGTCCAAAACCAAGCGATGCACTTCACCATCGTGAAAACTTGGCCACTGCCCGAAGCGATCGATGACCTCTCGGAACCCGTCGATGAACTCGTACGCCTGCATGAGATGGCTAACGTAATTTAGAGGTGATGCCCGAGTTCATGAACTCGAGAGCTTGTCACAAGACTTTCCCCACCTCATCAATGAGTTGCGAGCAAGTCGTCTATTAGCGACATCATGAACCGCGCCACGAAACCCGCCACCGTCTCCCTGCGAGGACACAGATCCAGACAGGCAAGGGCTCGCCTTCAAGCACACGACCAGCCCTCATCATCGCTGGCGTGGCGAAGCCTCGCCGCCTTACGCGCGCGGAGCGCGCTGTCTTTGACTTTCCCCCTTGAGAGGTCGCCGCAGCGCCGCTTTGCGGCAGCGGGAATTCCGAGGAGCGTGTCCGAAGGACGTGGCTCGCGCCGCAGGCGCGAGATCGTCCGAGTTCGCGACGAGGCCGCTGACGCAATGCGGCGCAAGGGCAGCCCGCAGGGCCGACCGACAGGGGCCGTCGGGAGTCCAGAGGGCCGGACGGGACCGACCCTCTGGGGCCCTGCGGCGGCCTGAGCCGCTCGATGCAACGCACGAGCGAAAACACTCTCCATGTCCACCTGGGCTCCTCCAACGCACAAGCGCACCTCCTCGCAGCACCCACGCAACACCAGCTGCCTCAGACCGCATTTCGATTGGCGTCTCCACCCCCTCTCATGTAAGGCTTCGCCTCGTGCCATCTCGACACTCAACATAGGATCGTCATGAAGCTCCGCCTTGCCCTCGTCCTCCCCCTGGTTCTGATCGCCACCGGATGCTCCACCTTCGTCACGCCGCGTTATTCGGTCGGCGCCGACAACAACGTCGCGCTCAAGAAGATCGCCGCCACCGACGTGGCCGTGGGCAACTTCTCGGGCCCGGCCAATTTCGGCACGGCCTGCCGGGCCGCCGGCCCGCTCGGCGTGGCCGACGGACTCAGCCACACCGCTTACGTGCGCAAAGCGTTCGAAGACGAACTCAAGATCGCCGGCAGCCATGCCAGCGGCGCGCCGCGAGTGACGCTCAGCGGCGAGGTCACCAAGATGGAGTTCTCCTCGGCGCGTGGGCTCACTGGCGGTTCGTGGGACATCGACCTCGCGCTCAAGTCGTCCAACGGCAAGTCGATGACGGCCTCCGAGCACTATGAATTTGAGAGCGGCTTCATTGCCGACACGGCCTGCAAGCAGACCGCCGAGGCCTTCATGCCTGCGGTGCAGAACCTGGTCGGCAAGGTCGTCCGCTCGCCCGAGTTCAAGGCCCTGGTCCAATAAGCTTCAAGCGCGCAGGGAGGGGCGGCCCTCGCCGCTCGTCTCTGCGCTCTCGAGCGCGCTGCGCCCTCAGGCGCAGCGGCCAGGCATCAGCCTTCGCGCAAGCGAACCAACGTCCACAAGGTCCGGTTGACCGGCACCGCCACGCCCTGCGCCTCGCCGCGGCGGGTGACATAGCCGTTGAGGTGGTCGATCTCGGTCGCCCGGCCGCGGGCGATGTCCTGCGCGGTCGACGAGGTCTGGCGCGGCATCGCGGGCGCGAGCGAGTCGATGGTGGCGATCATCGCGTCTTCGTCGAGCGCGACGCCGCTGGCGCGCGCCACCGCCACCGCCTCGCGGGTGGCGGCGTGCATCAGCGCCACCACGTCGGGGCTGGCGGCCATGCGGCCGTATTCGGACTGGCCCAGGGCGCTGATCGCGTTGTAGGCGCAGTTCACGACCAGCTTGGTCCACAACTCAACCGTGATGTCGGCCGAGACCACGCAGGGCACGCCGCAGGCTTCGAAGCAACGGGCGATGGCTTCGACCCGCTCGGGCGCAAGCCTCTGCCCGGGCTCGGCCAGATCGCCGATCACGAGGTCGCCACGGCCGGTGTGGCGCAAGTGGCCTGGCGCCGGCAGGGCGGCAGCCACGTAGACCAGGGCGACCAGCACCGCCTGCTTGACCCGCTGGCGGATCCGCTCGACGTTGTCGACCCCGTTCTGCAGGCTCAGCACCACCGCGTCGGAGTCGAGGTAAGGCGCGATCGCCTGAGCGGCGGCCGCCGTGTCGCCGCTCTTGACTGCGAACAAAACGAGGTCGGCTCCGCTCACCGCCGCCGGGTCGGTGCTGGCGTCGAGCTTCACGATTTCGTCGAAGCGCAGGCTCTCAAACCGCAGACCGCGGGCGCGGATCGCTTCGACCTGGGGCGCGCGGCCTATCAGCGTCACCGGCACGCCGGCGCGGGCAAACATCGCGCCGAAATAGCTGCCGACTGCGCCGGCCCCGATCACGACCACTCGTTTCATGACGACTTTCCTATTCGATCAGGCCTCGGCCGAATCGACCCAGGCCACCAGCATCGCGTACATCGTGCCCAGCACCACCGGCCCGACAAACAGGCCGATGAAGCCGAAGGCGATGAAACCGCCCAACACGCCGACCAGCATCACCGTCATCGGCAGGCCGGCCTCCTTGCTGATGAGCATGGGCTGGAACACGCTGTAGGCAAGGTGGACCGCCACGCTCCACAAGGCGGCAAACACCGCCCACGCCACGGCGCCTTGCCACCACAGCCAGCCCGCCACCGCCAGCCCCACCAGGAAAACCGGCGCCTGCATCAGCGCCAGCAGAAAACTGACCACGCCGATCAGGCCCAGCGCCGGAGCGCCGGCGATGGCCAGGCCCAGCAGCAGGACTGCGGTCGCCACCGCCGCCCCGCCTATCACTCCCAGCGAAACTCCGCGCACCACCCGCGTGGCGACATCGAGCAGCAGTTCGCCGCGCCGGGGTTCGACAGCCTTGGCCAGCTTGCGGGCGAAACGCACCGAACGATCAGCGCCCAGCAGCAAGGGGAAGACCAGGATCATGGCGATCAGGACCTGGGCAAAGGAACTGCCGATCGCCAGCCCGGCATTGACCAGCCAGCCCGCCGCGCCGCCCAGCGCAGCCTCGACCTGGGACAGGGTGGCGAAATCGCCCTGCTGCGCTTCGCGCCAGAGCTCCTGCAGCTGCTCGCCCAGCACCGGCACCCGCGCCAGCACCGCGGGCGGTTCCATGTCCAGCAAGCGCAGGTCGCTGATATGGGTGGCGGCCGCCTGCACGCCCTGGGTCGCATAAAGCAATAGCAGCCCCACCGGCAGCAAGACGGTCACTATCAGCAACAGACTCACGAGTGCGGCGGCGGTGCGCGGACGCCGCCCCAGCCGGCGGGCGAGCCGAGCCTGGATCGGATGCACCGATACCGCCAGCGAAATCGCCCAGGCCAGCGCCACCGCAAACGGCGCCACGATCTGCCAGCTCGCCAGCAGGAGCAACACGAACATCATCAAGCCGCCGGCGCGTGCATACAGGCCGTTGACCGGCCGGTCTTTTGAGGTGTCCTGCACTTCGACGCTGCTCTCGTTTGCCATCCCGCTTCCTCCTGCTGGGTGCTGCACATTCTGGCAGGCAGCGCGGCACCCGCATTTCCCCGCATCGTTTCTCAAGCCGTGATTGTTTCTTGATCTGGATGGGTCGTACCGGCCCCCTCCCCCATCCGCGGCTTGTCCGTGGACAAGGGAATCCGGTCTTACCTACCTAGGATTAGGCACGCGTGCAATCCTGCCACGTACTACTAGAGAGATAGCCATGAGTCTGCATCACCGAACGCTGCTGGCGTTCGCATTCGTGTTTGCTTCCTCCGCTGCTTTCGGCACCGACACCGTCCGCCTCAATGGCGCAGCCAGCGTGGTCGACAGCCTAATCGCTCCGCATCAGGCCGCTGTCGAAAAAGCCACGGGCATGAAGCTCGCCGTCGACAAGAGCAATGCCGGCAAAGGTCTGATCGACTTGGCCGACGGCCGCTGCGACGCCTCGCTCGCTTCGGCCTCGATCGAAACCGTCGTCAACGCGGCCAAGGCCGCCGGCCGCACCATCGACCCGGCGCCGCTGCGCATGTCGGTGATCAAGAGCGACGAAATCGTGTTCGTGGTCAATGCGACCAACCCTGTACGCAGCCTCACGCGGCAACAGGTGGTCGACCTGCACACCGGCCGCATCACCAACTGGAAAGACGTGGGCGGCCCCGACCTGCCGGTGCAAGTCGTCACCGACACCACCTCCAGCGCCACCCGCGGACTGATCAAGGGTGAAGTGCTGAAAGGCCAGGACTACGTCGCCACGGCGCGCGCCGTGCATATCGAACAAGTGGCGCCGGAAGTCGCCAAACAGGCCGGGGCTATCGGCGGGCTGGGCAAGGGTTTCGTCAAGCCCGGCGTTGAAATCGTCAAGACCGACAAGGTCGAACGCCCGCTCGGCTTGATCACGATCGGCGCACCGTCGCCGCAAGTGCAGCGCGTGATCGACGCGCTCAAGAAGGCCGCCAACTGAAGTCGCCCGCGCGCTTGACTCAAAACAAGCGGCCCGCTTGTTGCCGCAGCAGAGCGCGCGAGCTTGTCAAGCAACAAGAGACCCGACCACTGCCCAACCAACAATCGGGCATCAATGCCAACAACAGGAGTACCCATGGACAAGACCTTGATCGACCACGCTGAACTCGGCCGCCGTGATTTCTTCCGCGCCGGTGCCGCGCTTTCCGCCGGCTTGATGGCGATCGGAAGCAGCGCCGCCAGCGCTGCTGAAGCTCCCGCCGCCGGCGCTGCCGCCGCGGCTCCGCTCAAGCCCTTGAGCGGCAAGATGACCTACGACCAGGTTCTCGACCGCGCACGCGAAATGATGAGCCCCAAGTGCATGGTGTGCTCCGAGTGCAACGGCGAAGTCTGCGCCGGCCAGGTTCCGGGCTTTGGCGGCATGGGCGCCGGCAAGTCGTTCCAGAACAACTACCAATCGCTCAACCGCGTTGAGCTCAACATGCGCGTGATCCACGGCGTCAAGAAGCCGGACACCTCGTTCGACTTCTTCGGCACCAAGCTTTCGATGCCGGCGATCGCGGCGCCCACCGGCGGCACCACCTACAACATGGGTGGCAAGCTGACTGAAGAAGAGTTCGTCACCGCGATCTGCGGCGGCTGCTCGAAGGCAGGCACGCTCGGCGCGGTGGCCGACGGCATCGGCGATCCGATCGACGTCTTCGAAAAGCGCCTGCAGACCCTCAAGGGCCTGGGCTTCAAGGCGATCGTCGGCCTCAAGCCGCGCACCCAGGAAGAAATCATCCAGCGCATGAAGAAGGCCGCCGAAGCGGGCGTGGTCGCGATCACGATCGACCTCGACTCCGCCGGCCGCGCCGCCCGCGCCACGCCCGGCCAGACCGTCGAACCCAAGACCCCGGCCCAGCTCAAGGAACTGGTCAAGGCCTGCCCGGTGCCGCTGCTCTTCAAGGGCATCATGACGGTGGACGAAGCTCGCGCCTGCATGAACTCCGGCGCCGCCGGCATCGTTGTGTCCAACCACGGCGGCCGCGTGCTGGCTGCCACGCCGGGCACGGCCGAAGTGCTGCCCAAGATCGCCGATGCGGTCAACGGCAAGCTGATGGTCATGGTCGATGGCACCGTCAAACGCGGCACCGACGTCCAGAAGTACCTGGCGCTCGGCGCCCAAGGCGTTCTGGTCGGCCGCCACTTCATCCGCGCCGCGCACGGCGGCGGAGTTGACGGCGTGGCCCTGTTCGCCAATCGCATGCGTGACGAACTGGTGGTGTCGATGACGCTGACCGGTGCCGCCAACGTCAAGGCGATCAAGCGCAACATGGTTGCCTGATGAAGCTCTGAGCTGCGCTTTGCGTGGCGAGACGCCGGCCCTGGCCGGCGTCTTTTTTTGGGGGGAGAGCACGCCTAAGATGGCGTGCATGGAACTCGATGCCTCCCTGGTGCAGCGCTTGGCGCGGGTCGCTCTGACCAACGTCGCCACCGAATACCCCTGCCATCTCTCCCACCTGGCGCGCGACGAGGCCGACTGCCGGCCGCCGCGCGAGCTCTACCCGGTGTTCTGGGGCAGCTACGACTGGCACTCGTGCGTCCACATGC
>JAEZVV010000036.1 GCA_023443095.1 Pseudomonadota bacterium
GGCCAGCACCAGGGCCGAATAATCGTCGAGATCGCCCTCGAACTCGGCCAGGCGCCCGTCGTGCACCAGCCACAGCTCCTCGGCGGTCGCGCGCAGCAGGTGGCGATCGTGCGAGACGAGGATCAGCGCGCCTTCGAACGAGGACAACGCGAGCGTGAGGGCGTCGCGAGTCTCCATGTCGAGGTGGTTGGTCGGTTCGTCGAGCAGGAGCACGTTGGGCTTTTCCCAGGCGATCAGCGCCAGTGCGAGGCGGGCTTTTTCCCCGCCCGACATCGGGCCGACCAGGGTGGTCGCCATTTCGCCCGAAAAGCGGTATTGGCCAAGGAAGTTGCGCAGCTCCTGCTCGCGCACGAGCGGCGCGGCGCGGCGCAGGTGCGCGAGCGGGGTTTCGTCGGCGCGCAGCTGGTCGAGCTGGTGCTGGGCGAAATACCCGATCGCCAGGCCCTGGCCGCGGCGCAGCTCGCCCGCCATGGGCTCGAGTTCGCCGGCGATGGCCTTGACCAGGGTCGACTTGCCGGCGCCGTTGACGCCCAGGATGCCGATGCGCTTGCCGGTGCGCACCGAGAACTTCACGGAGTCGAGGATCACACGCTCGCCGTAACCCAGGCGCAGGCCCTCGGCTTCGAGCAGGTGTTCGGGCAGGCGCAGCGGCTCGGGGAACTCGAAGCGCCATTCGCGCTTGGCGCGCACGCCTTCGACGCTTTGCAGCTTCTCGAGCATCTTGATGCGCGATTGCGCCTGGCGCGCCTTGGTCGCCTGGGCGCGGAAGCGGTCGATGAACTTCTGCAGGTGGGCGCTGGTGCGTTCGTAGGCGCGGGCGGCGGCATCCTGCTGGCGCAGCTGTTCGTCGCGGGCGGTTTCGTAGTCGCTGTAATTGCCGGCGTAGCGGCGGATGGTTTCGTCTTCGACTGCCCAGGTGGTGGTGATGCAGCGGTCGAGGAACTCGCGGTCGTGCGAGATCAGGAGCACGGTGGCGGGCTGGCGCTTGAGCCAGGCTTCGAGCCAGACCACCGAGTCGAGGTCGAGGTGGTTGGTCGGCTCGTCGAGCAGCAGCAGGTCGGCCGGGCGCATCAGGGCGCGCGCCAGCGCGAGCCGGTTGCGCCAGCCGCCGGAGAAGGCCGCGACCTTGCGCTCGCCGTCGTGGGCGGCAAAGCCCAGGCCGTGCAGGATCGCCCGTGCCTGTGCCACGATGGCACCTTCGTTGAGTTCGGTGTGGTTGGCAAGCGCGTGGGCGAGCGCCATCTCGTCGTGCCCGGCTTCGGCGCGCGCCAGTTCGGCGCGGGCGGCCATCAAGGGCGCATGGCCGGCCAGAACGTAGTCGAGCGCGTTGTCGTCGGTGACCGCGATGTCCTGAGCGACGTGGGCGATCCGCGCCGCAGGCGGCGTTTCGAGGTCGCCTGACTCAGGGGAGAGTTCGCCGAGGATGGCGGCAAACAGCGTCGATTTGCCCGAGCCGTTGGCGCCGACCAGGCCGATGCGCTCGCCCGGCGGCGCGATCAGGCTGACCTTCGAATAAAGCTGGCGGGCGCCGCGGGCGAGGGTGAGGTCCTGCAGTCGAAGCACTTAGGGCAACTCTTCCTGGCGGGCCAGAAACACCATGTCGTCGCCGGCGCTGGTGGTCAGCCACGTGAGCGGGATGTCGGCAAAGGCAGCGTCGGTCTGCGGACGGCCGTCGCCGACCTCGACCACGAGCAGGCCGTTGCGCTTCAGGTAGGCGCGCGACTGCCGCATGATGCGGCGCACGAGGTCGAGACCGTCGTCGCCGCCCGCCAGGGCCAGGCTGGGCTCGTGGCGGTATTCGCCGGGCAGCGCCGCCATCGACTCGGCCGTCACGTAGGGCGGGTTCGAGATGATGAGGTCGTAACGCTTGGCCGGCAGCTTGGAGTAGAGATCGGACTCGACCAGGTTGATGCGGTCGGCAAAGCCGTAGTCGTCGACGTTGATGCGGGCCACGGCCAGGGCGTCCGGGCTGATGTCGACCGCGTCGACCTGGGCGTTGGGGAAGAAGTCGGCCGCCATGATCGCCAGACAGCCCGAGCCGGTGCACAGGTCGAGCACGTTGGTCACGGTGAGCGGGTCCTGGATCCAGGGTTCGAGCGAGTCCTTGAGCAGTTCGCCGATGAAGGAGCGCGGAATGATCACGCGCTCGTCGACATAGAACTTGTAGCCCATCAGCCAGGCCTCGCGCAGCAGGTAGGCGGCCGGTACGCGCTGCTTGACGCGGCGGTCGATGATCTGCAGCAGGGTGTTGATCTCGGCGTGGGTGAGGTAGGCGTCGAGGAAGGTGTCGAGCCGCTCGAGCGGCAGGTGGAGCGTGCGCATCACGATGAAGGCCGCTTCGTCGAAGGCGTCGGCCGAGCCGTGGCCGAAGGAGAGCTTGGCTTCGTTGAAGCGGGTGGTGGCGTAACGCAACACGTCGCGCAGCGTGCGCAGGTTGGCTTGGGCGTCGATCGACATGGGGTTCTTATCTCAGCAGGAGTTCGAGGGTGCGGCGGTAGACGTCCTTGAGCGGTTCAAGGTCGGCGACGAGGATGTTCTCGTTGATCTGGTGGATGCTGGCGTTGGGCGGGCCGAACTCGACCACCTGCGGGCACCAGGTCGCGATGAAGCGGCCGTCGGAGGTGCCGCCGGTGGTCGACAGTTCGGGCTTCAGGCCGACGGTGGCGAGCATGGCGGCGGAAAGCGCCTCCGACAGGGCGCCGGGCGGCGTCAGGAAGGGGCGGGCGCCGATCGTCCATTCAACCGAAAAATCGAGGCCGTGTTTGGCCAGCACCGCTTCGATCCGCTCGATCAGGCCGTCGGCGGTCGAAGCCGGCGCAAAACGCAGGTTGAAGTCGACCACGCAGTGGCCCGGAACGACGTTGGTGGCGCCGGTGCCGGCGTGGATGTTCGAGATCTGGAAGGTGGTGGCGGGGAAAAACGCGTCGCCCGCGTCCCACTCGGTGGCCGCCAGTTCGGCCAGCGCGGGGGCGGCTTGGTGCACCGGGTTGCGCGCCAGCTGCGGATAGGCGACGTGGCCCTGGATGCCGCGCACCGTGAGCCTGCCCGAGAGCGAGCCGCGGCGGCCGTTCTTGATGGTGTCGCCGAGCTTGGCCACCGAGGTCGGTTCGCCCACCACGCAGAAGTCGATCTTCTCGTCGCGCTCGCGCAGGGTTTCGACCACGAGGGTGGTGCCGTCGGTGGCCGGGCCTTCCTCGTCCGAGGTGAGCAGCAGGGCGATCGAACCGCGGTGGTCCGGGCGGGCGCGCACGAACTCCTCGGCCGCGATCACGAAAGCGGCGAGCGAACTCTTCATGTCGGACGCACCGCGGCCGTAGAGGCGGCCGTCGCGCACCGTTGGCGCAAACGGGGGCGAGACCCAGGCTTCGAGCGGGCCGGTCGGCACCACGTCGGTATGGCCGGCGAAGGCGAAGACCGGCGCTTCGGTGCCGCGGCGCAGCCACAGATTGGTGGTGCCGCCCGCGGCCATGGTTTCGGCGACGAAACCCAGCGGCGCCAGGCGCTCGGCAATGAGGTCTTGGCAGCCGGCGTCCGCGGGGGTGACCGAGGCGCGGGAAATCAGTTCGCAGGTGAGGTCGAAAGTGGGATTCATGACGGAGGCGTCGGGCGCACCGACGGCGGCGGCCGATCGGTGCGCATGGGAAGACCCCCGATTCTAGCGGGCGCGGGCGCGGCAGCCTGCCCGGAGCTTCCCCGCTCAGATATTCAGGGTGAACTCGCTGAACGAGGCCGAGTCGGGGGCGGGTTCGGACTTGTCGTGTTTGGCCACCGGCTTGCCGGCGTTGTTGATGAACCAGAGCAGGTTGTTCTGCGAATCGGCCGCCGACAAGGCGTCTTCCCGGGTCACGAGTCCGGACTGGATCAGCGCATAAAGGCTTTGTTCGTAGGACGAACTCTCGGGGGCGAGGCTCTGCTCGAGCGCTTCCTTGATCGCCTGCACGTCGCCGCGTTCGATCAGGTCGGCGATATGGCGGCTGTTGATCAGCACTTCGACCGCGGGCACGCGGCCACCCTTGCGGGCGCGCACCAGGCGCTGCGAGATGATCGCCTTCAAGGCCACCGACAAGTCCTGGAACAGCGCCTGACGGGTCTCGGGCGGGTAGAAGCTGATCACCCGGTTGAGGGTGTGGGCAGCGTTGGTCGCGTGCAGGGTGGCGACCACCAGGTGGCCCGACATCGCGTACGAG
>JAEZVV010000106.1 GCA_023443095.1 Pseudomonadota bacterium
GTCGCCGATAAAAAAGGGAAGCTGCCGGGCTTCCCCTTTTAGCAATCTTTGGAGCGGGAGAAGAGTCTCGAACTCTCGACCTCAACCTTGGCAAGGTTGCGCTCTACCAACTGAGCTACTCCCGCAACGGAGAACCGAAATTATATCGATGCAAAAGGACGTGTCAAACGAGGCGCACCGAGTTCTCACTCGGAACTGAGGTAGGGGCGCGCCGCCTTCAGGTAAACGAGCATCGAATACACGGTCAGCACCGCAGCGACATAAATCAGCACGGTGCCGAGCCAGGCCACGTCGATCGCTCCGCCGAACAAGGGGTCGTGATACAGCAGCAGCGGGATCGCGACCATCTGCGCGATGGTCTTGATCTTGCCCAGCGCATTGACCTTGACCCGGCCCGAAGCGCCGAGCTGCGCCATCCATTCGCGCAGGGCCGATACCGTGATCTCGCGGCCGATGATCACCAGCGCCACAAACATGTCGATCCGGTCGAGCGCGAGCAGGGCCACCAGGGCCGCACTCACCATCAGCTTGTCGGCCACCGGATCCAGGAAAGCGCCCATCGGCGTCGTCATGTGAAAGCGACGCGCCAGATAACCGTCGAGCGCGTCGGTCAGAGCTGCGAGAACAAACAGGACACACGCGACCAGATTTTTGGCGTGCGGCGCGAGCCAGGCATCGGGCAGGTAAAAAATGCCGACCACCAGGGGAATCATGGCGATGCGGCCCCAGGTGAGCAGCATCGGCGCGTTAAAGGGCAGCGGCTTAATCAGTGACTTGTCCATGCAGTTGAGCGTAAATTCTTTCGGCGAGCTTACGTGAAACGCCGTCGACGGTGGCGATGTCCTCGATCGAGGCATTGCGCAAGCCTTTCAATCCACCGAAGCGGGCGAGCAGACGCTGGCGCCGCTTGGGGCCTATGCCCTCCAGTTCCTCGAGCTGGGAGGTGTTGCGGGCCTTGGCGCGGCGCGCCCTCATGCCCGTGATGGCAAAACGGTGCGCCTCGTCGCGGATCTGGGCGATCAGCATCAACGCGGCCGACTCCCGACCCAGCAGCAAGGGTTCGCGTTGATCGGGGAAGACCAGCTGTTCGAGACCGACCTTGCGCCCTTCGCCCTTGGCCACCCCGACCAGGACGCCGGGGTCGAGCCCGAGCTCTTCAAAAACCTGGCGTGCCACCTCCACCTGGCCCGCCCCACCGTCGATGAGAACGAGGTTGGGCAGAACCGATTCGCCGCGCGCCACCGGCGCGTAGCGCCGCGACACGGCCTGGCGCATTGCCGCGTAGTCGTCGCCCGGTTCGATGTCGGTGATGTTGTAGCGCCGGTATTCGGACGAGGCCATCTGGTGGTCCTGGAATACCACGCACGAAGCCTGGGTTGCTTCTCCTGCCGTATGGCTGATGTCGAAACACTCGACCCGCAGCTTGGAAGGATCGTCGCCATCGAGGCTGAGCCCGAGTACATCGATCAAGGCGCGGGTGCGGGCGATCTGCGAGCCTTCTTCGGCCTGGTGCCGCGCCAGCGCCAGGCGGGCGTTGGCTTCGGCCATCTCGAGCCAGCGACGGCGATTTTCCTGCGGCTGGCGCACGACCTGGACGCGGCGGTCGGCCATCGCGCTCAGCAGATCGGTGAACAGTTCGACGTCGACGTCGGCGTTGACGATCAAGGTGCCCGGCACCGGCAGGCCGACGTAGTGCTGCGACACGAAGGCTTCGAGGATCTCGGCCGGATCGGCCGACAGCGAACCGGCGCGGGATAGCGAAGGGAAATGCGGCTGGTCGCCCAGATGCCGGCCGCCGCGAACCATCGCCAGGTTGACGCAAGCCTGCCCGCCCTCGACCGCCACCGCAATGATGTCGGCGTCGATGTCGCCGCCGGTGGTCTCGACCGCCTGCTGGTGCAGGACGTTCGAGAGCGAGCCGAGCTGGTCGCGTACCGCCGCCGCCTCCTCGAAGCGCAGCTCCTCGGCCAGCGCCTGCATGCGGGTTTCGAGTTCGCGCATGATCTCGCCCGACTCGCCGCGCAGGAAACGCAGAGCGCGTTCGAGGTCGCGCGCGTAGTCGGGCTGGCTGATCAGGCCCACGCAAGGGCCGCTGCAGCGCTGGATCTGGTAGAGCAGGCAGGGCCGCGAGCGATTGGAAAACACCGTGTCTTCGCAGGTGCGCAAGCGGAAGACCTTTTGCAGCAGCTGGATCGCGTCGCGCACCGCCCACGAGTTGGGATAAGGCCCGAAAAACTGGCTGCGCCGATCAACCCCGCCGCGGTAATACGAAATGCGCGGATAAGTCTGCGGCCCGATCTTCAGATAGGGATAACTCTTGTCGTCGCGAAACAGAATGTTGTAGCGCGGCGCCAGGGTCTTGATCAGGTTGTTCTCGAGCAGCAGCGCTTCGGCTTCGGAACGCGTCACCGTGGTTTCGAGGCGGGCGATCTTGGCCACCATCAGGGCGATGCGCGGCGACAGGCTCTTCTGGAAGTAACTCGAGACTCGCTTCTTCAGGTCGCGCGCCTTGCCGACATAAAGCGGCGTGCCGTCTGCGTCAAAATAACGGTAGACGCCCGGCAACGAGGGCAGCGACTTGAGTAGGGGCGCCGGATCAAACCCGGACTTCGGCTCTTCAGACATCTTCCAACGGCGGCTCACAGGCTGAAAACAAGTATGACAGAGGCTCCTCTTGCGTCCTCCCGCAAGGCTCGCCGCGAGTGCGACCTGTTCTGTCAGGTGATCGACAATTTCGGCGACGCCGGAGTTGCGTGGCGTCTCGCCCGTACCCTGGTCGAGGAACGGGGCTGGTTAGTACGTCTTTTCATCGACGAACTGGCAACCCTGGCCCACATCGTGCCCGAGCTCGACCCGACCCTGTCCTCACAAAGCGCGGCCGGAGTTGAGGTATTGGCCTGGAAGCGCGCCGAGCATGCCCGTCCGTCGGCCGTGGTGATCGAAGCCTTCGGCTGTCCTCTGCCCGAGAGTTACGTCGAACGCATGGCGAGCGAGGCTCGAGCGCCGATCTGGATCAACCTCGAATACCTCAGCGCGGAGGATTGGGTGCTGGGCTGCCATGCCCTGCCCTCGCCGCATCCGCGTCTGCCGCTCGTCAAGCACTTCTTCTTCCCCGGCTTCGCGGCCGGCACCGGCGGCGTGATCATCGAACGCGGGCTTGAACTTCGCCGCCAGGCCTTCGCTCGCAACTGGCTCGAGCGCGGCGAGTTCATGGCTGCGCTCGGCGCCAACCCGCATGCCGAATCCACGGCGTTCGTCTTCTGTTACCCGGGAGCACCCCTGGACGACTGGGCCCAGGCCCTGCGCCAGTCCGGCGCGGCGATCCAGCTGCTGCTCGCGCCCGGCGAGGCCGGCCGTCGGTTGACCGCCGCCATCGACTCCCGCCCGGCGCCGGCCGTCACTTGCGTGCACCTGCCCTACGTGCCGCAGGCGGACTTCGACAAGCTCCTGTGGTGCAGCGATCTGGCCATCGTTCGTGGCGAAGATTCCTTCGTCCGCGCCCAACTCGCCGCCCTGCCTTTCGCCTGGCACGCCTATCCACAGGCGGACGCGGTCCACATGGACAAACTCGCCGCTTTTGCGCGGCTCTATACCTCGGCCATGGAGCCGGTCGCCGCTGCCGCTTGGACGGATTTTTCCGAAGCCTGGAACCGTGGCGACGGCATCGCCCACAGCTGGCCGGCGTTCTGCCAGGCGCTGCCGGCCATCCGTTCCCACGCTTCCGCATGGCGGGAAAAACTGGCCGGGATTGGGAGTCTCACCGACAGCTTGAGCGATTTCGTCGCCGACAAGCTAAAATAGCAGGCTACCCGAATCATCAATCTCCAATCCGCTCGGCCGGCGCTTGTGCGCAGCGCCGGCTCCAACCTGCAGGTATCAATGAAACTCGCTCAGGAACTCCGGTCGGGCAACGTCATCATGGTCGGCAAGGACCCGATGGTCGTGCTCAAGGCCGAATACAGCAAGTCCGGTCGCAACGCCTCGGTGGTCAAGATGAAGATGAAGAATCTTCTGACCGGCACCCCGACCGAAACCGTCTACCGGGCCGACGACAAGTTCGATCTGCTCATGCTCGATCGCAAGGAAGTCACCTACTCGTACTTCGCCGATCCGCTCTACGTGTGGATGGACGCCGACTACAACCAGTACGAAGTCGAAGCCGACAGCATGGCCGACGCCCTGAACTACCTTGAGGACGGTCTGCCCGCCGAAGTGGTGTTCTATGAAGGCCGCGCGATTTCGGTCGAACTGCCGACCATGGTCGTGCGCGAAGTCACCTACACCGAACCCGCCGTCAAGGGCGACACCTCGGGCAAGGTGATGAAGCCCGCCCGGATCGCCACTGGCTTCGAGGTTCCCGTGCCGGCCTTCGTCGAAATCGGCGACCGCATCGAAATCGACACCCGCACCGGCGAATACCGCAGCCGCGTGATGAAATAAGAAGCTCCGGCTTCGGCAAAAGGCTCCGCTTTGGCGGGGCCTTTTTTTCGTCTTCCGCCGCCCTATCCCAATCACACGAACGATCCCGGCATGCGGCTGGGCGGCGCTGACATCCAGCCGCCGTCTCGAGGGTCGCCTCCGCCCTCTTTCCTGGCCAGGCCAACAGGAACCGCCGCGACCTATCCCTCCCGGATCAGTTGGGCGGAGAGGACGTCGATCCGAGTCCTGCCGGACTCGGCCCGGAGATCATCCGGCGCGCTTGATCTGCGCCAGAAAGGCCTGGGCGCGCGGGTGGGTGGGCCGGGCAAAAAACTCGGCTGGCTGACCTTCCTCGACGATGCGGCCGGCGTCGAAAAAGATGACACGATCGGCCACTTCGCGGGCGAAGCCCATTTCGTGAGTGACGATGAGCATGGTCATTCCGCTGTTGGCAAGGCCGCGCATCACCTGCAGCACTTCGTTGACCATTTCCGGGTCGAGCGCGGAAGTGGGCTCGTCGAACAGCATGACCTTGGGCTGCATGGCGAGCGCACGGGCGATCGCTACTCGCTGCTGCTGCCCGCCCGAGCACTGCGAGGGGTATTTGTCGGCGTGAGCCGCCAGGCCGACGCGTTCGAGCAATTCGCGCGCCTTGGCTTCGGCCTGGGCGCGACCCCATTTGCGCACTCGGCGCGGAGCCAGCATGACGTTCTCGAGCACGGTCATGTGCGAGAACAGGTTGAAGCTCTGGAACACCATGCCGACTTCGGCGCGCACGGCGTCGATGTGGCGGGTGTCGTCGTCGAGCACGATGCCGTCGACGACGATGCGCCCCGAGTCATGGCGCTCGAGCCGGTTGATGGTGCGCAGCAGGGTGCTCTTGCCCGAACCCGAAGGTCCGATGATGCACACCACTTCGCCTTCCTTGAACTCGGTGCTCACGCCGTCGAGCGCGACGAAACTGCCCCAGGCCTTGCAGACCTTGTCTACGGTGATGATCGACTGGGTCATGGCTTAGCGCTTGCCGACCGCGAGCTTGCGCTCAAGCGCCGCGGCGAACTGGGTAAAGGTGGTGGTGAGGACAAGGTAGATCGCGGCGACGGTAAAAAACACCGGGATCGGCTGGAAGCTCTCGGCCTGGACCCGGGCACTGACCATCGACAGTTCGACCACGCCGATCGCGTAGGCCAGCGACGAGTCCTTGAGCAAGGCGACGATGTTGTTGGCCAGCGGCGGCAGGCTGATGCGCGTGGCCTGCGGCAAGGTGATGTCCCAGAACGCATAAAACGCGCTCATGCCCAGCGAACGGGCGGCTTCGATCTGCCCCGCCGGCACAGCATTGATCCCGGCGCGAACGGCCTCGGCGTTGTAGGCGCCGACGTTGAGCGACAGCGCGACCACCGCGGTCCAGAACTCGGAGAGCTCGAGTCCGGGAACCAGCGCCGGCATGGCGAAATAGAAGAACAGGATCTGAAGCAGCAGCGGCGTGCCGCGGATCACCCACACGTAGAAGCTGGCCAGCCAGCGCAGCGGCAGGATGGTCGAGGTCTTGCCCAGGGCGGCCAGGACGCCCAGGGGCAAGCCGATGGCTCCGGCCACCAGGGTGAGCTGGACCGTGACCAGGGCGCCATCGGCAAACATCTGCGCTGCCGGCCCGACGGGGGCAGGCAAGGCGGCCAATGGCGTGGCCATCACCCAGAGGACGAGGGCCAGGCCGATCACGGATCCGACCAAGATCAGGAAGTCTCGGTCACGAAGCTTCTGCTGCATCGGTTTGGACCCGCCAGCGGGAAGGCCGGCGGGTTAAGAAACAAGGGTTGCGGGACGGAGACAAGCAGGGCGTCACTGGCAGCTGACGTCTTGCTTGAACCACTTCTCGGAAATCTTCTTGAGCGTACCGTCGGCCTTGAGCGCTGCGAGCGCGCCGTTGATCTCGTCGCGCAGCCCGGTATTGCCCTTCTTGATGACGGTGGCGATGTGCTCGACGAAGAGCATCTCCCCCGAAGCGAGCTTGGCCTTGGACGATTTTTCGATCGCCTCCATGCCGACGAAACGGTCGGTGACCCAGGCGTCGATGCGGCCGGCCAACAGAGCCTGCTGCGCGTCGGTGTTCTTGGGGAAGGTCTTCACCTCCTTCGCGCCCGTGACCTTCTTGGCCGCGTCGGCGTAGGTGGTTCCGATCTGCACCCCGATCAGCTTGCCGCCGAGATCGGCTGCCTTGAGCGGGCCGCCGGCCTTGGCGACGATCTGGCCGCCCGAACAGTAATGGGGATTGGAGAAGTCGACCGACTTGCTGCGCTCCTCGGTGATGGCGTGGCCGGCGATCGCGAGGTCGAAGCGGTCCTGGCTGACGGCGGGAATGAGGGCATCGAAGCCAATCGTCTTCCACTGAATCTTGAGGCCAAGCTTCTTGGCCACGGCATCCATGACGTCGATCTCGAAACCGACCAGCTTGTTGCCCTGGAAGTAGTTGAAAGGTGCGTACGCGCCTTCGGTCGCGGCGATCAGGGTGCCGGACTTCTTGATTTCAGCCCAATCGCGCGCCTGGGCCGCCGAGAAGGCGCAGGCCAGGCCAATACCGATGACGAATGTCTTGATCGCACGCATGCGCTCGTTCCTCCTTGAGTGACGACGGTTCCCGCCGGGGAAAAGTTTTGGATTGTAGGGCGATGCGCGGCGCGGTCCGACCGATGGCGCAGCCCCGAGCCCGGGTTTCCCTCAAAAAAGTGCGCAAGCGCAAAAAAACAGGCCGGCGACGCCGGCCCGTATGCTCAAACCACGACAGCCGGGGCCGTGTGATCACAGACTGGGGCAAGTGACGTCTTCCTTGAACCACTTCTCGGAGATCTTCTTGAGCGTGCCGTCGGCCTTCAAGGCGACCAGCGCGCCGTTGATTTCGTCCCGCAGCCCGGTATTGCCCTTCTTGACGACGGTGGCCACCTGCTCGATGAAAAGCATGTCGCCGGCGTTGAGTTTGCTCTTCCCCGCCTTCTCGATCGCTTCCTTGGCGACAAAGCGGTCGGTGACCCAGGCGTCGAGGCGGCCGGCCATCAAAGCCTGCTGGGCATCGGTGTCCTTGGGGAAGGTCTTCACCTCTTTGGCTCCCGTGACCTTCTTGGCCGCGTCGGCATAGGTGGTGGCAAGCTGCACCCCGATCACTTTGCCCGTCAGGTCGGCTGCCTTGAGCGGGCCGCCGGCCTTGGCAACGATCTGACCGCCCGAGCAGTAATGGGGCTTGGTGAAGTCGACCGACTTGGCGCGCTCCTCGGTGATGCCATGGCTGGCGATCGCGAGATCGAAGCGGTCCTGGCTGACCGCGCCGATCAGCGCGTCGAAACCCAGCGCCTTCCACTGGATTTTCAGGCCCAGCTTCTTGGCTACCGCATCCATGACCTCGATCTCATAACCAGTCAGCTTATTGCCCTGGAAGAAGTTGAAGGGCGCATAAGCACCTTCGCTGGCGGCAATCAAGGTGCCGGATTTCTTGATTTCTGCCCAGTCACGCGCCGAGGCGGCAGTGGCGGCACAGGCGATGCCAAGGGCGAGGACGAGGGTCTTGAGGGCGCGCATCAGCAGCAATCTCCGTGAAGATCGGACCAGGAAGGGAAATGACGCCAGCGATTGTAGGGGTACTCACCTAAAGGGCGACTCCGGACGCGATCACGCGAATCGGCAAGCCCCTCTAAGAAAGGGGCGGCCAAGCCATCACAGCGCGCTGCGCCAGGCCTCGAGGTCGGTCAGTGCCGCCTGATACATCTCGGTGCGCTCGAGCGCTTGGCGGTCAAGCGCTGGGCCGCGCGGAACGAAGCGGGCGATACGCTCGTCGAACTCGGGGCTGCGTGCCCAACGCACGCCGTCGAGCACTTTCTGCGCGGCGACCGGGTCATTGCATACCAGGACCAGGTCGCAGCCGGCGGCAAACGCCGCTTCCGCCCGCTCGACCATGGTGCCGGCCACCGCCGCGCCTTCCATCGTCAGATCGTCGCTGAAGATCGCGCCGGCATAACCCAGTTCGCCGCGCAAGACCTCCTGCAGCCAAACCCTGGAGAAACCCGCCGGCTGAGCGTCGACTTGGCGGTAGACCACGTGCGCCGGCATCACGCCGGCCAGGCTCACGCCCAGCCAGCGATACGGCGCCGCGTCGGCCGCAAGGATGGCTGCGCGCGGGCGCTCGTCTTCGGGCAGGGCGTGGTGGGAGTCGGCCTCGGCCCAGCCGTGCCCGGGAAAATGCTTGCCGCAATTGGCCATGCCCGCCAGGGCCATGCCGTGCATCAGGTGCGAAGCCAACAGGGTGACGGTGCGCGGGTCGGAGTGAAGCGCGCGGTCGCCGATCACGCCGCTGCGCCCCCAATCGAGGTCGAGGACTGGCGCGAAAGTCAGGTCGACGCCGCAGGCGCGCAGTTCGGCCGCCATCACGTAGGCCGCCGAAGTCGCCGTGCGGCAGGCCTGCAGGACATCGCGATCCCACAGCTCACCCAGTCCGCGCATCGCCGGGATCACCGTAAAACCCTCGCGGAAACGCTGCACCCGGCCGCCCTCGTGGTCGACCGCAATCAAAAGCGCGGGCGAACGCACGGCGTGGATCTCGGCGCACAAGCGCTTCAACTGCTCGGGCGAGGCATAGTTGCGCGAAAACAGGATCACCATTCCCACCAGCGGATGGGCCAGCATCTCGCGCTCGTCCTCGCTGAGCTCGCAGCCCTTCACGTCCACCACCACGGGTCCCAACATCGTCCTTACTCCAGCTTGTCGTCGGTTTCGGCGATGACCGTGGCCATCGCCATGTATTTTTCGTCGGTGATCGACACCACCAGCCGCAAGCGGCGCTGCGCCACGTAGGCCGCGAGCTCGCCGTGGGTCACCACGCTCGGCGCGCCGCCGGGCGCGTTGAGGATCTCGACCGCGCGCCAGCTCATCGGACTCACCAGTCCCAAGCCCAGGGCCTTGGACACCGCTTCTTTGGCGGCAAACCGGGTGGCGAGATACGCCAGTCCGCGGGCTTCGCTGCGGGCGCCGCGCTCGCTCCAGATCCGGTACTCGCTGGGGCCGAGGATGCGGCGGGCAAATCGATCACCGTGCCGTTCGAAGGCGGCCCGAATCCGGGCCATCTCGACCAGGTCGGTGCCGAGCCCGGCAATCATCCCAGCGCCCCGCCCTGCTGCACCGGCGGCCGCGGCCCGCGGTCGAGCCCGCGGTCGCGGCCACGCTGTTCGCCATAGGTGCGACGGATCACGCCCACGTAGCGGCGCACGGTTTCATCCATGCCGAACTCGAGCGCGTCGGCAATCAGGGCATGACCGATCGAGACTTCCGCCACGCCGGGCACCGCCGCCAGGAAAGGGCCCAGGTTCTCGCGGTTGAGGTCGTGGCCGGCGTTGATGCCCAGGCCGACGGCCAACGCCGCTTCTGCCGTCGCGCGATACTGGGCCAGCGAAGCCGCTTGTCCCGCAGTGCCGAAAGCACGCGCGTAGGGTTCGGTATAGAGCTCGACGCGGTCGGCGCCAAGCGCCTTGGCCTGCGCCATTGCAGCCGGGTCGGGGTCCATGAACAGGCTCACCCGCGCGCCCGCTGCCTTGGCGCGAGCGATCAGCGGGCGGATCGCCTCGCCGTCGCGTGCCAGGTCCCAGCCGTGGTCGGAGGTGAAGGCACCGGTGTCGTCGGGCACGAAGGTCGCCTGCGCCGGCGCCACCCGCTCGACAAAATCGAGCAGGCCGTGGAAGGGATTGCCTTCGATGTTGAACTCGCAGCTGGGCCAGGACTTGAGCAGTTCGGCCAGCTCGGCCACGTCGTGGGCGCGGATATGGCGCTCGTCGGGGCGCGGGTGAACGGTGAGTCCGGCCGCGCCGGCTTCCAGCGCTAGCGTTCCGAACCGGCAGACGCTGGGAATGCCGAGCGTGCGCGAGTTGCGCAGCAAGGCCACCTTGTTGAGGTTGACGGAGAGTTCGGTTGTCACTCAGAGGCTCTTCAAATCGTGCAGGATGCGCCGCGTATTGAGCGGGCGTTCGCCCAGATGGTAGCGAATGAGACCGCGCAGGGCCGTCTTGGCTTCGGCCGCCACCCGCGGGTCGGAGAAGTCCTTTTGCGCCATCGCAGACAGCGTGCGCGGACTAACGATCAGATCGTCGGCAGTGGCGCCGACGACCGAGACCGGATGCAGCTGGCCGCCCCGCAGGACGTGCGCCTGCGGCTCGAAATCGGTGGCAAGGCCATAACCGATCTCGGCCAGCAGATCGAGCTCGAACGAGCGCAGACCGGCTTCGTGGTGGGCGTCGTCGTGGGCGAGCCGGCGCAGGACTTCGACATAGGCGCCGAAGAGCGACTCGTGGGCGTCGCCGCGGGCGAGCAGCCGTACCAGCAACTCGTTGACGTAGAACGCTGCCAGCAGCGCCTCGCCGCGCAAGGGGACGAGGCCGCCAAGCCACTCGACCCGCACCAGCGATTTGACCTCGCCCTTCCCGCTCCAGGACAGCGCCAGCGGACAAAACGGCGAGAGCAGGCCGCGGAACTGCGAGGTCGGGCGCTTGGCGCCCCGTGCCACCAGGGCGACGCGGCCGTGGTCGCGGCTGAAGACTTCGACGATCTGGCTGGTCTCGCGCCAGGGGTAGGCATGAAGAACGAAGCCGGGTTGCTGATCGATCCGGCTGTCGGGGCCGCGACGGCGCGAAGGCCGCGCAGGTTCAGTCATAGCCCAGGGTTTTGAGCGCGCGGACATCGTCGCTCCAACCCTTGCGCACCCGGACCCAGACCTCGAGGTGAACCTTCTTGCCCAACATCTCGACCATGTCGAGCCGCGCCAAGCGGGAGATCTCGCGCAGCTTGCCGCCGCCTTCACCGATCACGATCGGCTTGTGCGTCTCTCGCTCGACGATCAGGGTGGCGGCGATGTCGGCGCCCTCGTCGGTCTCGTCCCATTTGTCGATCGTCACCGCGATGCCGTAAGGCAGCTCGTCGCCGAGCAGACGGTAGGCCTTCTCGCGGATCAGCTCGGCCGCCAGGAAACGCGGGCTGCGGTCGGTGTAGAGGTCGGCGTCGAAGAGTGGCTCGCCCTCGGGCAAGAGCTTCTTGATCTCGCCCATCAGCTCGTCGAGCATGCGGCTCTTCTCGGCACTGATCGGGACGATCGCTGCGAAGGGATAACGCTTCATCGACTCGGCCATCAGGGGCAGCAGCGCTTCGCGGCCCTTCAGGAGATCGGTCTTGCTCAGCGCCAAGATGACCTTGCCGCCCTCGGGGGGCAGCAGCTTGAGCACTTCCTCGTCCTCGCGCCGCCAGCCGCCGGACTCGATCACCATCACCACCGCGTCGACCTCGGCGAGCGAGGCACGGACGCTTTGGTTCATGCGTTTGGTCAGGAGCGAGCGGTGCTGTTTCTGAAAGCCCGGCGTGTCGATGAAGATGCACTGCGACTCGGCATCGGTGATCACGCCCATCACTCGATGGCGCGTGGTCTGCGGCTTCTTCGAGGTGATGCTGACTTTCTCGCCGATCAGGGCGTTGGTCAGGGTGCTCTTGCCGACGTTAGGCCGGCCAACCACGGCCACGAAGCCGGTGCGAAAAACGGTTTCACTCATGGCGTGACCACCCCGGTGTTGATGACGGCCGGCGCGGCCTCGGCGTCGGCCTCTCCGGCCAGGCGGCGGCGCGTGCGCCGCCCCTGCTGCGACAGGGCGAGCTGGGCCGCTTCAAGCGCAAGCTTGGCCGCCGCCTGCTCGGCCGCCCGCCGCGAGCGGCCGGTCCCGCGCACGCTGATGGCAAGCTTGGGGATCGAACACTCCACGTCGAACTCCTGCGCATGCGCC
Organism: Pseudomonadota bacterium; assembly: GCA_023443095.1. Taxonomy (GTDB): domain Bacteria; phylum Pseudomonadota; class Gammaproteobacteria; order Burkholderiales; family Burkholderiaceae_F; genus JAEZVV01. The sequence continues at coordinate 12,219 of JAEZVV010000106.1, forward strand.
GCCCCGCGCGTCCCCAGCACCGTATAGACCGGGAGCGCGATGCGCTTGCCCTGCAGGTACTCCTGCAGCAGGGTCTTGGCGTCCTTGCCCAGCGTTTTGGGATCGACGCCCTTCAATACCGGCTCGTACAGGCGAGCGATCACGCCGCGCGCGGCATCGAAGCCGGCGTCGATGAACACGGCGCCAAACGTGGCTTCGAGCGTGTCGGCCAGGATAGATGGACGGCGGAAACCGCCGCTTTTCATCTCGCCTTCGCCCAGCTTGAGAAAGTCGGACAGAACGATGCGCTCGGCAATGTCGGCGAGCGAGGCCTGCTTGACCAGATTGGCTCGCAAGCGCGAGAGGTCGCCTTCGTCGAGCCGGACGTATTTGGCGTAGAGCAGCTGCGCGATGACGCAGTTCAGGACCGAATCGCCGAGGAACTCGAGCCGTTCGTTGTGAACGGCGCCATAGCTGCGGTGAGTGACGGCCTGCTCGAGGAGCTTGGGCTCGCTGAAGCGGTGGCCAAGCCGCTCCTCAAGCGCGGACAGTTGAAGCATGGGATGCCTTGCTAAGGCCGCTCATGGCGCGGCCGCCGGCTTGCGCGTGCGGTCGCGCGTCGAGCCGGAGAAATCGATGACCAGCCAGACCTTGTCCATCACCGGGATCCGCTTTTCGTAAGCGAAGCTGACGACGATCTGGTCGCCTTCCTTGGTGATGTCGAGGTCACGACCGTTGATGGACGTGATGTCGTCGATGGTCGCGTAGCGATCGAACGCGGTGCGGATATCGCCGACGGTGGAACCTTCGTTCTTGACCTTCTGGATCGCCCGCTCGACCGCGATGTATTCGACCACCGCCGGCACCGTCTTGAAGCCGAGCATGAGCAAGGCCACGGCGATCATGCCGAAGAAAATCAGTCCGATCAGGCTCAAACCGCGCTGACGGCGCGCGCTGGAAAGTCGCATGCTTATCTCGTGAAGAACGGTGATGGGCAGCCGGGCGCTCAGTTAAAACTGCCGATGCGCCCGATATTGCCAAAATTCATCCAAATGAAAAAGGCGCGGCCGACAATGTTTTCATCCGGGACAAAACCCCAGTAACGGCTGTCCTCGGAATTGTCGCGATTATCACCCATGACGAAATAATGGCCCGCGGGCACGGTGCAGACCACCCCGCGGCCGCTGTATTGGCAAGCCCCCGGATGCGTGTTCAGAAAACCCGGGCTGATCCCCGGCGGCACCGAATCGTTGACAATCACCTTGTGTTCGACCGCGCCGAGTTTCTCGTTGGCCTGCGAGTAATACTGGACTCGGTCGGCGTCGAAGAACTGGTCGGCCGGCGTGGTCTTGACCTTTTGGCCGTTGATCGTCAGCTGCTTGTCGATGTATTCGATCTTGTCGCCCGGCAGGCCGACCACGCGCTTGATGTAATCCTGCGAGGGATTGTGCGGAAAGCGGAACACCATCACATCGCCGCGCTGCGGATTGCCGACCTCGATGATCTTCTTGTTGATCACCGGCAGGCGCACGCCGTAGTCGAACTTGTTGACCAGGATGAGGTCGCCGATCGCCAACGTGGGAATCATCGAACCCGACGGAATGCGGAAGGGCTCGAACAGGAAGGAGCGCAGCACGAACACGATCAGGATCACCGGGAAGAAGCTCGCGGTGTACTCGAGCCAGGCCGGCTGGCGGCTGAGGCGTTCGGCGAGCGCCTTGCGCTCGCCGAGCACCACCGCTTCGTTGCGCGCCAGCGCCGCTTCGTTGCGGGCGTCGAAGTCCTTGAGCGCAAGTTCGGCTTCCTTCGCCCGCGCCGGCGCGAGCTTGAAACGGTCCAGCAGCCACAACACGCCGGTGACCAGGGTGAGGACGAAAAGGATGAGGGCAAAGTTCATTGTTATTTGTCTTCCACCTGCAGGATCGCCAGGAAGGCCTCCTGCGGAATCTCGACCGAGCCGACTTGCTTCATGCGTTTCTTGCCGGCTTTCTGCTTCTCGAGCAGCTTCTTCTTGCGAGTGATGTCGCCGCCGTAACACTTGGCGAGCACGTTCTTGCGCAGCGCCTTGACGTTTTCGCGGGCGATGATGTTGGCGCCGATCGCGGCCTGGATCGCCACGTCGTACATCTGACGCGGGATCAGCTCGCGCATCTTGGCGGCGATCTCGCGGCCGCGGAAAGCGGAATTCGAGCGGTGCACGATGGTCGAGAGCGCATCGACCCGGTCGCCGTTGATCAGGATGTCGACCTTGACCACGTCGGCGGCGCGGTACTCCTTGAACTCGTAGTCCATCGAGGCGTAGCCGCGCGAGATCGACTTCAGCCGATCGAAGAAGTCGAGCACGATTTCGGCCAGCGGCAGCTCGTAGGTCAGATGGACCTGGCGGCCGTGGTAGGCGAGGTTGAGCTGGATGCCGCGCTTATTGTTGCACAGGGTCATCACCGCGCCGACGTATTCCTGCGGCACGAACACCGTGACGATGTCGATCGGCTCGCGGATTTCCTCGATCTTGTCGATCGGCGGCAGCTTCGAGGGGTTCTCGACCGAAATCACCTCGCCGTCCCGCATCAGGACTTCATAAACCACCGACGGTGCGGTGGTGATGAGGTCCATGTCGTATTCGCGCTCGAGCCGCTCCTGCACGATGTCCATGTGCAAGAGGCCGAGGAAGCCGGCACGGAAGCCGAAGCCCAGCGCCTGTGAGACTTCGGGCTCGAACTGCAGCGCCGCGTCGTTCAGCTGCAGCTTGGTCAGCGCGTCGCGCAGCGCGTCGTACTGGTTGGCTTCGACCGGGAAGAGGCCGGCGAAGACCTGGGGCTTGACCTCCTTGAAACCCGGCAGCGGCGTCGCGGCCGGCTTGCCAGCCAGGGTCACGGTGTCGCCGACGCGAGCGTCCTTCAGCTCCTTGATGCCGGAGATGATGAAACCCACCTCGCCCGCCGACAGCTGGGCGCGGGCGGCCGACTTGGGCGTGAAGACGCCCACGTGTTCGACCAGATGGGTCGCACCGGTCGCCATCAGCAGCATCTTGTCCTTGGGTCTGAGGGTGCCGTTGATCATTCGCACCAGCATCACCACGCCGACGTAGTTGTCGAACCAGGAATCGATCACCAGCGCCTGTACCGGCGCCTCGGGGTCGCCCTCTGGGGGCGGCACACGCTCGATGATGCGTTCGAGTATCTCGTCTATGCCCATCCCGCTCTTGGCGCTCGCCAGGATCGCGTCGTCGGCGTCGATGCCTATCACTTCCTCGATCTCGGCCTTGGCTTCGTCCGGGTTGGCGGACGCCAGGTCCATCTTGTTCAAGACCGGCAGCACCTCGACCCCGAGTTCGATCGCGGTATAGCAGTTGGCCACGGTCTGAGCCTCGACGCCCTGGGTGGCGTCGACCACCAGCAGCGCACCTTCGCAGGCCGACAGCGAGCGGCTGACTTCGTAGCTGAAGTCGACGTGGCCGGGAGTGTCGATCAGGTTCAGGTTGTAGACCTTGCCGTCCTTGGCCTTGTAGGACAGTGACGCGGTCTGCGCCTTGATCGTGATGCCGCGCTCGCGTTCGAGGTCCATCGAGTCGAGCACTTGCGCCTCCATCTCGCGGTCGGACAAGCCCCCGCAGCGCTGGATCAGCCGATCCGCCAGGGTGGACTTGCCGTGGTCGATGTGGGCAATGATGGAAAAATTGCGAATGTGCTGCATCAGTCAGGAAATGAATTGCCTCTGCGCCGCCAAAAGGGCAGCTCAGCCGGCTGGAAGGCGAGCAAACAAAAGGGGGTGCAGCCACGCCACACCCCCACCGCGGAGGCTCCGAACGCGGATTTTACCGCGCCCGGCGCCGGCACAGGCTAACGATCTCCCTTAAGGATCACGAAACTCGCCTGATCGCCCCGGCGCACCAGCAGGGCCGCGTTTTTCTTGAGGTCGAGCTTCCCCACCAGCTCGTTGAACTGGCGCGCGCTGGCGAGATCGGTGTTGTTGAGCGAAAGCAACACGTCGCCCGCCCGCAGGCCGGCACGGGCCGCGACGCCGTCGGCGCTTTCGACCACCACCCCGGCCTTGATGCCCAGCTCCTTGGCGCGGTCGGCCGGCAGATCGCTCACCGCCAACCCCAGGGCATTGGTCGGTTTGGCCGCGGGCTTGGGCGCCTCGTTCGCCTTGGCCGGCGCCGTGTCGGCCGGCATCTCGGCCACCGTCACCTTGAGGTCGCGCTGGCCGCCCTTGCGGAACACCGTCAGCGTCGAGTTCGCGCCCGGCTTGGTGCCGGCGACGATGCGCGGCAGGTCCGCGACCTTGTCGATCGGCTTGCCGTCGAAGCGCAGCACGATATCGCCCGGTTCGACGCCCGCCTTGGCCGCCGGGCTGTCTTTTTCGACGCTGTTGACGAGAGCGCCGGCGGCCTTGGCCAGGCCCAGGGTCTCGGCCAGCTCCTTGCTCACCGGCTCGATGCCGACGCCGATCCGGCCGCGGATGACACGACCGCTCGCGCGCAGTTGGTCCCCCACCCGCATCGCCTCGTCGATCGGAATGGCAAAGCTGATGCCGTTGTAGCCGCCCGACGTGGTGAAGATCTGCGAGTTGATGCCGACCACCTCGCCCCGCAGGCTGATCAGCGGCCCCCCCGAGTTGCCGGGGTTGACCGCAACGTCGGTCTGGATGAAGGGCAGGAAGTCGCCGGTGTCGCGGGCCTTGGCGCTGACGATGCCGGCGGTAACGCTGTTCTCGAGCCCGAAAGGCGAGCCGATCGCAATCACCCATTCACCCACGCGCAGGCGGTTGGGATCGCCGATTTTCACGGCCGGCAGGCCGGCTGCGTCGATTTTCACGATCGCCACATCGGTGCGGCGGTCGGCGCCGATCACCTTGCCTTTGAACTCGCGCTTGTCGGCCAGCGTTACCAGGATCTCGTCGGCGCCGTCGACCACGTGGGCATTGGTCATCACTAGACCGTCGGCGCTGAGGATGAAACCCGAACCCTGGCCCCGCGGCAGTTCGCGTTCGCCGCGCGGCGAACGGGGACTGGGGCCCGGGCGCTGCTGCGGTCCGGGCTGCGGAAAGAAGCGGCGGAAGAACTCCGCCATCGGATCGTCCTCGTCGACGCCCGGCGGCAGCGCCGGATGATTGCGTGGCAGGCGCGCGGTGGTGCGGATGTTCACCACCGCCGGGCTGCTGCGCTCGACCAGGTCGGCAAAATCGGGCAGGCCCGCGCTTTGAGCACGGACGGGCGCACTCGAGAGACCAAGGCTCAGAACCAAAAGAGGAGCGGCCAGCGCTCCGGCGATGCGGGACATCATTTGCTTGAACCTCCCTGCGTTGCGGCCGCGGGGCGACCACGGAATTCCACCGATTGTGCCGCAGCCAGCGCTCCGGCTGCAGTGACTTCGCCCACCGCCGTGACGCGCACCGGGCCGATGTTGCGCGTCGCCACCGACACCGCCCCGGTTCCCTGCACCCCTGCCGCGGCCGGAGCGAGCTTGCTGGCCGACTCGATGAAAACCGACACCTGAGCCAGCCCATCGGTGAAAAAGAGCTGCAAGCTTGGCTCGGCGCCGCCACTGCCCGGGCTCAGGCGCCGCAGAACCGCGCTTTTCAGCTCGAAACCCGGGGGCGGCACGACCTGCCAGCCAAGCGCCGCCGGATCGACCCGCTCGAATGCCGGCGTCACCGTCTGCCAGCCGGCCGTCGGCCAGGCTGGCACCATCTCCTCGGGGGCGGGCTTGGTGCCGATCTGCAGGCTGGTAAAGCCGATCAACTCAAGCGGCTTGCTGACTTCGAGCACCAGCAGGCGCAAGGGCAGACCGGTACGCTGTTCGGCCCAGACCTTGTAAGAGTGCCGCAGCGCGTCGCGTGAATGCAACTCGAGCACTTGCGCGGTGTGCCCGGCGACCCGCACCTCGGGGCCGAGCTTGAGTTCGTAGTTGCGCGCGATCTCGGCCGGGCTCAGTCCGAAAATGGTCGGAAATCGCGTCTCGGAGACTCGCCGCTCGATGACGATGCGGCGCGCGTCCGGCAGGTAGCGGCGAACCTCGTCAACGCCGGCGCCCCGATGGCGGATGAACTCGACTGGCGTGCCGTCGAGCATCTGGACCCGCTGCACCACACTCGCGCCGTCGACCCGCTGCAGGATGCGGCTCGCCCTCACCTCGTCGCCCCGCTGCAGCACCACGCTCCCGCTGTAATCGAGCGTCAGCACCGCACGCTGCATGTCGGCGAGCCATTGCAGCGGCGTACGCGCCGAACCCGGCTCGGCAGCCGTGGCTGCCGCGGCCAGCAGCAGACAGGAAAGGCCGCCGGCCAGGACACGCGACACGCGCCCCCGCCAACCCGCCCTCAACGGTCAGCCTCAAACTCGAGCGCAGCCTTGACGGCCTGGGTCGGGTCCTCGAAGGCCGTGCCGCCCGCCAGTTCCAGATGCGCGCGGAAATAGCCCTGCAGCGCCGAGTCCGACAACGGCGCCGGAGCCAGCGCCGCATGTTGGCTTCCGACCCAGGACGACACGGGGTCGGAGGGCGCCATCATCATCGGGACCACCAAGGCGCCCAGCACCACGAGCGAGGCCGCGATCGCCACGCCGGGCCCGTAGCGCCGAAGGCGCAGCGCCCGCGAACGCGCCGACGGCGCCAGCACCGTGGGCTCGGCCCCCAGCCGCTCGCGCAGGCGCTCGGCAAAGCCGGCGTTATGGAAAGCGGCGACCTCGGGCGAACGCAGGGCATCGCCGACCAGGTGGTAGGCGACCCAGCATTGGCGGGCCCACCCGTCGGCGCCCAGTTCGGCGATCAAAGCCTCCGAATCGCCCGCTGCGCCTGGTTCGTCCATCCAGGCCGATACCTGTTCGGCTGTCATCGCCAAGGACGTTCCTGCTTCTGCTTCCAGATTCATTCCCGCCTCACCAACGTTTGTCAGTCTTGTTGTCGATCACCGGCCTCAGCTCGGTCGCAATCGCTTCGCGTGCACGAAAGATCCGCGAACGCACGGTTCCGATCGGGCAGTTCATGGCTTCGGCGATCTCCTCGTAACTCATGCCTTCGATCTCTCGCAGGACTATCGCCTGGCGCAGATCTTCCGGCAGCTTGTCGATAGCGCGGTTCACCGCTTCCCCCACCTGCTTGGTGAGCAGCAGCGAATCCGGCGTATCCATATCCCTTAGTTGGTCGCCGTGCTCAAAAGTTTCGGCTTCGTCGAAATCGGTTGCCGTCGAGGTCGGCGCGCGCCGGCCCTGCGCCGACAGCCAGTTTTTGGCCGTGTTGATCGAGATCCGGTAGAGCCAGGTGTAGAAGGCACTATCGCCGCGGAAGCTCGGCAGCGCACGATACGCCTTGATGAAAGCCTCCTGGGCGACGTCCTCGACCTCGGCCGGATCGCGCACCAGACGCGACAGCAGACGGAAAATCTTGCGCTGATACTTGGCGATCAACAGTTCGAAGGCGCGCTTGTCGCCACGCTGGGCCGCCTCGACGAGGCGCTGGTCCGCGTCTCGGTCCGAGACCGGGCTCATCGGCCACCCCCGTCGAAACAGGGACGCACTCCTTCACGGCAAGTCATGAGGACCGCCGCGCGCCGCCCGCGCCTGGCTGGGCCAGCGAACGTAGGCGGAGACTTGTCGAAAATGCGCAGGAGATAAGGTGTCGGGCCATAAGACGACGGAGCGGTCTCCGCAGGCCAAGACTATCAAGTGGCGCGAGATGAAGCTTGCTCTCGCAGTGTTTGCCGGTCCCTCGCCCCGCTCGAGCTCGAGCAGGCCGTCTCCCGACAGGCGCAGGCGCCAATCGGGCACTCGCCGGGTCCAGAGCAGCCATGGCGGAGCCAGCAGCAGCGCCACCACCAGGCTCCAGGGCACCACTGAATCGGCCACCGCGGCCAGCGCCAGCGCGGCCACAAACGACACCAGCGCCGCGGCAAGTCGCCAGCGGCGCTCGATGCGCGAGGGAAGAAGTGGCGTCCAGCCGATCAAGTCGGCGTCAGATTCGCTTCAGGACCAGGGTGCCGTTGGTGCCGCCGAATCCGAAGGAGTTCTTCATGGCGACGTCGATCTTCATGTCCCGCGCCGTGTTGGCGCAGTAATCGAGATCGCATTCGGGATCCTGGTTGAAGATGTTGATCGTCGGCGGCGAGACCTGGTGATGCAGCGCCAGGACCGTAAAAACGGTCTCGATCCCGCCGGCACCGCCCAACAAATGGCCGGTCATCGACTTGGTCGAGTTCACCACCATCTTCCGCGCCGCGTCTTCACCCATGGCGGCCTTGATCGCCTTGGTTTCGTTGGCGTCGCCCAGCGGGGTCGAGGTGCCGTGGGCGTTGAGATAGTTGATCTCGCTCGAGTTGACCCCGGCGCTTTTCATCGCCGCGACCATGCAGCGACGCGGACCGTCGGTGTTGGGCGCGGTCATGTGGTAGGCGTCGGCGGTCAGGCTGTAGCCGATCAGCTCGGCGTAGATCTTGGCGCCACGCGCCTTGGCGTGTTCGTATTCCTCGAGCACCAGCACGCCCGCGCCCTCGCCCATCACAAAACCGTCGCGGTCGCGGTCGAAGGGGCGGCTGGCGGTGGTTGGGTCGTCGTTGCGGTTCGACAGCGCCTTCATCGAGTCGAAGGGGCCGATGCCGAGCGGGCAGATCGTGCTTTCGGCTCCGCCGGCGAGCATGACGTCGGCGTCGCCGCGACGGATCATCCAGCCCGCTTCCCCCACCGAATGCAGACCGGTGGTGCAGGCGGTGACCAGGGCCACGTTCGGGCCCTTGAGGCCGAACATGATCGAAAGCTGTCCCGACACCATGTTGATAATGGAACCGGGAATCATGAAAGGCGAAATCCGTCGCGCACCGCGGTTGAGGAACTCGCTGTGGTTGTCCTCGATCATCGGCAGGCCGCCGATGCCCGATCCCACCGCACAGCCGATGCGTTCGGCGTTGGCATCGTTGACCTCGAGGCCGCTGTCGCGCAGCGCCTGGATGCCAGCGGCCATGCCGTAATGAATGAAGGCATCCATCCGGCGCGCTTCCTTGGGCGGGATGTACATGCCGACATCGAAACCCTTGACCTCGCCGGCCACGCGAGCACCGAAGGACGAGGCATCGAAGCGGGTTATCGGGCCGATGCCCGAACGGCCGGCGACAAGGTTGTCCCAACTGCTGGCAACATCATTTCCAACCGGACTCACCATGCCAAGACCGGTGATCACCACACGACGCATAACGCTCATCCTCCGACTCCGCGCAATTACTTCTTATTCGCGGTAACGAAGTCGATCGCCTGCTGAACCGTGCGGATCTTCTCGGCTTGCTCGTCAGGGATCTCGGTCTCGAACTCGTCTTCCAGAGCCATCACCAGCTCAACGGTGTCGAGCGAATCGGCGCCGAGGTCTTCGACGAAAGCGGATTCGTTCTTGATGTCCGCTTCGTTGACGCCGAGTTGCTCGGCAACAATCTTCTTGACGCGTTGTTCGATGTTGTCCATTTACTCCTCCGGGGAAGTTTTAAAAAATCGGTCGCAGTCCGTGCTGCAGCCCAAATCAGGCAAAGCTAATCGAGTTTATCAGAGCGAAATGCCTAACCCATGAACATTCCGCCGTTGACGTGCAGGGTGGTGCCCGTCACATAAGCCCCGGCCGGCGAGGCCAGGAACACCACGGCCGATGCGATGTCATCCGCCTGACCGAGGCGTCCAAGCGGGATCTGCGTGAGCAGGGCCTGAGTCTGGTCCGACGACAGGGCGCGGGTCATGTCGGTATCGATAAAACCCGGCGCCACGCAGTTGACGGTGATGCCGCGACTGCCGAGTTCGCGCGCGAGCGCCTTGCTCATGCCCACCACGCCGGCCTTGGCCGCGGCGTAGTTGGCCTGGCCGGCGTTGCCGCTGGCTCCCACCACCGAGGTGATGTTGATGATGCGGCCGTGGCGCGCTTTCATCATGCCGCGCAGGACAGCGCGCGACAGCCGGAACACGGCCGACAGGTTGGTGTCGATCACAGCCGCCCAGTCCTCGTCTTTCATGCGCATGGCGAGGGTGTCGCGCGTGATGCCGGCGTTGTTGACCAGGACGCTGAGTTTGCCGAACTCGTCCACGATCGAATCGACCAAGGTGTCGGTGGCAGCGGCGTCCTGCACGTTGCAAACAACGCCGCGCCCACGAGCGCCCAGTTCCTCGAGACGGGCCGAGATCTTGGCCGCGCCCTCTTCGCTGGTCGCGGTGCCGATCACGGTAGCGCCCGCCGCGGCGAGCGCCTCAAGGATCGCGCGGCCGATGCCACGCGAGGCGCCGGTGACGAGCACGACTTCAGCGGCCAGCGCGGAGCTGGCAAACACGGGATGGGGCATGGGTCAGTCCTTGAAAAGGGTAAGCGCGGCGTCAAGGCCAGCGGCGTCGACCAGCGCGACCGCCGTGAGTTCAGGGGCGATGCGCTTGGCCAGACCGGTGAGCACCTTGCCCGGGCCGCATTCGACCATATGGGTGACGCCCTGCGCCTGCATCGCGAGCACCGTGCGGACCCATTGCACCGGCGCCGCCGCCTGGCGAGCGAGCGCATCGGCGATCCGTGCCGGCTCGGACTCGATCGCCACGTCGACGTTGTTGATTACCGGCACCGTGGGCGCGGCAATCGCTACGTCCGCCAAGCGGGCCCGCAGCTTGTCGCTCGCCGGCTGCAGCAGAGAGGAATGGAAAGGCGCCGACACCGGCAACAGCATCGCCCGCTTGGCGCCAAGCTTCTTGGCTTCGTCACAGGCGCGTTCGACCGCTGCCTTGGTCCCGGCGATCACGACCTGGGCCGGTGCATTGAAGTTGACGGGCTCGACCACTTCGCCTTGCGCCGCGGCGGCGCAGGCGGCGCGTACGGCGTCATCGTCGAGGCCGAGGATCGCCGCCATGCCACCCTGCCCCACAGGCACCGCGTCCTGCATCGCCTGCGCGCGGAACCGCACCAGCTTGACCGCGTCTTCGAGCGAGAAGCTCCCAGCGGCGGTAAGCGCGGTGTATTCGCCCAGGCTGTGACCGGCCATCAGGTCCGGCACGCGGCCGCCGGCGGCGCGCCAAGCCTCGTACATGGCAAAGGCCGAGGCCAGCATCGCCGGCTGGGTGTTGACGGTGAGGTTGAGTTCTTCGGCCGGCCCGGCCGCGATCAGAGCCGACAGATCGGAACCCAGCGCGGCCGAAGCACGCGCGAGCGTTCCCTGCACGGCGCCGTTGCCGGCAAAACTGTCGAGCATGCCGACCGACTGCGATCCCTGTCCGGGAAAAACGAATGCGAGTTTCATATCACCAACGAAGGAGAACGGAACCCCAGGTAAAGCCGCCGCCCACGCCTTGCAGCAGCAGCGTCTGCCCGGATCGGACCCGGCCGTCGCGTACCGCAGCATCCAGCGCCAGCGGCACCGACGCGGCCGAAGTATTGCCGTGTTGGTCCAGCGTGACGACGACGCGCTCAAACGGCACGTCAAGCTTCTTCGCAAGCGAGTTCAAGATGCGCAGATTGGCTTGGTGCGGCACAAACCAGTCGAGCTCCGAGCCTTCCATGCCGCCGGCGGCCAGCACTTCGAGCGCCGAGTCCGACAGCGAGGAGACCGCGAACTTGAAGACCGCCTGCCCATCCATCGCGAGGAAGGGATGGCCCACCACCGCGCCCTGATCGATGCGGCCGGTGGCGCAGAGAATTTTGGCCTGCCTGCCGTCGGCACGCAGGCGGCTGGCGATCAGGCCGGGAGCCTCGCTCGCCTCGATCACCACAGCCCCGGCACCGTCGCCGAACAAGACGCAAGTGGCACGGTCGCTCCAGTCGAGCAGACGCGAGAAGATCTCGGCACCAATCACGAGCGCCCGGCGATATGTGCCGGTGCGTACCAGGGCGTCCGCAGTCGCGAGCGCGTAGACAAAACCGCTGCACACCGCCTGCACGTCGAAAGCGGCAGCGCCGGCACAGCCGAGCTGCGCCTGGACCTGGCAGGCGGTGCTGGGAAAGACCTGGTCCGGGGTCGAGGTCGCCACCACGATCAGATCGATCGAATCCGGTCCCAGCCCCGCCATTGCCAAGGCCGCCCGCCCCGCGCGGGCGGCAAGCTCGGTGGTTGTGAGGCCCGGCTCGGCCAGGTAACGGCTGCGGATTCCGGTACGGGTGGTGATCCACTCGTCCGAGGTTTCGACACCCCGGGTCGCGAGCTCGCGCGCAAGCTCGGCGTTGCTCACCGAGCGCGCCGGCAAGGCCGAGCCGGTGCCGATGATGCGGGTGTAAGAGGTCATGATTCGGTCATGGGTTCGACGCCGCCCTGCAGTTGCTCGCGGAAAGGCTCCATCGCGGCAATGGTGCGCTCTAGCAAACGGTGGTCGGCTGCGTCGTAACCGCGCTGCAGCGCCGCCTCAAATGCCTGCACACCGGCGCCGCCGTGGCTCTTGATCACGATGCCCCGCAGACCCAACAAGGCCGCGCCGTTGAGCCGCGCCGGATCGACCCGCCGCTTGAACCGCTTGAGGACCGGCATGGCCATGGCCGCTGCCAGCTTGGCTAGCGGTCCACGGGTGAACTCTTCCTTGATGAAGACCGCTATCAGATGAGCCACGCCTTCGGAAGCCTTGAGAGCGACGTTGCCGACAAAACCATCACAGACCACGACGTCGGTCGTGCCTTTGTAGATGTCATTGCCTTCGACGTTGCCATAGAAATTGAGCGGGCTTGCGCGCAAAAGATCGGCGGCGCGTTTGACTACGTCATTGCCCTTGATCGCTTCTTCGCCAATGTTCAAGAGACCCACGCTCGGCCGCTCGATTTCCTGCAGCGCCGCCACCAGGGCCGAACCGAGAATGGCGAACTGGAGCAGATGTTCGGGCGTGGAGTCGACGTTCGCGCCCAGGTCCAGCATCGTCGTGATGCCGCCCTTCTCGTTGGGAAGCGGGCTTGCGATCGCCGGGCGGTCGATGCCGTCGAGAGTCTTGAGGACGAAGCGCGAGATCGCCATCAAGGCGCCGGTATTGCCGGCGCTGATGCAGGCGTCGGCCGCACCGTCTTTGACCAGACGGATCGCCACGCGCATCGAGGAATCGCGTTTGTTTCGCAGCGCCTGCGCCGGGGCTTCGTCCATGCCGATGACTTGCTCGGCATGCACTACCGTCAGGCGCGGGTGATCGCCTCGCGCGCCAAGCGCAGCAAGGATTTCATCGCGACGGCCCACCAGAAGCGCGGTCGCGCGAGGATGCGAATCGAGAAAGGAAAGTGTGGCCGGGATGGTGACCTCGAGCCCGTGGTCACCCCCCATGCAATCAACTGCAAGTCTCACACTCACTGCTGGGCCCCGCTCACGGACTGGGGACAGGAACTTCTGTCAGCCAGTGGGGCCAGCCGCGTCCGCGGCAAGGTCACAGCAGTCAACTGACGTTTATTCGTCAGCCTTGGTCGCCAGAACCTTCTTGCCACGGTAGAAACCGTTGGGGCTGATGTGGTGACGGCGGTGGTTCTCGCCCGTCGTCGGCTCGACGGCGGTGGGAGGATTGGTCAGAAAATCATGCGCGCGGTGCATGCCGCGCTTGGAAGGAGACTTCTTGTTTTGTTGAACAGCCATGGCTAACCCCACGAAGAGAAACGGTAAATTGTAATCGAGACCGCGCCGGCGCGAAAGCCCAGCCTAATTCATCTTGCTGCGCTTCAGTGTTTCCAGCACCGCGAAAGGCCGCCGGCGGTCGTCGGCAAGCTCTTCTTGCGGGTTATCACCGGAGTCAAAGCCCGGCGCCGAGCAGTCTTCATGGCGCGGCGCGATCGGCAGCGACAGGATCGCTTCCTCCTCGACCCAGTCGGCCAAGCCTAGCGCGGACGAGCCCACGATGATCTCGGTGTCTTCGTCTTCGTCAATTGGAATCGCGTCGGCCTCGGCCTCCGTGTGCACGAAGCGGAACGGCACCTCGCGATCGAGCTCGATCGCCACGGGCTTGCCGCAGCGGTTGCAGCTCATGCGCACTTCGCCTCCCAACCGCATCATCGCTCCCGGATGCCCCTGCCCGTCGACGAGTCCATCGACCACATAGCTCAGCTGACCGTCGACGTCGACCAACATGGCCGCCAGCCGCGGCATATCAGCCAGGTGGATCGCCCCTTCTCGATGTCCGCGGCCCCGGGAAAGCTCGAAGACATCCAGCTTCTCTGCCTTGCCTTGTCGCTCGCTCATGTGCTCCCTCGCTAAACTGCTGTTATGAATACGCCGCGCATCGTACTAGCCTCGAGCTCCCGTTACCGTCGCGAGTTGCTCGAGCGACTGCACCTGCCGTTTGACGTGCTGGTGCCCAACCTCGACGAGTCCAGCCTTCCCAATGAGTCGCCGCGCGCCACCGCGCTGCGCCTGGCGCAGGCCAAGGCGCTCGCCGTCGCCGCGCAAGTGCCGGGAGCCGTGGTGATCGGCTCCGATCAGGTCGCCGACCTCGACGGCGCCCCCCTGGGCAAGCCTCATACCCACGAAGCCGCGGTCGAGCAGCTTGGCCGCATGCAGGGCAAGCTGGTTGTGTTTCATACCGGAGTGGCCGTGGCGGCCGCCGACGGCAGCGTCCAGGCCGATGTCGTCCCCACCCTGGTGCGGATGCGTCCGCTCGCCCCCGAGACCATCGAGGCCTACCTTCGCCGCGAAGAGCCCTACGAC
>JAEZVV010000176.1 GCA_023443095.1 Pseudomonadota bacterium
CAGCGGCCGGTGGCGCGCGCGGATCGTCTCGCGCGTCTCATAGACATGGAACTCCATGCGGTCGAGTTCGCGCAGCAAGTCGTTGGGAAACTCGATGTCGGCCTTGTCGATCTCGTCGATCAGGAGCACCGCCTGCTGTTCGCTCTCGAAAGCCTGCCACAACACACCTTTGACGATGTAGTTGCGGATGTCGGCGACCCGCGCCTCGCCCAGCTGCGAGTCGCGCAAGCGGCTGACCGCGTCGTATTCGTAGAGGCCCTGGTGGGCCTTGGTCGTGCTCTTGACGTGCCAGGCATAAATCGGCATGCCGAGCGCGGTCGCCACCTCTTCGGCGAGCATCGTTTTTCCGGTGCCGGGCTCGCCCTTGACCAACAGCGGGCGCTGCAAGGTGAGCGCCGCATGAACCGCGAGCTTCAAGTCTTCCGTGGCAACGTAGTGGCTGGAACCGGCGAATCGCTGCATCGTCTCTATCTCGAAGAAGGGGCGGAGTCGAGTATACGCAGCGGCATTTTCGCCACGCCGGCCTTGGCGAGAGTCAAGAAATACGCGATTTCTTGACGCTGCTCGATAGAATCCAAAGCGGTTTTGCGGCCGGTTACCGTCGTTGGAGGAGGGCAGGGGTCGCGGGACTTTCCATCGCCAATACAAGAGGAAGAGCACGATGAAGCTTTCCCGAATCTGGCTGGGCCTTGCTTTTGTTGTGGCCTTGCCAGCCGCCGCCCAATCGCCGCAACCGGCGGCTGCGACTCCGGCCCAGCCGAATGTCTCGATGTGCACCGGCTGCCACCTGATTCCCGGCTACCGCATGGCCTATCCGCAGGTCTACCACGTGCCCAAGATCGGCGGGCAAGAGCAGAAATACCTGGAGAACGCGCTGCAGGAGTACAAGCAGGGCGCGCGCAACAACGAAACCATGCATGGCATCGCGCGCGGTCTCGACGACGCCGAGATCAAGGCGCTGGCCGCCTATTTCGCCGCCTTGCGCCGCTAGGGAGCCGACATGAACAAGATCCTTGCCGCGGCCCTGGCCGCTGCCGTCTGCTCGCCCGGTTTCGCGGCCGACCTTGCCAAGGGCAAGCAGCTGGCCGACAGCCAATGCGCCGCCTGCCATGGCCCGGCCGGCAACCAGCCGATCGACCCGAGTTACCCGCGTCTGGCCGGCCAATACGCCGATTACCTGGCCAAGGTTCTGGTCGACTACCAGAAGGGCAAACGCAAGAACGCCATCATGGGCGGCATGGCCAAGCCGCTTTCCAAGGCCGACATCGCCAACGTCTCCGCGTATTACGCCAGCGTGCCGGGCGTGTTGAGCGACCAGAAGCCGAAATAGCCAGGAAGACGGACTAATGACGGGCCCTGCGGGGCCCGCTGCTTTTTTTTTGCCGCGCGAACCGTCCCGGACGTCGGGGCCGGTCCAGCGCCAGGACAGGCCGCGGCGGCCGTTGCCGGGGGCCGGCCACGCTGCGTGTTAACATTTTTCCCGTTGGTGCCTGGTTGCCGCATCGTTGGCAACCGAGTTAAACGGGAAGCAGGAGGAGCGGTTCCACCGGAACTCATCCAACCTGCGCTGCCCCCGCAACGGTAAGCGGACGAGGTGTCTCCCACCTCTGCTCTTGCATCTCACCACTGGAAGCTTCGGCTTCTGGGAAGGTCGCACGAGTTGTTCCGCCAGCCCGGATACCGGCCAACAACGGGGTGCAAGCTCGCGCTTGCACCGTCTGCGCACTCCGGCGGGGAAGCTGGGGCGCGCGTTCTGTCGGCTGATTTCCACAATGAAATCCATTCGTTTGCGCACAGGCTCGCGTTCTTGCCGCGCCGTGCTGGTTCCTTCGTCCCTGTCCTTGTCTCTGGCCGTGTTGGCCATGGCGAACGCCGCCCCAGTCGCGGCCAAGGACGTCACACGTTTTGACCCGATCGTAGTGACCGCGTCGCGTTCGCCGATGGCGGCGAGCCAGGCCGTGGCCGAGGTCACGGTCCTGGAGCGGGAAGATCTGGATCGCGTCAGCGGCCAGACCCTGGTGCAGGTGCTGGGCGCCCAGCCCGGCGTCGAGTTCGCCAGCACCGGCGGCCTGGGCAAGACCGGTTCGCTTTTCATCCGCGGCATGGACTCGCGCCATACGCTGCTGCTGGTCGACGGCGTGCGCGTGGGTTCGGCTACGCTCGGCACGCCTTCGCTCGACAACCTGCCGCTCGAAACCATCGAGCGCATCGAGATCGTGCGCGGTCCCCTGTCGGCGCTTTACGGCAGCGATGCCGTGGGCGGCGTGATCCAGATCTTCACCCGTCGCGGCACGCCCGGCCTGCACCCCAACGCCCAGGTCACGCTGGGCTCCAACAACTACCACCAGATCGCCGGCGGCCTGGCTTTCGGCAGCGGCGCCGTCGACGGCGCGGTCCAGGTCCAGCAGACCAAGACCGACGGTTTTTCGGCCACCAACCCGAAAGCCTTGTACGGCAATTACAACCCCGACAATGACGGCTTCGAGCAGCGCGGCGGCAGCCTGAGCCTGGGATGGCAGGTGGCCCAGGACTGGCGAGTCGAGGCGGTGGCGCTTGAGTCTTATGGCGTCAACCATTTCGATGACGGTCCCGGCGTCGACAGCCGCTCGCGCCTGACCAACAGCCTGCAGTCGATGCAGACCCATGGCCGGGTGATGGGCGACTGGCGCAGCAAGCTGAGCCTGGCGCGTTCGGTCGACCGGATCGACACCCTGGCCTCGGCCGACCCCTGGACCGATCTCGGTTCGATCCAGACCACGCAATGGCAGGCGACCTGGGAGAACACGGTCAAGACTCCGATCGGTACCGCGCTCGCCCTGGTCGAACGCACCGACCAGGAAGTCGCCAACTCGACCCTGAACTACACGGTGAGCGACCGCACCATCAACTCGGCGGCGCTCGGCTTGTCGGGCCACGGTGCCGGCCACACCTGGCAGGCCAGCCTGCGGCGCGACGACAACTCGCAGTTCGGCCAGCAGAACACCGGGGCGGTGGGCTGGGGTTACGAGGTGCTCGAGGGTCTGCGCGTGGGTGCCTCCTACGGCACCAGCTTTGTGGCGCCGAGTTTCAACCAGCTCTACTGGCCGGGCTACGGCAATCCGAACCTGCTGCCGGAAGAAGGCCGTCACGGCGAAGTCAGTTTGCGCTGGGCGATCGGCGACCACGGCGTGCGCCTGGCCTGGTTCGACAACCGGATCGACAACTTCATCTCCAGCGGCCCGGCGCCCGCCAATGTGCCGCAAGCCCGCATCGACGGCTGGGCGATCTCGTACGACGGCCAGTGGGAGAACCTGAGGCTAGGCGCCTCGCTTGACCTGATCGACCCGCGCAACGCCACCCAGGGTGCCAGCTACGGCAAGCAGCTCGCGCGTCGGGCCAAGCAGGCCTTCAAGACCCAGGCCGACTGGACGATCGGCGACTGGTCGCTGGGCGGAGTCTTTAGCGCGTATTCCGATCGCTACGACGACGCGGCCAATACCCGCCGCCTGGCCGGTTACGCCACGCTCGATCTGCGCGCCGATTACCGCATTCAGCGCGACTGGACTGTCGGCGCCCGCCTCAACAACGTGGGCGACAAGGTGTACGAGACCGCCTACGGTTACAACCAGCCCGGCCGCGAGCTCTTCGTCGTTCTGCGTTATTCGCCGCAATAAGGAGCAGGGCGATGCGTGAATTCATCCTCGGCGGCCAGAAAAGCGGCAAGTCGCGCACGGCCGAAGCGAGAGCGGCGGCCTGGCTGGCCACGCCCGGCCGGGCGGCGGTGCTGATCGCCACCGCACTCGCGGGCGATGCCGAGATGGCGGAGCGCATCGCCCGTCACCGCCGCGAACGCGCGGAGCGGGTGCCGGGCCTGATCACCCATGAAGAACCGGTCGAACTCGCCGCGGCGCTGGCGCGCTGCTCGCGCCCCGACACCCTGGTGGTGATCGACTGCCTCACCTTGTGGTTGACCCAGCTCGCGCTGCCGCTGGTGGGCCCGGCCGCCAGCGCCGGCCGGCTCGAGGCCGCATGCGCCGAACTCTGTTCCAGCCTGCGAGCGGCAGCGGGGCCGGTAGTCCTGGTCTCGAACGAAATCGGCCTGGGTCTGGCGCCGCTTTCGCCCGAGGCGAGGCGCTTCGTCGATGCGCTCGGCCGCCTGCACCAGCAGGTGGCAGCCGAATGCCAGGCGGTGACCCTGATGGTCGCGGGCTGCGAATGGCCGATCAAGCGCGGGGCGACCCGTGTTTAAGGCAGTCCTGGTCTGGGTCCTGTGGCTGGTGCTGGCCGCGGGGGCGAGCGCAGCGGTTTCGGTCAGCGACGATCGCGGCCGCTACGTTTCCTTCGAATCTCCGCCGGCGCGCATCGTCAGCCTGCTGCCCTCGCTCACCGAAGCCGTGTGTCAACTCGGCGCCTGCGAACGCCTGGTCGGAGTCGACCGTTATTCGAACTGGCCGCAACGGGTGCGCTCGCTGCCCCAGCTCGGCGGTCTCGACGACGCCCAGCTCGAGCGCATCGTCGGACTCAAACCCGACCTGGTCCTGGCCGCCGCTTCGGCGCGGGTGATCTCGCGCCTCGAAACCTTGGGAATCAAGGTGCTCGCGCTCGAACCGAAGAACCAGGGCGACGTGGCCCGAGTGCTCGAGACCGTGGCGCAGGCGATCGGCCGGCCTGGCGCCGGCCAAACCTTGTGGCAGAACATCGACGCCCGCATCGGCGCTGCGGCGCAACGGGTGCCGGTCGCCGTGCGCGGTCGCAGCGTGTATTTCGAGGTCGCCACCGCGCCGTATGCGGCCGGCGCCTCGTCCTTCGTCGGCGAGACCCTGGCCCGGCTGGGCCTGGTCAATATCGTGCCGCCGGCGCTCGGACCTTTCCCCAAGCTCAACCCCGAATTCGTTGTGCGGGCCCGGCCGCAGATCGTGATCGCCGCTGCCGCGCCTTTGGCCGAGATGCGCCGCCGCCCCGGCTGGGGCGATCTGCCGGCGCTGGTCGCGGCGCGGTCCTGCGATTTCGAGCCCGAGACTTACGAACTATTGATCCGCCCCGGTCCGCGCCTGGGTGAGGCGGCCGAACACATCGCCGATTGCTTGATCCGGCTGGAGGGCGCATGGC
>JAEZVV010000009.1 GCA_023443095.1 Pseudomonadota bacterium
GCTGGCAACTCCAAGAATTGGTCGGGGCGGCGGGATTCGAACTCGCGACCCCTTGCACCCCATGCAAGTGCGCTACCAGGCTGCGCTACGCCCCGAAGAAATGAAGTATACAGACTTTTTGTCCCTCATCGGAGCAAATCGCGGATTTCCTTTAGTTCCGCGAGCAAAGCGCTCCGATCAATCGCCGGAGGCTCGTCCACAGAGGCACCAGCCTGCTCGCATGGCGGCTCGGCCTCCCCCGCGGCGAGCCCGGCACGCGCACGTGAGCGCAGCGTCTCGTCGAGGCGGTTGCGGGCGCCGCTGATGGTGAAACCCTCTTCGTAGAGCAGTTCGCGAATGCGCCGGATCAGCAGCACTTCGTGGTGCTGGTAATAACGCCGATTGCCGCGGCGCTTGACCGGCTTCAACTGATTGAACTCCTGCTCCCAGTAACGCAGCACATGCGGCTTGACGCCACACAGCTCGCTGACCTCACCGATGGTGAAGTAGCGCTTGGCGGGAATCGGGGGTAGCGGGCCCGTCGTCTCGGAGTGAGACATGGTTCGTCGAGAAGGATCTGGGCTGGTCACGGCAAGTTCACTCAATGCGCATCGGCGTTGGCCGCCACTGCCGACTTGAGCTTCTGGCTCGCGTGGAAGGTGACGACGCGGCGCGCAGTGATCGCGATCTCCTGACCGGTCTTGGGGTTACGACCGGGGCGCTGCGGCTTGTCGCGCAGTTGGAAGTTGCCAAAACCCGAGAGCTTGACCGATTCGCCACGCTCGAGCGCCTGACGAATCTCGTCAAAGAAGGCGTCGACCATGTCCTTGGCTTCGCGCTTGTTCAGGCCGAGCCGATCGAACAGGGCATCGGACAGCTCGGCCTTGGTCATCGTGCGCGCCTCGCGCGCGGCAGCGGCGGCGGCTGCCTGCACCAACTCGGCCTCGTTCATGGCGTGTTCGTCTCGCATCATCGTGTCATTGGCGCAGACGGGCGCCGCAGCGGGCCAGCGCATCAATGATGGCAGCCATCGCCGCGTCAGCGTCAGCATCGGAAAGCGGTCGCGAAGCCTCTTGCAGCACGACTCGGAACGTAAGGCTCTTTTCCTTCTGCAACAAGGCCTTAGCGTCACCTTCTGCGATCTTGCTCGAATCTTCTCGCGGGCGATAGAGGTCGAACAAGCGGAACTCACGCAAACACGTGAGGCGAGGATCGGAGCTTGCCTCGACCGCTACGGCGTCGAGCAGGACTTGGACCGGAAGCTCGTCGGCCGCCGTGACCGAGATGTCGCGAACCAGCGCCTGGAACTTGGCCACCTCGCGGTAACTCGGCACGCCCACAAGCAGGACCGGTTCGACTTCGAGCTCGAACACCACCGGCGCGCGCGGCAGCTCGTAAGCCTGCTGCAGACGCGGGTGCAGTTCGCCAACAAAACCGATGCGCCGCCCGTCGAGCAGCACCGCGGCCGAACGGCCGGGATGCAGCGCCGGATGGCTTGCCGCCTCAAAGCGCGCCACTCGCGGCGCAAGCAGGCGTTCGACATCGCCCTTGAGATCGAAGAAATCGACCTCGCGCGAGGCGATCCCCCATTGCTCGTCAGCGGCTGGGCCATAGGCCAGACCGGCAATGTGCATCGGCTGGTGGATGCCGGCCACCGCCAGCGGACCGGCAGCTGCAGCCTCGTCGCGAGAAAACACGCGGCCGATCTCGAACAGGCGCGCGCGTGCCGTCTTGCGGTTGAGGTTGTATTTCAGGATGTCGGTGAGCCCGCCCAACAGCTGGCTGCGCATCACCGCGAGCTGGCTCGCAATCGGGTTGAGAACCGGGATCGGGGCGAGATTGCCGGCGAAGTCGCGCTCCCATGCGCTCTCGACAAAGGAGAAGTTCACCAGCTCCTGATAGCCCAGGCCCGCCATCGAGCGGCGCAGGTCGTGCGTCGTGCGTTGGCCTTCGGGCTGGGCGCGCATGGCGGCGCGGGCGAGCGGCGGCATTTCCGGCAGGCGCTCGTAGCCGACCAGGCGCGCGACTTCTTCGATCAAGTCTTCTTCGATTTCGATATCGAAGCGGTACGAAGGCGGCGTAACCAGGAAAGCCTCGTCGCTGCGCTCGAAGGCGAAACCCAGACGAGTAAAGACCGCAGCCATTTCTTCGGCCTCGATTTCCACGCCGATCACCTTGCGCGCACGCTCGATCCGCATCTTGACCGGGTTGCGGGCGGGCAGCCCAAGGATCTGGTCCTCGACCGGACCGACGCGGGTCTGCTCGGTGCCGCAAATCTCGACGATCAGGCGGCTGATGTATTCGATGTGTTCGACCGTGGTCGCGGCATCGACGCCGCGCTCGAAGCGGTGCGCCGCATCGGTCGAGAAGTTGAAGCGCCGGCCGCGGCCCTGGATCGCCTCGGGCCACCAGAAAGCGGCTTCGACAAACACCGCGGTGGTGTCGAGCGAAACCGCGGTGGCCTCGCCGCCCATGATGCCGGCCAGGCCTTCGACGCCGCGATCGTCCGCGATCACGCCGACCTGCTCGTCGACGCTCACGGTCTGACCGTTGAGCAGTTCGACGGTTTCGCCTTCCTTGCCCCAGCGCACGACCAGGCCGCCTTCGACCTTATCCAGGTCGAACACGTGCGAGGGGCGGCCGAGCTCGAGCATGACGTAGTTCGAGATGTCGACCAGGGCCGAGATCGACCGCTGGCCGCTGCGCTCGAGGCGCTGGACCATCCACGCCGGAGTAACGGCACGGGCGTTCAGGCCGCGGATCACCCGGCCCGAGAAGCGGCCGCACAGATCGGCAGCTTCGACCTTGACCGGCAGGCGCTCGTCCAGCGTGACGGTGAGCGGCGCAAACGAAGGCTGCTTGAACTCGGCCCCGGTGATCGCATGCAGGTCGCGCGCCACGCCGATCAGCGACAGCGCATCGCCGCGGTTGGGCGTGAGCTTGATGGTGAGCTTGCGGTCGTCGAGCTCGAGGTAGTCGCGGATGTTGGCGCCGACCGGGGCATCGGTCGGCAGCAGCAGCAGGCCGGCGTGGTCTTCCGACAGGCCCAGTTCGCGTGCCGAACACAACATGCCTTGCGACTCGACGCCGCGCATCTTGGTCGGCTTGATGCGGAAATCGCCCGGCAGCACGGCACCATCGAGCGCGCAGGGGACCCGGACGCCGGCTTCGACGTTGGGTGCGCCGCAGACGATCTGCAGCACCGTACCGGTGCCGGCGTCGACCGTGCAGACCGACAGCTTGTCGGCGTTGGGGTGCTTGTCCTTGGTCAGCACCTGGGCCACGACGATGCCGGTAAAAGGCGGGGCGACCGGGTCGATCTCCTCGACCTCGAGCCCGGCCATGGTCAGCGCATCGGCCAGCTCGTCGCTCGAGAGCTGGGGATTGACGTAGTGGCGCAGCCACTGTTCAGAGAATTGCATTGCGGCTCCGGCGGGAACTTAGTTGAACTGGCGCAGGAAGCGCAGGTCGCCTTCGAAAAAGAGGCGCAGGTCGTCGATGCCATAACGCAGCATCGTCAGCCGCTCGAGGCCCGAACCAAAAGCGAAGCCGATGTAGCGCTCGGGGTCGAGGCCGAAGTTGCGCACCACGCTCGGATGCACCTGGCCGGAACCCGAGATCTCCAGCCACTTGCCCTTGCGCGGACCGCTGGTGAACATCATGTCCACTTCGGCCGAGGGCTCGGTGAAGGGGAAGTAACTCGGGCGGAAGCGCACCACCAGTTCGTCGGTCTCGAAAAAGCGACGCAGAAAATCGGTGTAGACGCCCTTCAGGTCGGCGAAGCTGACGTCTTCGGCGATCCACAGGCCTTCGACCTGATGGAACATCGGCGAGTGGGTGGCGTCGGAGTCGACCCGATAGGTGCGCCCGGGAGCGATCACCTTGATGGGCGGCGTATGGGTGCGGGCGTAACGCACCTGCATCGGCGAGGTGTGGGTGCGCAACAGCAGCAGCTTGCCTTCTTCGTCCTTCTGGTCGACGTAGAAGGTGTCCTGCATCGAACGCGCCGGGTGGTTGGGCGGGTTGTTGAGCGCGGTGAAGTTGAACCAGTCGCTTTCGATCTCGGGACCGTCGGCGACGTCGAAACCGATCGAACCGAAGATCTCTTCGATCCGCATCCAGGTCCGCATCACCGGGTGGATTCCGCCGGCGCTGCTGACGCGCCCGGGCAGGGTCACGTCGATCGACTCGGCCGCCAGGCGGGCGGCGAGTTCGGCCTGCGCGAGCGCATCGCGGCGCTCGGCGAGCAAGGCTTCGATCGCCTGCTTGGCGGCATTGATCTCGGCGCCGCGGGCACGTTTCTCGTCCGGCGCCAGCTGCGCCAGACCCTTCATGCGCTCGGTGATCGCACCGGTCTTGCCCAGGAAGCGCGCTTTCGCGTTCTCAAGCGCAGCGGGTTGTTCGGCAGCGGCGAAGTCCGCGCGTGCCGCATCTATGAGTAGCGAGAGATCGTTCATCGGCGAAGAGTGGATACCCAAAAAAAAAAGGGCCCGGCGGTCAGGCCAGGCCCCTTTCACTCGGAGCGCGTGAGGGCGCCGCGCGAGCGTTATCAGGCGGCGAGGCCAGCCTTGACCTTGTCGACAATCGCGGCAAAGCCGGGCTTGTCGAGCACTGCCATGTCGGCCAGAACCTTGCGGTCGAGACCGATCTCGGCCTTCCTCAGGCCGTTCATGAACACGCTGTAGCTCAGGCCGTTCGAACGCGCACCGGCGTTGATACGGGCGATCCACAGCGCGCGGAACACGCGCTTCTTGGCACGGCGGTCGCGGTAGGCGTATTGGCCCGCCTTCATCACCGCCTGCTTGGCGACGCGGAAGACGTTATTGCGACGTTGGGTATAGCCCTTGGAAAGCTTCAGGACCTTCTTGTGGCGCGCGCGCGCCGTTACACCACGTTTAACTCGGGGCATCTTGAATCCTCCTTACGCGTACGGAAGCATGCGGTGAATCGACTTCTCATCCGACTCGTGGATGGTGACCATGCCACGCAGGTGGCGCTTGTTCTTGGTCGTCCGCTTGGTCAGGATGTGACGCTTCGTCGCGTGGGCGCGCTTGATCGATCCGCCAGCGCGGACCTTAAACCGCTTGGAAGCGGCTTTCTTCGTTTTCATCTTCGGCATGGGCCGTCCTTTCTTTGATGATTGCAGGCGCTCTTGCGAGACTTCGGAGCCTGCTTTCACTTGTCAACGCAACGGGATCGAGCCCGCTACGACCTAAAAACTACTTCTTCTTCTTAGGAGCCAGCACCATGATCATCTGGCGCCCTTCCAGCTTGGGGAACTGCTCGACCTGAGCCAGCTCGGCCAGCTCGTCGCGAACGCGCTTGAGCAACTCGATGCCGAACTCCTGGTGAGCCATTTCCCGGCCGCGGAAGCGCAGCGTGATCTTGGCCTTGTCACCCTCTTCCAGGAAGCGGACCAGGTTGCGCATCTTGGTCTGGTAGTCGTTTTCGTCCGTCTGCGGACGGAACTTCACTTCCTTGACCTGGATGATCTTTTGCTTGGAACGCGCTTCGTGCGCCTTCTTCTGCTCCTGGTACTTGAACTTGCCGTAGTCCATCAGCCGGCATACCGGCGGCTGAGCAGTGGGGGCGATCTCGACGAGATCAACCTCGGCCTCCTCGGCCAGACGCATAGCTTCGTCGAGTTTGACGATGCCAATGGCCTCGCCGTCGACGCCTGTCAGCCGGACTTCCGGCACCCGGATCTCACCATTGATCCGATGGGTACGTTCCTGAGCGATGTCGCTGTCTCCAAAAGAAAAAAATTAAGCCGCGCCCCCCACGCTGCGTCGCTCCTCGACATCCTCTCGGAGTCTGGCGACGAAGGCGTCGATGGGCATCACACCCAGATCAACGCCACCGCGGGCCCGCACGGCCACCGTGCCAGCCTGCTTCTCCTTCTCGCCGACGACGAGGATGTACGGAGTCTTTTGCAGGCTGAGGTGGCGAATTTTATAGGTGATCTTTTCGTTGCGCAAATCGGCTTCCGCCCTAAAGCCTTGTTTTTTCAGGGCTTGGACCAGCTGCTCGACGTACTCGGATTGTCCCTCAGAGATATTCGCCACCGCCACCTGCACCGGCGCCAGCCAGGGCGGCAGCGCACCGGCGAAGTTCTCGATCAGCATGCCGATGAAGCGCTCGAGCGAGCCGACGATAGCCCGGTGCAGCATCACCGGCACCTTGCGGGAGTTGTCCTCGGCAACGTATTCCGCGCCGAGCCGGCCGGGCATCGAGAAATCGACCTGCATCGTGCCGCACTGCCAGGCACGGCCGAGCGAATCCTTGAGGTGGTATTCGATCTTCGGACCGTAAAAAGCGCCTTCGCCCGGCAGCAGTTCAAAGTCCAGACCGGAGCGCTGCAGCGACTCGATCAGCGCCGCCTCGGCCTTGTCCCAGATCGCGTCTTCACCCAGACGCTTGGCCGGGCGGGTGGCGATCTTGTAGGCAATGTCGGTGAACCCGAAATCCGCATAAACCTTCTTCACCAAGGCACTGAAAGCCACGCATTCGTCCAGGATCTGGTCTTCGGTACAGAAGATGTGGCCGTCGTCCTGGGTGAACCCGCGTACCCGCATCAGGCCGTGCAGCGAACCCGAAGGCTCGTTGCGGTGGCAGGCGCCGAACTCGCCGAAACGCAGCGGCAGATCGCGGTAGCTGTGCAGGGTCGAGTTGAAGATCTGGACGTGGCCCGGGCAGTTCATGGGCTTCAAGGCGTAGTACCGGTTCTCCGACTCGGTCGTGAACATGTTCTCCTTGTACTTGTCCCAATGCCCCGAGCGCTCCCACAGGCTGCGGTCAAGAATCTGCGGCGCCTTCACTTCCTGATAGCCGTTGTCCTGGTAGACGCGGCGCAGGTACTGCTCGACCTGCTGCCAGATCGACCAGCCCTTGGGATGCCAGAAAACCAGGCCCGGCGCTTCGTCCTGCATGTGGAAGAGATCGAGCTCCTTGGCCAGGCGACGGTGATCGCGCTTTTCGGCCTCTTCGAGCATGTGCAGGTAGGCGTCCTGCTCGTCTTTCTTGGCCCAGGCGGTGCCGTAGACGCGCGTGAGCATCTCGTTTTTGCTGTCGCCGCGCCAGTAGGCGCCAGCCACCTTCATCAGCTTGAAGACCTTCAACTTGCCGGTCGAAGGCACGTGCGGGCCACGACAGAGGTCGATGAAATCACCCTCGCGATAGAGCGAAATCTTCTGGTCGGCCGGAA
Organism: Pseudomonadota bacterium; assembly: GCA_023443095.1. GTDB lineage: Bacteria > Pseudomonadota > Gammaproteobacteria > Burkholderiales > Burkholderiaceae_F > JAEZVV01. The sequence continues at coordinate 7,184 of JAEZVV010000009.1, forward strand.
TCGCACCGATGATCTCGGCCTTGTATTTTTCGCCGATGCCTTCGAAGAACTTGACTGCCTCGTCGCGATCCCAGACTTCGCGCGTGACCGGCTCGTCCTTCTTGGCGAGTTCGGCCATCTTCTTTTCGATGGCTTCAAGGTCTTCCGGCGTAAACGGGCGGTGATAGGAGAAGTCGTAATAGAAACCGTTTTCGATCACCGGGCCGATCGTGACTTGGGCATCGGGATAGAGTGACTTCACCGCGTAAGCGAGCAGGTGGGCGGTCGAATGGCGGATCACGTCGAGACCGTCCGGGTCTTTATCCGTGATGATCGCCAGGCTGGCATCGGCGTCGATCAGATACGAGGTATCGACCAGTTCGCCGTTCACGCGCCCGGCAAGAGCCGCCTTGGCCAGTCCGGCTCCGATCGAGGCAGCGACTTGTGCGACTGTCACCGGATGCTCGAACTCACGGCGCGAACCATCGGGCAGGGAAATCGAGATCATCAGCAGCTCCAGAAAATAAGGGCAAAAAAAAAGTGCGGACGAGCCGCACTTTTTTCATGGAAACCGCATTTGTAGGCCAGCCCGCCCCGTCGATCAATAATCGGTCGAGGTAGTTCGAGTCGGCTCAACAACGAACATTTCGATTTCCTTGGGTTGCCCCAGAATTTGGTAGGCGCGATTGGATTCGAACCAACGACCCCCACCATGTCAAGGTGGTGCTCTAACCAACTGAGCTACGCGCCTGAAGCGAAACGAACTATAGCATGAAAAAGCTGCGCTGCCGGTTCAACAACAAAATCCGGGGAAAACTGCGACCCGGATCCGGCCTCGCAACCGACCGCCGCTGGTTCGATGTCGGCTGTCATTGCTGGTTCGAATTGTGCCCGTTTTTGCGTCGGTCCGCAGCGCAGCCGCCCCCGAGCAAACCCGCTCGCACGCTCCTTGGCTAGCGCCGCCGGGCGCTCATCACGCCCGGCACCTCGCGCACCACGGCAAGCGTCCGCGCCAGGTCGGCCGCGTCGCGCACCTCGACCGTGAAGCTCATGTGGGCGTCGCCGCGAGTGCTCTGCGTATTGACTCCGATGACGTTCTGCTTTTCGCGAGCGAACACCTCGGAAATATCGCGCAGCAGGCCCGAGCGGTCCTGGGCCACCACGAAGATCTCGACCGGGTATACGGCCTCGGGCTGCGTGCCCCAGGTGACTTCGATCAGGCGTTCCTGCTCGCGCTCGCCCAGCGCCTGCGCATTGGAGCAGTTGGCGCGGTGGATCGACACCCCGCGGCCGCGAGTGACAAAACCGACGATCTCGTCGGGAGGCGCGGGCCGGCAGCAGCGCGCCAGTTGCGTCAGCAGCGAATCGACCCCGACCACCAGCACCCGCCCCTTGGGCGCAGTCTGGCTTGCTGCCCGCACCAGCGGCGGCGGTTCGACCGGCTCGGGCGGAGGCGCCAGCGCCTGCTCGATCGAGCGGAAGCTGAACTCCTCCTTGCCCGCCGCAGCGCTGAGTTCGTCGACCGAGGCAAAGCCCAGGCGCTTGGCCAGGTCTTCGAGCTTGACCGCGGTCTTGCCCAGCCGCGCCAGTTCCTTGTCGATCCGCTCGCGCCCGGTCACGATGGCTTGCGCCAGTTCCTGCGCGTTGAACCACTGCCTGACCTTGGCGCGCGATCGTGCGCTCGCCAGGTAGCCCAACTCGGCATTGAGCCAGTCTCGGCTCGGGCCGCCGGTCTTGGCCGCAATGATCTCCACCGTCTGGCCGTTGGCCAGCTTGGTGTTGAGCGGAACCATGACGCCGTTGACGCGCGCGCCGCGACAACGGTTGCCTAGCTCCGAATGCAGATGGAAGGCAAAGTCGACCGGGGTCGCCCCGGCCGGCAGCTCGACCACCCTGCCCTGCGGCGTCAATACGAAAATGCGCTCGTCGGCCGCCCCCGGCTTGGCCGGCGGTTCGATGTCGGTGCGCCACGCCAGCAGCTGGCGCAACCAGGCGACCCGCTCCTCCTCGGCGTTGGCGCCGCGCTTGGCGCCTTCCTTGTAGCGCCAGTGCGCGGCCACGCCCAGCTCGGCAAACTCATGCATGGCCCGGGTTCGGATCTGGATCTCGAGCGGCCGTCCCTGGTCGTCGAGCACCACCGTGTGCAAGGACTGGTAGCCGTTGGGCTTGGGCCGGGCGATGTAGTCGTCGTATTCGCGCGCCACCGTAGCGAAGTTCTCATGCACGATCGACAGTGCCTGGTAACACTGCGCCACCTCGTCGACGATCACCCGCAGGGCGCGCACGTCGTAGAGCTCGTCGAAGGCGAGCCCCTTGGCCCGCATCTTGTTCCAGATCGAATAGATGTGTTTGGGCCGGCCGCTGACCTCAGCCGCGACACCGTTGTCGGCGAGCAGCTTGCGCACCGCGTCCACCGCTTCGTCGATGAAGCCCAGGCGCTCGATGCGTTTTTCCTCGAGCAGCTTGGCGATGCGCTTGTAGGTCTCCGGCTCGATGAAGCGCAGCGCCAGATCCTCGAGCTCCCACTTGAGTTGCCAGATCCCGAGCCGGTTGGCGAGCGGCGCATAAAGCGCCAGGGTTTCGCGCGCGTAGACCTCGGCACCGGGGCGCTTGGTGGCGGCAAACCAGCGCAGCGTCTGCAGGCGCGAAGCCAACCGCAGCAGCACCACGCGCAAGTCGTTGCACATCGCGAGCAGCATGCGGCGCAAGGCTTCGGGCTGGGTCGCGATGGCCGACTCGCCGGTCTGCGTGCGAGTGCGTTCAGAAAGCTTGAGCAGCTGCCGCAGATCTCCCACCAGCTGGGTCACGGTCGGACCGAAGCGAGCGCGCAGCCAGTCGTCGGGGTCCCGCAGGACCGCGTGCACGCCGAACAGGTAGGCCGCCGCAGCCAGATCGGTGTCGTCCCTCAGTCCCTCGAGGATCCGGGCCAGCCCTTCGGCGTGTTCGAGATAAGGCTCGCCGGTGTAGAGCTCGCGATCGAGGTAGAGCGGCTCGACCAGCGAACGGGCCAGAGCAACATCGGCAACGGGAAGGGGCGTAATTTCAGCAGCCATCGCTCGCGCACGCGGCGCTCGGAAGCGGAGAAGGAGTCGAACCCCGATTATAAGAAGACCTCACCCCCGCTCCTTGCCCTCGTGCACAATCGCGCGATGATTTCCGCCTGGTTCTCGCGTCTCACCTCGCCCCGCACCATCGTTATTCCCGATCCGCTGTGGGCCGATACCCTGGCCCAGCTGCCCTGCTTGGCACGCCTCGCGCCGGCCCAGGCCGAGCGGCTGCGCCAGCTCGCCGGCCAACTCCTCGCCAGCAAGCAGATGGAGGCCGCAGGCGGCCTCGAACTCACCCCCACGATCGAAGTGGCGATTGCGGCTCAGGCCTGTCTTCCCATCCTCGAACTGGGTCTGGCCTGGTATCGAGACTGGACCAGCATCATCGTTTATCCGGGCGAGTTCCTGGTCCCGCGCTCACACGCCGACGAATCGGGGGTGGTGCACGAGTTCACCGAACCTCTGTCGGGCGAAGCCTGGGACGGCGGCCCGCTGATCCTTTCCTGGGCCGATGCCCAGCTCTCCTCAGGCGAGCTCGGCCAGTCGTATTCGGTGGTGATCCACGAGTTCACACACAAGCTCGACCAACTGAACGGCGAGGCCAACGGCACGCCGCCCTTCGACCCCCGCTTGCACCCGGGCCTGACGCCGCGCCTGTGGCAGGCCGGGCTGGGTGAAGCGCTCGAGCGCTTCCGCGCCGAACTCGACCATATCGAGGCCGAGATTCCGGCCGACGTCGACCCCGATTCCAGCGCCGCCGACCGCTACTACGCCCACCTTCCGCTCGACGCTTACGCCGCGCAGGACGAAGCCGAATTTTTTGCGGTCTCGAGCGAAGCCTTCTTCATTGCCCCCGAGCCCCTGCAGGCGGCCTTTCCCGATTGGTACGCCCTGCTCGCCCGCTTCTTCCGCCAGGATCCGGCGCGCGCATGAGAACTCTCCTGATCGTCTGGCATTCGCGCACTGGGGGCGCCCGCCAGATGGCGCACGCGGCCGCGGCCGGCGCCCAGGCCGAGGAAGGGATTCAGGTCAGGCTTTTGCACGCGAGTGCTGCCGGTGCCAACGAACTGCTGGCCGCGGCGGGCTACCTGTTTGTCACTCCCGAAAATCTGGCAACCATGGCCGGGCAGATGAAGGACTTTTTCGACCGGATCTATTACGAGGGCCTGGACCGGATCAACGGCCGACCCTACGCGCAGCTGATCTGCGCCGGCACCGACGGCACCGGTGCGGCGCGCCAGATCGAACGCATCGCCACCGGCCTGCGCCTGAAAGCGGTGGCCGAACCGCTGATCGTTCTTACCCACGCGCAGACCAAGGAGGCGATCCTCGCCCCCAAAAACATCGCGCCAGACGAGCTGGCGCGATGTTACGAACTCGGGGCAGCGCTGGCCGCGGGGATCGCGGCCGGTGTCTTTTAAGACCTCAGACGGCGGCCGTCACCACGATCTCGACCTTCCAGCCCGGGCGGGCGAGGTCGGCCTTGACGGTGGCACGGGTCGGCGTGTGGCCCGGTACCACCCAGCGCTCCCACACCGCGTTCATCGCCGGGAAATCGGCCAGGTCCTTGATGAAGATCTGCGCCGTCAGCAGGCGCGACTTGTCGGTACCGGCTTCGGCCAGCAAGGCGTCGATGGCGGCGAGCACTTGTTCGGTCTGGCCAGTGATGTCCTGCTCGGCGTCTTCCGCCACCTGACCCGCCAGGTAGGCCATGCCGTTGTAGATCACGGCCTCGCTCATGCGCGGGCCGCAGTGCAAACGTCGAATCGTCATATCAGTCTCCAAGTAGAAAGTCGCGGACGAGGGCGATCTGCTCTGCGTCCATGAACATGGGGGCGTGGCCGACACCGGCCACTTCGACCAGGCGGGCCCGTGGCCCGCGCTGGCTCATCTCGGCGGCGGTCGCGCGCGACAGAAGATCGGACTTCTCGCCCCGTACCAGCAGGGTGGGCGCGGTGATGCGGTCGTAGAGTTGCCACATCGCTGCTTCGCCGGCGGCGGCGATCGCCGGCGTGATCGAGCGGAAACTCGCGCCGATCGCTAAGTCGTAGTGCAGGCGCAGGCCGTTGCCGTCGGGACGGACGACGCTGGCGGTCAGTTCGCGCCAATCGCCCTCGGACTTCAGGCCGAAAGGCGCCGAGACCGCCTTCACGTAGGCCAGCGCCGCGTCGAAGTCTGCGAAGTGCTGCGGCCGGCCGATGTAGTCGCCGATGCGTGTTAGCGATTCGGCTTCGATCCGCGGCCCGACGTCGTTGAGTATGAGCCGCCTGATCGGCGCCCGGGCCTGGCCCGCCAGAGCGATGCCTATCAGCCCCCCCATCGAGGTGCCGAGCCAGTCGACCTGCGGCACGTCGAGCCGGGCGATCAGCGTGGCCATGTCGGCCGCATACTGCGGCATGCCATAGACCGCGGGGGGAAGCAGCCAGTCGCTGTCGCCGCGGCCGACCACGTCGGGACAGATCACCCGGACATCGGCCTGCAAGGCTGCTGCCAGCCGGTCGAAATCGCGCCCGACCCGGCTCAAGCCGTGGACGCAGACCAGGACCCGGGGATTGTCGGCCGCGCCCCACTCGCGGTAGCTCATCGAGTGGAAACCGGCCGCGCTCAGGCACTTCACTTGCTGGAGGCGGGGCGAGCAGTTCATGGCATTAGGTGGAAACGCGGCTGGCATACTAGCAGCGAGCAAGACCGACCCCGGGAGAGCGAACACGATGGCGATGCTAAGTGGCAAGACCGCGCTGGTGACCGGTTCAACCAGCGGAATCGGATGGGGAATCGCCCGCGCGCTGGCTCAGGCCGGCGCCAATGTCGTGATCAACGGTTTCGGCGAGGCCGCCACTCTCGCCGCGCAACGCGCCGAACTCGAAGCGCTGGGCGCGCGGACGCTCTACCACGGCGCCGACATGAGCCGGCCGGCCGAGATCGAAGACTTGATGGCCGCGTCGGCCAAGGTCTTCGGCCGCGTCGACATTCTCGTCAACAACGCCGGCATCCAATACGTCGCACCGGTCGACCGCTTTCCGGCCGACCGCTGGGACGCCATCCTCGCGATCAATCTCTCGGCCGCTTTTCACACCACCCGCCTGGCGCTGCCGGCGATGCGCGCCGCCGACTGGGGCCGCATCATCAACCTCGCATCGGTCCACGGCCTGGTCGCCTCGGCCGACAAAAGCGCCTACGTCGCCGCCAAACACGGCCTGGTCGGCCTGACTAAGGCCGTGGCGCTCGAAACCGCCACGACCGGCATCACCTGCAACGCGATCTGCCCCGGCTGGGTGCTGACGCCGCTGGTGCAAAAACAGGTCGACACGCGGGCCGAACGCGAAGGCCTGAGCCCGGATGCCGCCCGCCAGGCGCTGCTCGCTGAAAAGCAGCCGTCCCAACAGTTTGTTTCGCCCGACGAGCTGGGTGCGCTCGCGGTTTTTATGTGTTCCGACGCCGCGTCCCAGATGCGCGGCCAGTCGGTCGCCATCGACGGCGGCTGGACCGCCCAGTGATGCCTCATCCCCGGGAGACTTCGATGAACGACGAAACCTTCAACCTCAGCATCCGCAAGTTCCTCAAGGTGGTGGGCGTGAACTCGCAGCGCGAGATCGAACAGGCCGTGACCCGAGCGATTGCCGCCGGCCAGTTAAAAGGCGACGAGACCCTGACCGCCACCGTCACGCTCACGCTCTCGGGCACCGAACTCAAGGCTCGCTTCGACGGCCAGATCGCGCTCGAATGAAAAACGGCGGCCAAGGCCGCCGTTTTCCTGTCCGCTGAGCTCAGTTTTTCAGGCTGTGGATCGGCGCCGGGATCCGCCCACCGAGGCGGATGAAGCCGCTCGCATCGCCGCCGTTGACGGCCATGATGTCGGCTTCGCCGAGCAGCCCGCCGAAGTGGGCGCGCTGGCCCACGTCCTTGCCCGGCACCGGGATCAGGCGCACCGCCGTGGTCTTGGAGTTGATCATGCCGATCGCCATCTCGTCGGCGATGATGCCGGAGATGGTCGAGGCCGGCGTCGCGCCCGGGATCGCAATCATGTCGAGGCCGACCGAACACACGCTCGTCATCGCCTCGAGCTTTTCCATGCTCAGCGCACCCGAGCGGGTCGCGGCCTCAATGCTCGAATCCTCCGACACCGGAATGAAAGCGCCCGACAGGCCGCCGACGTGCGACGAGGCAAAAGCCCCGCCTTTTTTCACGGCGTCGTTGAGCATCGCCAGCACCGCGGTCGAGCCCGGTGCGCCGATCGACGACAGGCCCACGCTCTGGAAGATCTCGCCCACCGAATCGCCCACCGCCGGTGTCGGCGCCAGCGACAGATCGACCACGCCGAAGGGGATCGCCATGCGTTTGGCCACTTCCTTGCCGATCAGCTCGCCCACCCGGGTCACCTTGTAGGCGGTGCGTTTGATCACCTCGGCCACTTCCGACAGCGTGAACGTATCGCCGTGCAGTTCGCGGGCGCGGTCGATCGCTTTCTTGACCACCCCCGGTCCTGAGACGCCAACGTTGATCACCACGTCCGATTCGCCCACGCCCAGGTAGGCGCCGGCCATGAAAGGCGAGTCCTGCGGGATGTTGGCAAACACCACCAGCTTGGCGCAGCCCAGGCCGTCACGCTCGGCGGTCGCCGCCGCCACGTCGAGGATGCGCTCGCCCAGAAGCGCCACCGCGTCCATATTGATGCCGGCGCGCGACGAGGCCACGTTGATCGACGAACACACGCGGTCGGTGCTGGCCAGCGCTTCAGGCAAAGCATCGATCAGGTTGCGTTCGCCCGGGGTCATGCCTTTCTCGACCAGGGCGCCGAAACCGCCCAGGAAATCGACCCCGGCTTCCTTCGCTGCGTCGTCGAGCACCTTGCAGGCCTTGACCATCTCGTCGCGCGAGAAGCTGGCGCCCACCGTACCCAGCGGGCTGACGCTGATGCGTTTGTTGACCACCGGGATGCCGAAGCGGTCGCCGACCTCGTCGCAGGTCGCCACCAGCTTGTGCGCGTAGCGGCTGATCTTGGCGCGAGCGCGGTAGGCAAAGACGTCGAAGTCGTGGCTGGCGCAGTCGAACAGGTTGATGCCCAGGGTCACGGTGCGCACGTCGAGGTGTTCGCTGCGCAGCATGTTGAGCGTGGAGAGGACTTCGCGTTCGGTCAGCATCAGAGCTTCCTTGAATTCGTTGGGGGTTTCAGGCCGACAGGACGCGGTGGACCGCTTCGAAGATGTCGCGGTGCTGCATGCTCATCGCCAGGCCCAGGCTGTTGGCGCGGTCGGCCAGCGTGCGCTGCAGCGCGCGGCGGTCGATCGCCAGCGGCAGCGAAACCTCGAACACCAGCAGCGCCTTGCTGCCTTCGCCGTCGGGCTTGATCGCGCGCAGCGTGTCGATGTTGATGCCCTGCTCGGCGAAGATGCGCGAGAAGGAGGTGATGATGTCGTTGCGGTCGTTGCCGTCGACCGCCACCACGAAGGGTTCGCTGATCGTGGCAGGGGTGGCGGCGACGTGTTCCTCGTGGTCGCGGATCACCAGCGACAGGTGCATGGATTTGGCCGCCAGGGCGGCCGCCAGCGCTGCCTGCAGATCGGCGTTGGCAAGCGTTGCCGGCTTGGCCACCAGGAAAATCGAAGCGAACTGGCACTTCAGAGTGGTCTGGCTCATCTCCTCGATGTTGCATTCGAGCGAGGAAAGCGTGCTGGACACGGTGTAGATCACGCCCGGGCAGTCCAGCCCGATGACGGCGACGATGACTCGATTCATGTGGGAGTCCTGCGGAATGGGGGAGCCGCCGGCCGAACCAACGTCTAGGCCGCCGGTGCCGGCCAAAGCCGTGCCGGCAAGGGTGGCGTGACGCTCGGAGCCGATGGGAGGCGCAACTTACCGCAGTGCAGCCGGCGCTGCCGGGCCCTTCCTCGCAAACACCGATGTTTTCCGCCGGGTTATCTGCGCGGGACTTGATCCAGTCGGGGCCGCTTCCGGCAAGCCTGACCGCCCGTCGCCCGCCCGGCGGCTCGGCAGCCTACGCCTGCGCCACCCTCTGCACCGGCGCAGCCGGGACCTCGTCGCCCGGCAAGGCGGCGGGCAGCGGTGCGCGGACCGGCTGCGCCGCCAAATCGGGAGCGGTGGCTGCGCCCCACACGGGATCGGGAATTTCCTGGAACACTTGGCGCAGCCGCTCGCCCCAGGTGTTCTGGATCATCTGCATGTACTGGTTGTGCTGGTCGATCTGGACGAACTTGCTCACCTGCAGAGCGCCGGCCTCGTACACCAGAAGATCGAGCGGCAGGCCGACCGAGATGTTCGAACGCAGGGTCGAGTCCATCGAGATCAGGGCGCACTTGGCGGCTTCGTCCAGCGTGGCGGAGGGCGTGATCACGCGATCAAGGATGGGCTTGCCGTATTTGGCCTCGCCGATCTGGAAATACGGGCTCTCGGGCGTGGCTTCGATGAAGTTGCCGGCGGCATAAATCATGAAGAGCCGCGGCGCTTCGCCGCCGATCTGCCCGCCCAGGATGAAGCTGGCGTTGAACTCGATGCCGAAGGACTTGAGGGCCGCGCCGTCGCGGCCATGGACGGCGCGCAAGGCGTCGCCCACGACGTGAGCGGCCTCGGCCAGCGACGTTACCTGCCACAGGCTGGCGGCATCCGCGCCGCGCGGCTCGCACAAACGCTGGACCACGGCCTGGGTGATCGCCAGATTGCCGGCACTCATCAGCACCAGCACGCGTTCCCCAGGCTGCTCGAACACCGCCATCTTGCGGAAGGTGGAGATCTGGTCCACCCCGGCATTGGTTCTCGAGTCGGCCAGGAACACGAGCCCCGTGTCCAGCTTCATCGCCACGCAATACGTCATGTCGCTTCCCGTGGCGGCGCCGGTCCGGCGGCGCACGCTCCCTGATTCAGATCGCCCGGATGGTAACCCGCACTTTCATGCTTTCCTCGCCACCGCCCAGACGCACCCCGCGCACCGGGCTGGCGTCGTCGTAGTCGCGCCCGACCGCCAGCCGGCACAAGCGGGCCGAAGCGAAGCCGCCGTGGGTGACGTCGAAACTGACCCAGCCGCTGCCCTCGAGCCAGACATCGGCCCAGGCGTGGCTCTCGGCGTGCGCCGCCTCGCCCGGGTAGTAATAGCCGGAGACATAACGCGCCGGCAGTCCGGCGACCCGGCAGCCTGCCAGAAAGAGGTGGGCGTGGTCCTGGCACACCCCGCGGCCAAGCGCCAGCGCCTGCGCGGCGGTGGTCGACACCCGGGTGTGCCCGGGCGCGTAGGCGACCGCCGCGGCCACGGCCAGCGCCCAATCGAGCAGGCCGCTGGGGGTATGCCGTTTCAGACCGTGCGCCGCCAGTTCGCGCACGGCGGAGCTGGCGCGGGTGAGCGGCGTGGCCGCGGCGTAGGCCAAGGGCGGCAGAGCGCCGCGGTCGTGCAGACGGCCCTGGTCGAGTTCGTCGATCTCGACCTCCCCGCGGGCCTCGATCGCGAACTCCTCGTGCGCGACATGGTGGCTCAGTGTGTGCGCGAAGTTGCCGTGAGCGTCGCCGCTGGCGACCAGGCTGCCAGGCGCGCGGATGGCCCAGGCCAGCACCCGCTGGTGTGCCTCCTCGCGCGGGGTCAGCCGCAGCGTCTGCACCGTCGAATGCGCGGTGGTCGAATACGCGTAGACCGTGCGGTGGAGAATCGCCAGCCGCATTTCAGGCCGCGCTGCCCAGCGGTACCAGAAAGTCTTCGCTGATGCGCCCGCCGAGATCGTTGACTCGCTCGAGGAAACGCGCGAGGTAGGCATGCAGGCCCTGGCCCAGGATGTCCTCGATCCGCCCGTAACGCAGTTCGGCGCGCAAGAGCCCGGCGCGGCGCTCGGTCTCGCCCGAACGGCTGTTGGCCACTTGTTCGAGGTTGAGGCAGAGCTCGTTGATGCAGCTCGCCAGCGAGCGCGGCAGGTCGCCGCGCAGAATCATCAGTTCCGCCACCCGGGCCGGCGTGATCACGTCGCGGTAGACCTTGCGGTAGATCTCGAAAGCCGAGACCGAACGCAGCACGGCCGCCCAATAATAGAAATCGAGATGCTGGCTGGGGCCGGCCTCTTCGCCCGCGGCCAGCTCGGGCGCGCCGTCGAGCCCGTGGTACTTCGCGTCGAGAATGCGGGCGGTGTTGTCGGCCCGCTCAAGAAAGGTGCCAAGCCGAACGAAATAGAAGGCCTCGTCCTTCAGCATCGTGCCTATCGTCACGCCGCGCGAGAGATGCGAGCGGAACTTGACCCATTCGAAAAACTCCTGCGGCTCGCGTTCGAAGCGGCGCTCCTTGAGTAGCTTCTGCAGTTCGAGCCAGGTGTCGTTGTGGATTTCCCAGACCTCGGTGGTGAGCGAGCCCCGCACCGCCCGCGCGTTTTCGCGCGCGCTCTGAAGACAGGAGTGGATCGACGACGGATTGCCCGGGTCTCGCACCATGAAGTCGAGCACGTCGCGCTTGCTCAGCTCAGCGTAACGGGCGTCGTAGGCCGGCAGCAGTTCGCAGATCCCGAGCACCGCGCGCCAGCCGCGCTCGGCCTTCTGCGCCGATTGCGGCAGCAGCGACGTCGACAGGTTCACGTCGAGCATGCGGGCGGTGTTCTCCGCGCGCTCGATGTAGCGGGCCATCCAGAATAGGTGATCGGCCGTGCGGCTCAGCATGTCATCGCTCCAGTACCCAGGTGTCCTTGGTGCCCCCGCCCTGCGAGGAGTTGACCACCAGCGAGCCTTCCCGCAGCGCCACCCGGGTCAGGCCGCCCGGCACCAGACTCACCTCCTCGCCCGAGAGCACGAAAGGGCGCAGGTCGATGTGGCGCGGCGCAATTCCGCTTTCCACATAGGTCGGGCAGGTCGATAAGGCAAGCGTGGGCTGGGCGATGTAGTTGGCGGGGTTGGCCTTGAGGTGCTCGGCAAAACTCGCGACCTCGGCCGCGCTTGCGGCGGGCCCGACCAGCATCCCGTAACCGCCCGCACCGTGCACTTCCTTGACCACCAGTTCGGAAAGGTGGGCCAGGGTGTAGGCCAGGTCTTCAGGCTTGCGGCAGACGTGGGTGGGCACGTTGGCAAGCAGGGGCTTTTGACCCAGATAGAAATCGATCATCGCCGGCACATAGGGATAGATCGATTTGTCGTCGGCAATGCCGGTGCCGATCGCGTTGGCCAGCGTGACGCGGCCGGCGCGGTAGACCGACAGCAGCCCGGGCACGCCGAGCGAGGAATCGGGCCGGAACGCGAGCGGGTCGAGGAAGTCGTCGTCGAGCCGCCGGTAGATCACGTCGACCCGCTGCGGCCCGCGCGTGGTCCGCATCCAGACCGTATTGTCCGCCACGAACAGGTCCTGGCCCTCGACCAGTTCGATCCCCATCTCGTGTGCGAGAAAAGCATGTTCGAAGTAGGCCGAGTTGTAGGCGCCGGGAGTGAGCAAGACTACGGTCGGGTCGTCGACGCCGAGCGGCGCCACCGAACGCAGGTTCTCGAGCAGCAGGTCGGGGTAATGCGCCACCGGCGCCACCGGGTTGAGGGCAAAGAGGTCAGGAAACAGCCGCATCATCATCTTGCGGTTCTCGAGCATGTAGCTCACGCCGCTGGGCACCCGCAGGTTGTCCTCGAGCACGTAGAAATCGCCTTGCCCTGCCCGCACCACGTCGATGCCGGCGACATGAGCGTAGATCTGGCGCGCGACGTCGATGCCGTGCATCTCCGGGCGGTACTGCGCATTGCCGAAGATCTGATCGGCCGGAATCCGGCCGGCGCGCAGGATCGCCTGCTCGTGATAGACGTCGTGGATGAAGGCGTTGAGCGCCCGCACCCGCTGGCGCAGGCCGGCTTCAAGCTGTGACCACTCGGCGGCGGTGATCACACGAGGGATCACATCGAAGGGAATCAGGCGTTCGGTGCCGCTGCCGTCTTCGTCCTTGTCGCCATAAACGGCGAAGGTGATGCCGACGCGGCGGAACATGAGGTCGGCCTCGGCGCGCTTGTTTTTCATCGCCTCCGGGCTCTGCTCACCCAGCCAGGCGTCGAAGTCTCGGTATGGCGCACGGACGCTGCCGTCGATGCCATACATCTCGTCGTAACAAGCGCCTGCCGGCATGTAGCGATCCCCCATGGTTATCACTTGAGGATTTAGCAAGACTCGAGCCATGGCCCATGGCGACACCGCTCGGCCCGCAAGCGATCCCGAGCGCCTTACCACCCGCCCTCTCCAGCACCAAGTCCGGGCACCATCACACCATGCTGGTGCACGACGGACCGCTAACGCGGCAGAGCCAGCTCATCGCCCCAAGCCGGGACGGTCTCCGCCTCGGTCTCCGCCTCGGGCTCCGGCACAAGCGCAGCCGCCAGCGGTGGCGGGCGCTCGTGCCAGTAGCGCGGCATGGCCTCGCGTGCACGCCACAACAGGGCGCTGCCGTCGCGGCGCAGCCGCCATTGCACCAGACCGGACTCGTCGCTGCGCACCATCACGGCGCCGCTCGCCCGCCATCGCTCCACCACTTCGGGCGCGGGATGGCCGTAGCGGTTGCGATAACCGACCTGCACCATCACCCACTCGGGGCTCACCGCCGCCACCAGCGCTGAGCTCGACGAAAAACGGCTTCCGTGGTGGGGCGCCATCACCAGTCGCGCGGCGAGATCGGTCCGGTCGAGCAACCGGGCCTCTTCGGTCGCCGGCAGGTCGCCCGTCAGCAGGACGCTCTGTCCCGCCAGCCGTATCCGCAGGACGCAGGACATCGCATTGCTGCTCGCCCGCCTCTGGTAGTCGGCCGCCAGCGGATGCAGCACCTCGAAGGCGAGGCCGCCTTGCTGCCAGCGGGAGCCGGCGGTGCAGGCTTCCACTGCCGGACGACCGCCCAGTGCCGCAGCGCCGGGCGGGATCGAACTCAGTACCCGCGCCACCGGCATCTCGCGCAGAATGGCCGCCGCGCCGCCCGAATGGTCCGAATCGAGGTGCGACACCACCAGACCGTCGAGCCGATGAATGCCGCGGGCACGCAGATAAGGCAGGATCAGGCGCTGCCCGGCATCACTTTCGCTCGAGTGGCGCGGGCCGGTGTCGTAGAGCCAGGTGGTGTCGCGGGTTTCGATCAGCACCGCCGCTCCCTGGCCGATGTCGATCGCGCCCACCCAAAGCTCGTCCGCGGCGGGGCGCTCCGGCGGCCAGACAAATAGCGGCGCCATCCACAAGCCACCGAGCCAGCGCGCCGGCCAGCCGCGCGGCGCCAGCAGCCAGGCTGCGCCGGCAAGCGCCAGCGTCAACACGAAGGGGTTGGGTGCCGCCACCGGCAGGCTCGCCCAGGCCAGGCCGCCCAGCCATTCGATCCAGGCCATCAGGGCGGCAAACACCGAGTCCGCGGCCACCAGAAAGGCGCGGCACAGCCCGTCCAGCGGTCCGGGCAAGGCGAGCGCCAGGGCCGCGAGCAGGGCGAGCGGCGTCACCACCCAGCTCACCGCCGGAATCGCCAGCAGATTGGCCAGCGGAGAGACCAGCGACACCTGGTGGAAAAGCCAGGCGAGCAGCGGCACCAGCACCAGCGTGACGGCGAACTGGACCCGCAGCGCAGTGCCCGCCATGTCGCGCAAAACACTCAGGCCCGCGCTACGCGCTGGCGCCCTCCCCGCCGGGACGCGGCCGACCACGACCCAGAAGATCGCCGCCACCGCGCCGAACGACAGCCAGAACCCGGGCGCCATCACGGCCCAGGGGTCAAGCAGGCAGACCAGGGCGGCCGCCGCGGCGAGTGCGGTCGGCGCGGCCGGTCGCGCACGCAGCATCAGTGCCAAGGCCAGCACCGCGAGCATGAAAAACGTGCGCTGCGCCGGCACCGCCCAGCCGGTCAGAAGCGAATACGCCAGCGCGACGAGCAGGGCCGCGACGGCGGCAGCGCTTTGCGCCGGCGCCCGCTGCAGCAGCCGCGCCGAGCGCCGCCACAGCCCTCCCACCAGCCAGGCGGCAAGGCTGGCGAGCATGGTGATGTGCAGGCCCGAAATTGCCACCAGGTGGCTGATGCCGGTGCGGTTGAAAACGAGCCAGTCGCTCGCTCCAATTGCGCGCTGGTCGCCCAGCACCAGCGCCAGCAGCACCCCGCCCCAGCGCAGTCCCTCGGAGCGCTGCTCCAGGGCCGCCCGCAGGCGCCAGCGGGCGAACTCGATCAGGCCGCCCGGGCTGGCGACGAAAGCCTGGAGCAGTTGCGGCGCGGGCGCGCTGCGCACATAACCGGTCGCACGCAGGTCGCGCTCGAGCATCCAGGCTTCGAGGTCGAAACCACCCGGGTTGAAAGTGCCGTGCGGACGCTTGAGACGCACGGTGAACGACCAGCGCTGGCCCGGGATCGGTTCCGCGGCCGGCTCGTACCAGGCCAGCCACAAGCCGCTTGGCACCGTGACTCCCGGGCTCAACACCTGCTCCACCTGGAACTCGAAGCGCCACGCCCGCTCGCCTCGCGCCGGCAAGGAATCGATCCGGCCGATGACGCGGACGTCTCGCCCTTCGTCGGCCGCCGGCAGTTGATCGGCCAGACGCTCGGTCGCACGCCAGCCGGCCCAGGCAAAACCCGCCGCCAGCGCCGCCGCGAGGCCCAGGCCCGCAACCCAGCGGCGACGAGGCCCAAGCCCGAGCGCAAGACCGGCCAGGACCAGGGCGGCAAGGCCGGCACCGACGAAAACCGCAGTCGCCGGCAAGGCCGAGAGCTGCTGGACCCCAGCGATACCCAGCACCCACGCCAGGAGCCAGGCGGTCCGCATCGGAAAACTCAGCCGACCTCGAGCAGGGGCGCGAGCCGCGGCAAAGCGGCCACCGCATTGGCGCGGTTGATCGCGGCAACTTCGGCCAGCGGCAAGCCACGCAGCTCGGCCATGGTCGAAGCGATGCGCGGCAGTTCGGCCGGTTCGTTGCGCAGCACTTTCCCGTCTACCCGCAGCCAGGCAGGCGGAATATCGGGGCTGTCGGTCTCGAGCACCCAGGAATCGGCCGGCAGCTCGGCCGCCAGCCGGCGGATACGCAAGGAGCCCGGATAGGTCATGGCGCCGCCGAAGCCGAGCTTGAAGCCGAGCTTGATAAAGGCCTCGGCCTGCTCCCGGCTACCGTTGAAGGCGTGGATCACTCCGCCCGCCACCGGAACCCGCCGCAGCTGTTTGAGCAAGGCATCGGCCGAACGGCGCACATGAACGATCACCGGCAGATCGAAGGCGCGCGCAATCTTCAACTGCTCGCCGAAAAACCAGGCCTGCCGCACCGGGTCGACGCCGTCGACGAAGAGGTCGATGCCGATCTCGCCCACCGCCACCAGGCGCGGATCGTCCCGCCGCTCGGCCAGGGCTAAGCGCAGGAGTTCGAGATCGCCCTCCTGCGCCCGATCCACCCACAGCGGATGGATGCCCAGCCCGTAGGCGTAGCGATAAAGCCGCGCGAAAGCGGCCGCCTGCTCGAAATGGGAGACCGCACCCGTCGCCAGAACCAGCATGAGCACTCCAGCGGCCCGCGCCCGAGCCGCGACCGCGTCGCGGTCGGTATCGAACTCGGGAGCATCGAGGTGGCAATGGGTGTCGATCCACATGAGACCGAGTGTAGGCGCAGCGCCGGCAACGGGCTTGTCGCCGTGCCGGCCGCATGGCACAAAGCCAGCGACACGCTCCGATCCCAGGCCGAGGAGACTGCCATGGAACACAGCCCTGCCCAGCTCGAACTCCGGCACGACGCCGCCATGCACGGGCGCGGCCGCGCTTGGGGGCCAGAACGATCGGCCCTGCGCAAGCTGCTCGCCGCCTGCGAGCAGCCGCCGATCGAAATCGAACTCTGGAACGGCGAAGTGGTCAGCGGCGCGCCCGGCGCCGTGCCGATCGCCCGCGCCCGAATCAAGGACCGCGCCGCTTTGTGGCGGATGCTGATCAACCCCGATCTCTATACCGGCGACGACTACGCCAGCGGCCGCATCGACATCAGCGGCGATCTGGTGGGCTTTCTCGCCTGCGTCTACCGCGGCCTCGACTCCCTGCCCGAGAGCTCGCTGCGCGCGCGCCTGCTGCGCCACCTCAACCGGCCGCGCGCCAACACGCTGACCGGCAGCCGCCGCCATATCCGCCACCACTACGACCTCGGCAACGAGTTCTACCGCCTCTGGCTCGACGAAGCGGCCATGCAATACACCTGCGCGGTGTTCGACAAGCCCGCAGCCTCGCTCGAAGCCGCCCAGATGACCAAGCTCGACCATGTCGCGCGCAAGCTCGAACTCAAGCCCGGCGATGTCGTGTTCGAGGCCGGCTGCGGCTGGGGGGGGCTGGCGCGGCACTTCGCACGCCGCTACGGGGTGACGGTGCGGGCCTTCAACATCTCTGAGGAACAGGTGAAGTTCGCGCGCGAGCGCGCTCGTGCCGAAGGCCTGGGCGGGCGCATCGACTACGTGCTCGACGACTATCGCAACATGAGCGGCTCGTGCGACAAGTTCGTTTCGGTCGGCATGCTCGAACACGTGGGCGTGGACAACTACCCGGTGCTGGGCGACGTGATCGACCGCGTGCTCAAGCCCGACGGCCGCGGCTTGATCCACAGCATCGGCCGCAACCGGCCGCAGCCGATGAACGCCTGGATCGAAAGACGCATCTTTCCCGGCGCCTATCCGCCCTCGATCGGCGAAATGATGAAGATCTTCGAGGGCCACGCCTTCTCGGTTCTCGACGTCGAAAACCTGAGGCTGCATTACGCGGCCACGCTGCAGCACTGGCTCGCCCGCTACACCGCCAACGAAGACCGGGTACGGGCGATGTACGACGAAGGCTTCGTTCGCATGTGGCGGCTCTACTTGGCAGGCTCGCAAGCAGCCTTTCTCGCCGGCGCGCTACAGCTCTTCCAGGTCACGTTCGCCCGCCCGCGCGACAACCGGGTGCCGCTCGACCGGCGCCACCTCTACCCGGAGCTCGCATGAGCCAGCACTGCGATGTCCTGATCGTGGGCGGCGGGCCAGCCGGCTCGACCTGCGCCCGCCAGTTGGTGGCCGCCGGCATCGACGTCCTGGTGCTCGACCGCAAGGCTTTCCCGCGCGACAAGGTCTGCGCCGGCTGGGTCACCCCGGCGGTGATGGAAGAACTCGGGATCGACCCCGCCGCCTATCAGGCGAGCGGCCATACCCTGGCGCCGATCACGGGCTTTGTCACCGGCCTGATCGGCGAAGAGCCGGTTGAGACCCGTTACGACGCTCCGGTGAGCTACGGCATCCGCCGCTGCGAGTTCGATGCCTTCCTGCTCGCGACCAGCGGCGCCCGCCTCGCCCCGCCCGCTGCCTTGAAAAGCCTGGAGCGCAGCTCCGCCGGCTGGCTTGCCAACGGCACCATCTTTGCTCGCGTGGTGGTCGGCGCCGGCGGCCATTTCTGCCCGGTGGCGCGCCAGATCAACGACGAGCCCGACGGCGGCGAACCGGTGGTCGCCGCGCAGGAGATCGAGTTCGAGATGAGCCCCGAACAGGCCACCGCCTGCGGCGCACAAGGCCACACCCCCGAGCTCTACTTCTGCCCCGACCTCAAGGGTTACGGCTGGGTCTTCCGCAAGGACAACTACCTCAACATCGGACTCGGACGCGAAGACAAGGCCCGGCTCGCCGATCACGTCGAGCTGTTTCTCGACTGGCTCAAGCTGCGCGGCCGGGTACCGCCCGACATCCCGAGCCGATTGCACGGCCATGCCTACCTGCTCTACCCCCACGCGCCGCGCGAACTGGTGGCCAACCGCGTGCTGCTGATCGGCGACGCCGCCGGCCTGGCTTATGCGCAGAGCGGCGAAGGCATCCGTCCGGCGGTGGAATCGGCCATGCTCGCGGCCCAGACCTTGATCGCCGCGCGCGGCGACTACTCCTCGGTGCGGCTCGCACCCTATGCGCTGAAAATGGTCGAACGCTTTGGCCCGCGCCACACCGCGTCGATCTCTGACCATCTGCCAGCAGGCCTCAAGCGCATGCTCGCCACCCAGCTGCTGGGCTCGTCATGGTTCACCCGCCACGTGGTGATCAATCGCTGGTTCCTGCATTCAGGCCAGCCCGCCGTGGCGCGTTAGATCCCGCGACAGGTCCGACCCCGGCCGGTGCGAACCCGGTAGCGCAGTCGCTAGACTCGCGCCATGCCGAGAAAATACCTTCGCCGCTGGATGCCAAGCGTGGACAAAGTCCGCGAGATCAAGGCTTTTGCGCTGTTCGGCGACACCCTCTTCCACCCTGCGCTGTGGCACCTCAACCGCCGCTCGGCTGCGGGCGGGGTGGCCGCCGGCCTCTTCTGCGGCCTGATTCCCGGCCCGCTGCAGATGCTGGGGGCGGCAATCTGCGCGCTGGTGTTCCGCGTCAACCTGCCGCTCGCCCTCGCTACCACGCTCTACACCAACCCGGTCACCATCGTCCCGCTCTACCTCGTCGGCTACGAGCTCGGCGCGTTCGTGCTGGGAGCGACCGCCGGCAAGACCATTCCGCCCGCCCCCGACTGGGACTGGCTGCACCCGGCCACCTCGGTCGAGCACCTGGGCCAGTGGGCGATCAGCCTTGGCACTCCGCTCGCCTTCGGCATCTTCCTGCTCGCCAGCCTGCTCGCGCTCACCGGCTATGTCGTCGTGCGGCTCGGCTGGAGCATTTATCTGCGCCGCGCCTGGCACGCCCGACGGCACAAGCCCTAAGACCAGTCATCAGTCGACCCGGCGCGACGCGACAAGGCCTCAAAAGCCGAAGTCCTTCCAGGCGTAATACATGCCTTTCGAGAAAAGATGTTCGGCGTTTTTCCTGTCGATCCAGGGATACCGCTGCCCAAGAACGGAAGCAAAGTCCGTTCGGCTCGTTGCCTTGCCGGACGCCTCCGCCATCCGGTAGACCGTCTCATAAGCGAACTTCATCGCCTCTCGGCAAATAACATCCAGTCGATCCCGTTCTTCGGAGCTCAGGCCGGGATACTTCGCATGAAGCCGCTCCTGGATTGGCTTCAGCCAGTTTTCGCCCCATTCCATCGCCAACTCCAAGCCGAAGTTCAGAATCTCGTTGTCAGGACCGCTCTTTGATTGCTGCATTCCTCGTCCGCTCCATCGGTCGACACCGCACGGCTCGGCATGGGCCGCTCTTCAAGCTCAGGTCAGCATGACCGGCGTTTAGGCGTTCCGGTTCCGCCGGCGCGGCTTGCCCCCGCTCGGACTCCTTGTCCGGAACTCGTACGGGCCAGCCCGCACCGCTCAATGGACCGATGCCCCGGGCTCAGCCGTGAGCGTGATCGCGCAGCACCTGGGCGATTGGGGGATGGGCCTCGAGTTCAAGCAGGCGCCGGTGAAAGTCCGGCCGGGTG
This sequence comes from Pseudomonadota bacterium, assembly GCA_023443095.1. Lineage (GTDB taxonomy): Bacteria > Pseudomonadota > Gammaproteobacteria > Burkholderiales > Burkholderiaceae_F > JAEZVV01. The sequence goes on from JAEZVV010000009.1 coordinate 27,487, forward strand.
TTCTGCAGATGCTGGCGCGCTCCCGACCAGCGCGAGACCACTACGGCCAGAAAAGCCAGCGCTCCGGGGCGCGCCACTGGCAGCAAATCGTCGCCGTCGAACAGATCGGCAAACATCTCCCAGCGCCGGTGCAGCTGCTGACGCGCGGCCTGGCGCACGCGCTCCTGTGCCGGCTTGCTGCGAGCTGTCGTCCAGCGCTCGGGATAATCGGCCACCGAGATCGCCGCATAACAGTTGGCAGCGATGAAGACCAAGCCGCGCAGCGCGCGCGCGCGCCGGTCCGGCTCCGTCGGGAGCAGGCCCGCGGCCGGAAACTCCAGACCGAGGTGGATGAGGATGGCCGCGCTTTCGCTCAACACCGTCCCGTCTTCCAGAACCAGGGTGGGGATCTGGCCGAGCGGGTTGAGCGTGAGCAGCTGCGGCAGCGCCGAGTCCGGCTCCCATTCCGAGGCGCGCACGATGCGGTAGTCGAGCCCGACGGCGTGCAGCGCCATCTCGATCGCGGCCGAGCCCGAACCCGGCGATCCGAAAAGCGTCAGTGGCATGGCTGTCTTTCCTGGTCAGTTCGAAAGGCACGGGCCCGGGCGGGCACGGATCCGGCCGGGATGATGCCATCGGCCGGCACCTCTGCCCACAGACGCTAGCCGCGAGTCAACTAGGCCCGGACTTCCGGGTAACGGCCAGCAAGTTCGCGCAGCAAAGCCGCGGCCTTGCCCGCCTGAAAGCATCCCGGGCCTGAAGGGTCGGGCGCCAGGCTCAGCTGCGCCCTCACGCTCGGGGCCGAGGCTGCGGCCAGCCTGAGCACGAGATCGGCTGGCAGGCCGAACCCTTCGGGTTGAGTCACGTATGACTGCCAGGCGCGCAGCAGGACTTCGCGCGGCTCGTTGGCCCACTTCGACTTTCTGAACTGACCGGGCTTCATGGGGTAGTAGTCGCCGTCGACCACCTGCACCAAGCGCGTCGAGGCTCCGCGGGCCAGCAGGTCTTCGACGATCCCGACGTAGGGGTGGTGGGCGCAGTTGATGAGCGCCATCGTCGCCGGCGTCGGCAATGGTTCCCCCGCCGCGGCCCGGAAACCGAGCCGGCGCACGCTGGCGGCGAGCAGCGTGTCGACGATCTGGTCACCCCGGAAGTCGGGGCCACGGTCGGGCCGGAAGTAGGCCCCGTCAACCGGCAGCTCAAGCGAGTCCAGCACGAAGGCGAGCGAGCGGCGCAGGCGGGTCCGAAAGCAGAACGCGATCACCCGGATCTCCTGGGTGCGGATCGCCGTGCCAAGGTCGGAGGGAATGCCGTCGAGCCTGGATCCGAGCGTGAACTCGATGTCGGAGAAGTTCAGGGCTGCGATGTCGGGGCAGGTCCGCAGCGCTGCAAGCATTTCGTCGTCGAACTGCTCAAGCAGCGTGGGTGAACAGCGGCAGCCCAGGGCCGAAGCCCGGATCGAGGCGTACGCCAGGACGTTGCTTGTCAAAGAAGGGGTCCGTTACAGGGCAGGCGCGAGCCGGGAACGCACCGCGAGCGGGGCAGAAGAGCTGAGGCACGGCATTCTGCACGCCTCCGTCCGGGCCGGCGCGCTTTCCCCTGTGATTTCGCCGTCGATCAGGGTTCGTCATACTGGACGAAGAGCTCGCCGCCCGACGCCAAACACGACTCCACGAGCCGCTGGGCACGTTCGGGCTCGCGATGAAACAGGCCCACTCGCATCGCCACGATCTTGTCGAACTTTCTGCGGCCGAAATCGAAAGTCTCGAGCGCGCCCAGCAGGAATTCGGCCTTACCTTGTCCGACGAACTCAAGGTTGCGGGTCGATGCCGCCGCTATCATCACCCGCGAGCGGTCAAGGCCGACATAACAGCCCGATGTCAGGACGCGGCATATGAGGGTTGCGGCCACACCATGCCCGCACCCGATCTCCAGCACCCGGTCCGTGGGCCGGACATCCATTGATTGGATGAAAGCAGGAATGCGATCGCTCATGGCCCCCGTCAACGTTGTTCGCCCCACGAAAACCTGCTCCTGCCCCGCTTCGCCCGAATCGGCACGGCTTAAGCCATAAAACTGGCCAAAGAGGTTTGCGTCCGCCCGCTTGAAGCTCAAGCCACCTTCTTGTTGAACGCTTTCAGGTGCTAGCCCTCAAGTCCACCACAAACGCGGCGTAGTAGTTCGGACCATAGTGCTCGAGCAATCCGGGTCCGTCGACCTGCAAGGGGGCCGTGTGGAAGGCAGCAGAAAACGCAACATGGAAGCTCGGATACAAGGCGCTGGCTGGACCCTTGACCTGCTTGAGCGTCACCTCATCCCTCCGCCTGGCCGACCATAACCGAAGGGCTGCTCTGCTCACCGGCCCGGATGTCCGACCAAACTGACGCATATCCGAGGATGACGTCGCCGACAGGGCGGATGCGCCCGAACAAACGGGCAGGAATCGAGGCTCCCCGCCCGACGAGGCAGCGCCGACCGGAATTCCCGACTCGGCGCCACGCCAGCTCGCGATGCGCCGTAACCGTCCCGGGTCGAGGACCTAAAGACAGTACGCACCGGTTTGGCGGGCGGTGCGAAGACGCGTCGCCATCGACCGATGTTCCGGCGTTCAAGCGGCGGCCTCGTCTCAAGCGAGGGACTAGATGACCGCCGTTGCCCTAGCGGATCGTGAAGGTATGGTTCTTTTTCTCGGTATCGATTCGACGGAATCCGACGCGTCGCCAGCCAGAGTTGCACGGTGAACCGACGCGGTGTTGTCCTTCGAACCTGGAGGCGGATACAC
>JAEZVV010000032.1 GCA_023443095.1 Pseudomonadota bacterium
GCCGGATCTCGGGCGCCAGAGTCAGCAGGGCGACCCGCGCGGAAGCGGGCTCCTGCGCCTGGGCAGGGGCAACAAGGCCCAGAGCGAGCACGACGGCGATCAATAAATGGCGCAAGGGAAGACGAACAGGCGAGGAAGAGGGGCAATCTTGGCCGCCAAAAGCCGGCGCAGACCGGATGCTAACAAGGGTCGCCCCCAGCGCTTGCAGCCGCGGGGCCCGGCCCCATGTAATTACGGAAGTCTTATGTCCGTGTCATGCCCGCGGGTATGGCCCTGTTCGGAGAGCGAGATCGATGAGACAAGACAAACTCACCACCAAATTCCAGGAAGCGTTGGCCGATGCGCAGTCGATCGCCGTGGCCAACGACAATCAGTACATCGAAGCGCTGCATGTGCTCGTGGCCATCCTGCAACAGGACGACGGCGGCGCACGCTCGCTGCTGGAGCGCGCCGGGGTCAATGTGGCGCGGTTGCGCAAGGAGGCCGAGGCCGCCATCAAACGCCTGCCGCAGGTCTCCGGCACGGGGGGCGAAGTCCAGGTCGGACGCGATCTCGCCAAGGTGCTCAACCTCACCGACAAGGAAGCGCAAAAGCGCGGCGACAGCTTCATCTCGAGCGAGATGTTCCTGTTGGCGCTGAGCGAAGACAAGGGCGAGGCCGGTCGGCTGGCCAAGGAAGCGGGCCTGGCGCGCCGTTCGCTCGAGGCTGCGATCGATTCGGTGCGCGGCGGCGCCAGCGTCGATTCGGCCGAAGCCGAAGGCCAGCGCGAGGCGCTCAAGAAATACACGATCGACCTCACCGAACGCGCCCGCCAGGGCAAGCTCGACCCGGTCATCGGCCGCGACGACGAGATCCGCCGGGCGATGCAGATCCTGCAGCGGCGCACCAAGAACAACCCGGTGCTGATCGGCGAACCGGGCGTGGGCAAGACCGCGGTGGTCGAGGGGCTGGCCCAGCGCATCGTCAACGACGAGGTGCCCGACACGCTGAAGGGGAAACACGTGCTGGTGCTCGACATGGCGGGGCTCTTGGCCGGGGCCAAATACCGCGGCGAGTTCGAGGAGCGCCTGAAGGCCGTGCTGAAGGAGGTCACCGCCGAGGAAGGCCGGATCATCCTCTTCATCGACGAGATCCACACCATGGTCGGCGCCGGCAAGGCCGAAGGTGCGATGGACGCGGGCAATATGTTGAAGCCCGCGCTTTCGCGCGGCGAACTGCACGTGATCGGCGCCCCCACGCTCGACGAATACCGCAAGTACATCGAGAAGGATGCGGCGCTCGAGCGGCGCTTCCAGAAGGTGATGGTCGACGAGCCCAGCGTCGAAGACACGATCGCGATCCTGCGCGGCCTGAAAGAGAAGTACCAGGTCCACCACGGCGTCGAGATCACCGATCCGGCGATCGTCGCGGCGGCCGAACTCAGCCATCGCTACATCACCGACCGCTTCCTGCCCGACAAGGCGATCGACCTGATCGACGAGGCCGCGGCCCGCATTTCGATGGAGATCGACTCCAAGCCCGAGGCGCTCGACAAGCTCGACCGGCGGCTGATCCAGCTCAAGATCGAGCGTGAGGCGGTCAAGAAGGAAAAGGACGAGGCTTCGATCAAGCGGCTCGGCCTGCTCGAAGACGAGATCGACAAACTCGGTCGCGAATATTCCGATCTCGAGGAAATCTGGAAGGCCGAAAAAAGCGCGGTGCTCGGCGCTCAGACTGTGCGCGACGAGATCGACAAGCTGAAGACCCGCATGGAAGAGCTCAAACGCGCCGGTCAGTACGAAAAGCTCGCCGAGCTGCAATACGGCGAACTGCCCAAGCTCGAGCAAAAACTCAAAGACGCCGAGCGGGCCGAAGGCAAGAAGGACAAGCCGCAGCTCTTGCGCACCCGGGTCGGTGCCGAGGAAATCGCTGAGGTGGTGTCGCGCTCGACCGGGATTCCGGTCTCGAAGATGATGGAAGGCGAGCGCCAGAAGTTGCTGGCGATGGCCGATCATCTGCGCAAACGCGTGGTCGGCCAGGACGAGGCGGTCGAGAAAGTGACCGACGCCATCCTGCGTTCTCGCGCCGGCCTGTCGGATCCCAACCGGCCCTACGGCTCTTTCCTGTTCCTGGGCCCGACCGGGGTCGGCAAGACCGAGCTGACCAAGGCGCTGGCGCAGTTCCTGTTCGATACCGAAGAGGCGATGGTCCGCATCGACATGAGTGAATTCATGGAGAAACACTCGGTCGCGCGGCTGATCGGCGCGCCCCCGGGTTACGTCGGCTACGAGGAGGGCGGCTACCTGACCGAGGCGGTGCGGCGCAAGCCCTACGCGGTGATCCTGCTCGACGAGGTCGAGAAGGCGCACCCCGACGTCTTCAACGTGCTGCTGCAGGTGTTGGACGATGGCCGGATGACCGACGGCCAGGGCCGCACGGTCGACTTCAAGAACACCGTGATCGTGATGACGAGCAACCTCGGCGCGCACGAGATCCAGCGTCTGGCGGGCGAGCCGCACGAGGAGATCAAGGACGCGGTGATGCTCGAGGTGCGCAAGCATTTCCGGCCCGAGTTCATCAACCGGATCGACGAGATTGTGGTCTTCAATGCCCTCGGCGATGCGGCGATCAAGGCGATCGCCCGGATCCAGCTGAAGCGCCTCGAGGCTCGCCTGGCGGCGCAGGACATCGGGCTGGAAGTGAGCGAGGCCGCGCTCGATGAAATCGCCAAGGTCGGTTTCGATCCGCTCTACGGGGCCAGGCCCTTGAAGCGGGCGATCCAGGAACACGTCGAGAACCCGATCGCGCGGCGCGTGCTCGAAGGACGCTTCGGTCCTAAGGACGTGATCCCGGTCGATTTCGTCGACGGGCATTTCAGCTTCGAGCGCACCGTGCATTGAGTTCTCGCCGCTGAAAAAGAAGAGGGCGCCAACAAGGCGCCCTCCTTTTCATGGCAGTCGAGCGGACTCAGTGCAGCGGCACGGCCGGGTGCTCCTCGGCGTCCTCCGGGGGCTCGGCATGAACCACGTGGCCGCTGGTGGTGGGGAACATCGGCGCCCCGCAGTCGTCGCAGAACTCGAGCGGGAAGCGGTGCGTGTGCATCGTGATGCGGCTTACGCCAAGCTCGCGCAAAGCGCGTTCGATGTCTTCGAGCGTCTGCTCCTCCTCGTCACCGAGCAGGGGCCAGACCACGCCTTCGATCACCGCGTCTTCGTCCTCGGACTTCGAGAGGCCGATGCGCACTTCCGGCCCCATCTGCAGGTTGCCGCGGGTGTCTTCGAACACCCCGGCCGCGGCGGTGATTTCGGCGGGCGCGATCTCGTAGGCCAGGCGCAAGTACGACACCGCGGCGCCGAGCGAGAACTCGCGCAGTTCGCGGTCGCCCTGGCGCAGGCCGTTGTGGAAGGCCTGCGGGCTCAAGACCTGGTAGCGGCAGCCGGTCATGACGGGTTGGATCACGGCGCTCGCCTGTTCCTTGAACGCGGCGAGCGCCGTGGTCTTGGCATCGGGGTCGACACCGGTTTCCTGCCAGTGGAAGAGGGCGCCGCCCGCCGGCGCGGCCACGACCGCCAGCGCGTAGCGGGTGTCGGCCAGCATCGAGACCGGTTCACGCAGCTTGCCCGGGTCGATGTGCAAGACGCCCGCGTCGATGTGTTCGACCAGGGCGTCGAGCGTGGCGCGGACGTCGGAGAAGGCCTCGGGCAGCTGGTCGATCGAAAACAGGAAGTCGGCCACCGCGATGCGCGCTTCGCGCGCGGCAAGGTGGCCCTGCAGTTGCACGCGCAGATTCTCGGCCACGCTCTTGGCCAGGGTGGCCGCGGGCAGGCGGTAGCGCGACCACGCGAGCAGCGGCACCACCAGCAGCAGGGCGTCGTGGGTGACCCCCTTGATCTCGACCGTACGGCTTTCGGCGCAGGCCTCGGCCAGGTCGGCCAGGTCGTCGTAGCCGCGCTGATTGTCGCGGGCCAGTTGGTCGAGGGCGGTGTCGATCGCATCGTCGCTGCGGCGGGCGAGGCGGTCGTTGATCAGTTCGGCCAGTCGACGTTCCCACAGCCGGTCTTCGATCCGGCTGCCGGACTCGGACAAACGCATGGCCAGCTTGACCAGGGTGTCGGCGTCGGCGGATTGGCGCGCGCGCTGGGAATAGCGGTTGCGGCGCATGAGTGGAAATCCTTGAGGATGGGCAACGATGATTATCGCATCCGACGGCCCCGGCTGCAGACTGGCCTGACGCAAACCCTGGCGCAGGCAGGGCGGGGATTCCCTGCGCCGCTTTGCTAGATTCGAGGCATGAACACAACTTCGACCACTTCGGCGCCGACAAGGACCCAGGATGCGGGCACCGGCGGCGTTCGCCACGACACGGAAGTGATCGGCCTGATCGGCCTGGCTCACGGCACTTCCCACTTCTACCACCTGCTTCTGCCGCCGCTTTTCCCCTGGCTGATGGCCGATTTCGGCCTGAACTTCACCGAAGCCGGCCTGCTGATGAGTGTGTTTTTCGTGGTCAGCGGGGTCGGTCAGGCGGCGGCCGGTTTCGTGGTCGATCGCGTCGGTGCCAGGCCGGCGCTTTTCGGCGGCCTGGCTCTGCTGTCGACGGCGGCGCTCCTGCTCGGGCTGGCGCAGAGCTACCCCATGCTGATGCTGGTGGCGGTGATCGCCGGCCTGGGCAACTGCGTTTTCCACCCGGCCGACTTCACTCTGCTCAACCACAACGTGGCGCCGGTGCGCCTGGGCCATGCCTTTTCGGTGCACGGTCTGGTGGGCAACCTGGGTTGGGCCGCGGCGCCGGTGTTCATGGTCAGCATCGCCAGCGTCGCCGGCTGGCACGCGGCGGCTTTTGCCGCAGCCAGTGTGGCAGCGCTGGTTTTCGCCGTCCTGTGGTGGCGGCGCGACATGATCCAGGATGTGCGCCACAGCGCCGAGCAGAGGGCGGCGAGCGCTCAAGCGCCGTTCGGTTTCCTGAGTTCGGGCGCGGTGTGGATGTGTTTTGCCTTCTTCTTCCTCACCACGACGGCGTTCGGCATCTTGCAGAACTACGCGCCGGCGATTTTCGAGCGTCTCAACGGTCTGTCG